>JAUNHC010000004.1 GCA_030524175.1 Eubacteriales bacterium
CCCCGGCCCGCAGCCCTCCGCGGCGCCGCCCTGGATTTTTCCTGCTGGCCGCGGTGGTGCGGTAGCTTAGATGTCAAGACCGACAAGCGCATAGCCGCCCAGTTAGCCTATCATTTTTGCCGGCTGGATTGTGACGACCCGGATTACCTAGCCGCCCGGAATGCCATTCTGGGGTTTGCAAATCAGTTTCACCGCGTCAACGAGTGTGGAAAGTTAAAACTAAGGGAGGCGAGAGAGAATGACCAAGCTGCAGATCGAGGTACAGGAGATGTTTGACAGGGCACATCAGGAGACAGACAAAAGCCACAAAGAGACAGTTATGAGGCACCAGGAAATCATGAGATTGATCGAAAAATCACGAGGCGTATATGATGGAAAATAATAAGTATAAACGCATATGGATCATCCGCTTTACAAACGGCACACTTGCAAGCTGCTACGGCACCAGGGAAAATGCTGTGGAGCGTGCCGAAGAAAAGAAAGACCTCTACGGAGGCAGTTACATAATTGCATAAAAATAGCCCATGTATTTGCCGATACATGAGCCAGGTGACTTCCGCCACTCAGAAATAATCACTATTTATAATATACCATCTGAGCGGCGAGAAGTCAATAAAAATGGGGATACCCCTATTTATTTTTACCTTTTTTGGGGATAAACGCCCCTTAAAAGCTTGATTAGGAGTATTAGACTTACGACAAGAGGTGGCTAGATGAAGTATGGATATATAAGGCATACATGGGAGTTTGGCTCGTCCCGGGAGGTAGAAGAGAAGCACACCGGGAGGTATGGAGCTAGAGGACAGCAGAGGGGAAAAAGACGAAAGGCTTCCAGGGAGGAAATCCGGAAGCAAAACCAATGGAAGAGGGAGCGGGATGTCCGCCGCCTAATGAAGTGGAACTTCGGGGCCAATGATTACTGGATGACAGTGACCTATAAAAGAGGAGCGCGACCTACTCCGGAAGAAATGAAACGGGATACAGCCTGGCTGATCCGGACAGCTCGGAGGCGGTATAAAAAATACGGCCAGGAATTAAAGTATATCCTGCGTATGGGAATAGGAAAAAAAGGAGGCCCTCACATCCACATCCTGGTCAACCGCTTTTCCACAACGGAGACAGGGACGGATCTCATATTCAGCGAAATCTGGAATAAAGGCCACATTAATTTCCGTACCACCTACGAGGCAGGAGGATTCCGGGAACTGGCCGAATACGTCACAAAGCCCCTGGAAGAATGGGAACCAGAATCTTTGAAGCGGTACAGCCCATCCAAGAACCTGATCCGGAAAGATCCGAAAGAAAAACCAGTCAACCGCAGAAGTCTGATAGATAGCCAGGGCCATCCCATCCCGCCGAAAGCCCCTAAAGGATATTATGTGGACCCGGATTCCATCCGCCAGGGCATCAACCCGGTAACCGGATTTGCATACCGTCATTATACAATCATCAAACTGGACAGGAGGATTTGAGATGCAGGAGGTTGACATCTATCTGTACATTTCATCAAAAGCCCCGACTTGCGCCGGCGCAAAATATAAATATGTCCTGACTTGCGGAGGGCACTCACTGGAGGATACCGGAGAGACAGGACAGATCACAGGACATCGCTTGGCTATGACCTGCGCGATCGAAGCTCTGAAGAGGATGACAAGGGCAGCAGTCATCACCATACATACCAATTGCAGATATCTCATGACCGGACATGCCTACCTTGCTTCGTGGGAGCGCAACGGCTGGAAAAAAGCCGGAGGGGAGCCATTAAAAAATGTAGACTTGTGGCAGCAGCTCTATGAGTTGAGCAAAGGACATGCAATCCGGTATCAATACAAATCAAATATGGACCATATTAGTTAGCAAAATCATAATTTACACGGGACTTTCCCGTGCGGAGAGGAGATCAAAATGAGGAAAAAGAAAGCCTTTAAGATGGTAAAGAAATTAAAAAGATACTGTAAAAAGACACATTGTGTAAATTGTGCATTTTATACAGACAGATGCATGATGAGAGGCTGGCCGTGCCCTGCACTCTGGCCTATGAAAAAGATGAAAGAAGGGAGAAAACAATGTTTGAAAAATTTGGAGAACTGAACAGCTGCCAGGAGATGAATGAACTGGCGGAGAATCTTTTTAACGAGGGAGACTTGGAAAGCTTAAAAGCCATGGCAAAAGAAAACGGAATCCCAAGGGAATATGCTGATCTCTACATATCCGGTGACATTCCGGCCCTGTGTGATGCCATGACAGCAGCCATGGGAAAACTGGACGTGGAGTGCAGGGAATTAAAGCCGAAAGAGATCATGGAAGACTGGACGGAATATATCCGCGGGCAGTGTGCGGAATCGGATGAGATGGCCCAAGCAGTCCGCCGTAAGGGGAAATCCCTAAAAGGCTGTATTGCAGCTCTGCTCTCCTGGTCATTCAAAAACCAACAGATCATAGAAAAAGATATCGTCAAGGCAGCAGGTATATCGGCAGGACGCGTCACCCTGGGAATCCCGGGGATGGGACGCGCAAAGCGGATCATTAAAGATTACTACACGGGAGGCGGGGAAAGTGCTTAAGAAAAAAGAATTGCTTTCCCTTCCGGTATTGGACATGAAAGCACATGGAAAGGACGACTGGGTGGGAAATATCCGGATGCTGGGGGAAACCATAGTCCTTGACGTATATGACGCCAGAAAAATCACGTGCCCGGAAGGGGAAGAAAAGGAAACTGAGATCGCTTTCCGCTGGGCCTGCGATGGAAAAAACTTCGCCACTTACTTATTCTGCCGACAAACATGGACGTCAGGGGGCATTTATTACGCCATGTACGGGGAACCAGGTTTTTACTGCCACCCTAGAATCACCATGGATCCGGAGAGCACAAGATTGGCCGAGGAGCATGGCGTAAAAGCCTGGTGCGGCAGTGCGGGAAGTGACTGCCTCTACCGCCTAGAGGAAGAGATCCGGCAGGAGAAGCGGGACCGGGAATACGACAACCGGAAAAACCGGATAAATGCAAGGGTGGGAAAGCGGAAACCGCTCCCCAAGGACTGGGAAAAATGGCTGGGCAGCACGGTATTTAAGACAGAGAGATATCTGTTTTATGATAGCAAGGCCAGGAACCACGGGCACTGCGCATACTGTAATTCTGATGTCGCGCTGGATGGCCGGCAGAAACATAATGGTAACGGGAAGTGTCCGGGATGCGGCAGCAGGATACAGTACAAAGCACAAGGCAGGACCAGAACCATGAAAAATACCAAGCAGGCCATATACCTGCGGCCTGTCCAGGATGGTTTCCTCACCCGGTATTTTAAAATAGATAAGATGAGCAGCCCGGAAGGAGAAAGATATAAAACCACAGAACAGGTAGTAACGACCTATAACGGCAAGAGAACTTTCTACGATTACAACTTGGGAGCTGGCTGGTCCGGGGAAAGTTGGCACGATGCCAAAGATGCCAGTTTTTCTGCCTGGCAGGAAAAAGGATACCTGTATACCAGGAATGTAAAAAAGGCCCTAAAGGGCACAAGGTTCCAATATGCCCCGGTAGATATCTGGGCAAAGCACGAACAGAGGGAAATTGAACTATGCCGGTTCCTGCAGAAATTCGAGAGATCCCCGTTCCTGGAATATTTCATTAAAGCCAGACTTTTCAACCTGACTAATGATTATGTTAGGGACTGCGAAGTATGGGAAGGCAAAACGCCACAGGAAATCCTAGGAATAGACAGTCAGCAGATCCGGGAACTTATCCGGGAGGACGGGAACAAAAAATATCTGGACCTTTTGAAGATAGAAAAGAACCAGGGAAAAAGACTGTCGGAAGAGGAAAAGAGTTACATAGCGTCCTCAGAAATCAAAGTGGAATTCATGGTCAGACTGACAAACTACACAAGTGTTATTAGGATAAAAAACTACATACAGAAAAATAAATCCTACAGCAACATGGGCGAACGGGAAACACACTGGACTGATTACATAGACATGGCAGCCGCACTGGACTGGGACCTGGAAAAAGATACAATCCTCTTCCCCCGTGACCTGGAACGCAGGCACAGTGAAGCCAGCACCTTAATAAATAAACAAAAATTTAAAGAGCGCTGCGAAGCGGTAGACGCAAAATACACCAGGATACCAAAACTCAAAAAGACCTTAAAGCAGAAATATGGCTATGAAGATGAGAATTTTATTATCCTGGTACCGGAAAAAGCTTCAGATTTTGTAATTGAGGGTGCTAATCTCAATCATTGTGTAGGCCGGAGTGATGTGTATATTGAGAGCCACAACAACAGCAGGACCTTTATACTCTTCCTGCGCAAAAAGGGACGGGAAGATATCCCGTTTTACACCCTGGAGATCAAAGGGAACGGTATCAAGCAATATTATGGATACCACGACAAACAGCCGGAAAAAGCGAGTGTGGACAAGTTTCTGGAAAAATACAAAAGGGACGTCCTGGACAAAAAGAGGGTACGGCAGCAGGTAGCTGTATCAGCATAAGGAGGTCAATATGGATTACATACAATTATCAATGGATGACTACCTGCAGTCAAAGCAGGAAATAAAGGAAAATATCGGCGGTATCGTAAAGAGCTTCGTTCGGATCGGCTGGCAGCTCACCAGGATCGACAAATCCCGGGCCTATGAATTGGATGGCTACAAAACTATTGCAGAGTTCGCCCGCACCGAATACGACATGAGTCCTTCCGGGGTATCGAGATTTATGAATGTCTACGAAAAATACTCTATTCCCGGAGACACTCCGGATCTCCAGGAACAGTATCGAGATTTTAAGTTTGCCCAGCTTGTGGAGATGCTGCAACTCCCGGAAGAAGACAGAAAAATATTCCTCCCGGAAGCCAAGCGAGAAGACATCCGGGAAATGCAGCGGTTTAACCGAGAAAACGAAAGCAACCCGGAAAATCTCATGAACTGGCAGCAGGACCAGCCGGAGGACAAGCTCAGTAAGACAATCCTGGAATTTTTTCGGGAAAACCAGGAATCCTTAAACGAGTTATTCGGCAGCGAAGCTTACCGCACCGGGAATATCAAAAAGATGGCAGAGATCATCAATCCTTCCGGAAACCGAAGCTACCGTAAAGGGACCGTATTTTTGATGATGTATAGCGTTGACAAGGGGATTATGGTCAAAGAGTTTGGCTCAAATCCCCAAGATATCACCTGGGATCGGTTTTTTACCATCACCCAGGAGATATTCGGAAAAGCGGCAGCCGGCAGCAGGACCTACGAAACCTATTTTGGAATCCAAGAAGAACCTAAAGAAGCTCCAAAAGCACAGGAAGAGCCGGAAAAATCGAAGGAAAGTCAAAAAACAGCACAAGAAGAGAAAACACCCTCACATTCAGAGATTGCTAAAGCGGACACCGATTTTGCGCCGGCGCAATCAGAACCAAAAATGGAAGAAAAAAGTCAAGAAAATGCACAGGAAGCACCGAAAGGAAGTGGACCGGAGCCTCAACCGGATACACAAGAGGCCACAGAACCAGAGGAGCAGCTTCCGGGGCAGGACAACATCTGGAATCATCCGGAATACATGCCGCGGCCAGAAACGCCGGACCGGGAAATTGCGCCGGCACAACAGACAGAAGTACCGGAGGGGCAGCAGGAGCAGTCGGAGAAAGATACAGAAATCCTGGATAAGCCAACTACCAGAAAGGATTTTATAGAATCCCGTACCCCATATGGAGCAGCAGAATACCTGGCAAAAGCCTTTGAAGGATTTAAGAATGTAACATACAACGAACTTCGGACGATCTCCTTCTGGGAGTCCTGGTTAAATGCCATGGTAGACCATGCCGGCAGACCATGGATAGAGTAAGGGTGCAACTAAAATCCATATAGATTCATCCGGCTCCCGAGCCTGTCAGATGGGAGCCGGGGAAAGGGGAACTATGAACAAGCGGCAGAAAAAGAAGCAGTACAAAAAGAAATACGGGGAGAACCCGCCAAAGTGGAAGAAATTAACTGCCCGGATACCAGAACAATTGATACGAGACAGGCAGCAGGATAACCTCACAACACTGATCAGAGCATTGGAAAGGAGAAACAAATGGAAAAGGATAAAATCGTGGAAGAGATCACACAGGTAAATTATAGCACAATAGAGGTACCCATGTACGCCGTATACCAGAGCCATCCGGATTATCCGGATAAGTGCATTGCCAGACTATACAATGCAGACAAACCTACAAACATAGTCATTATCAAAGACACTGCGGATAAGATGCAGGAATATTTTGATAAGTTAACCCCCTTCATCTTTCTGGAGCGTGGTGCAGGTGATGTCCCTGAATTGCTGGGGGTATGGGTATGACAGGGCTTATGTTTCCGAAACAGGCGTTCACTAAAAAGCGCAAAAGACACTCACCAAGCATCCTGCAGGGAGATCGAAAAGGAACCTGCTACCTCTGTGGGAGATATGGCTATACAGAAGAACATCACATCTTTTTCGGAAACTCACAAAGGATCCACTCAGAACAATATGGCTTAAAAGTCCATCTCTGCCCCGCCTGTCACCGCACCGGCCGGGAAGCTGCACACATGTCAAAAGAGACAACGGATTGTCTGCACAGGCTTGGGCAGCAGACATTTGAACAAAGATGTGGCAGCAGGAATGATTTTACAAAAATATTCGGGAGGAATTATTTATGAGGAATTACAGTATTGACGAGGTACCTAGAGGATTGGAACTAGAAAATATATTTGCCGCATTAAAAGAACTTAAAGCCTATCAGGATTCTGGTCTAAGCCCAGAAGAAATACAGAAATTACAAGAAAAACTCGCAGCAAAAGAAACGATCAACCAGCTTTATAAGACCACGGTGTCCATGGTTGGATCAGATAAAGATATTCTGATCTACAAAGTAAATAATCTACAAAAAGAGCTTACAGCATATCGGGCTACCGGGTCTGCCCAGGAGCTTATGAAAAAATACGCGGGTTTTGTTCGATGCAGCGAGTGCACATTTATGGCCCATGAAAAATCAACGGGGATACATTGGTGCAGGCTGGCAGCAGGGATTGGCGGCGAACTAAATCCGGAAGACGGATGTACCAGTGGAAGGGAAAGAAAATAATTATGATTAAAAGCAAAGCAATAGCAATTATAAAAGACATACACGGTGTTGCAGACCCGGAGGATAAGCTGACTGCCATCCAGGAGATCATTGACATGGAGACATACAACAGTATCACCAAGGCAAATCTGATAGATACGCTCCGGTGGATGATAGAGGAATATATATAGGGAGAGGATCAGCTATGAATAAAAACGAGGAGGCAGCAGGACAAGCACCCAAGTGGCCAGAAATGACGGCGAAAGAAATTTATAGACTTAAACAGCGGCAGTGCTCAAAGTGCTACTATTTCTCCCGCGCGCAAGGACATATTGTATCGGGGAGTACCTGTGATTACATATTACTAGAGGGACACCGCCGTGGGTGTAGCCCACTGCAGTGCCAGGAAAAAGGAATTTTCCGTGCAAGATCAAGGAAGAGGACGAGGGGGAAAGAAATTGCCAAATAAAGAAGGATATCCAGATCCAACAGCAGAAAGAGCTATCAGGGCAGCAGGGCGTATGCCGATACATATTTTTAATGCATATAATTTTATCAACGATGTGGCTGGACGACTGGGATTTGAGGTTATCGGATTGTGAGACAGAAAGACGGGAAAAGTATACAGGAGGTGAGACTGATGAATAAGAGCATACTGTATGACTACATAGATGCCTGCGAGCTGGTCAAGGAGACAGAAGAGGACATCCGAAAACTGAAGAAGAAACGAAAAACGATTGTTCAAACCAATGTAAGCGGTAGTAATCCTGATTTTCCTTACAACCCACAACATTTTAAGATACAAGGAACTGTATTCACTTATTCTGACGACTTTCAGTTGCGCATGGAGGAAAGGTTGTTAGAGGAGCGCAAAGGGAATGCGGAAAAAATTAAAACGCAGGTAGAATCCTGGATGAACACAATTCCAAACCGGATGCAAAGAATAATTAAATACAGGATTTTCGAAAAGGAATCCTGGGAGCAAGTGGCTAAACGATTGGGTAGGAAGGCCACCGGAGAGGGAATCCGAATGGAATATCAAAGATTTATGAAAGAAACTTAAAATTTGTTCGTTTTGTTCGGATTGTTCGTTTTTCCTGTGCTATAGTATAAGCTGAGATTGGCAGGTAGTCCAACCAAACACCCCTCCTTATAGTATGGCGGCTGCCGGGTGTCATAGCTCGGCGGCTGATTTTTTAGATTAAAAGTATTTGAAGTATGCCAGAGCATGAGTTATAATAATATAAAACTTAGGACTTATGTGAGGAGGGGTATTATGGTAGATATTGCTATTCTGATTAGTTGTGTTACTTCCCATGCGGCGGATGCCAAGAACATTGTTCAATTTGGATTAACATTGAAAAAATTGTTAGACCTTGAGACACAGGAAAAGTTTTTAGATGTAGCAAAAGCTGATATAGAAGCAGCCCAAAAAGATTTGGATTATATAGTATATGAGAAGTCGAAAAAAGATGCACTTAAGAGAGCACTTGTTCACCTTGAGGCAGCTTATAGCAAATATTTGAGAGCTTACAAAAAGGCATCGTTTAGTAAAGATTCTAAGTTAAGGAAAATTGATGAGTTATGTGTAATGATTGCATCATGCCATAAGGAGTTAAGTGGCAAACCAGAAATGGTTAAAAAGTGGCTAATTGATTCATCATCCTATTCACAGTTAGGCTATTTTGTGTATTTAAGTTGCATTAGTCGCGAGTGTGTAGAAAAATTATTGACGAAAGAACAATATGAAGATTTCAGAAAAGCAGATGAGGCGGCTAGTAAAAAACGGGAAATAGAACAAAGGGAAAGAGATGAAGCACATGAAACATCTGTTTCAAATGTAATATTTGAATCATTTGGTGGGCGTGGCGATTGATGTAGTTAAACTAATTATTGATTCATTTTATAAAGGAAAAAATAAAGAGCCATGCCTTCAGGCAGGCTCTTTTTCTAAACTCAAAACGACGAATAAGTGAGGTGGTGATGATTGCCGAGAGCAAGAGATCCAAACAGAGAAAAAGCCTTTGAATTATATAAAGGGCACAATGGAAATATAGATTTGGTTGAGATTGCAAGTCAACTAAATCTTTCCCCCGGAACAATCAGGGGATGGAAGTCAAAGGATAAGTGGGATGGCCTGCTGAATGGAACGCTCCAAAAGAATACGGAACGTTCCAAACGCTCTAAAGGCGGCCAGCCGGGGAATAAGAATGCCACAGGGCCGCCAGGGAATAGCAACGCAGAAAAATTCGGTTTCTTTCGGAAATATCTTCCGGAGGAAACCGTTTCTATTATCCAGGAAATGCCGAAAGACCCGCTGGACATCCTATGGGACCAGATACAGATTGCCTATGCTGCCATTATCCGGGCGCAGAGTATTATGTATGTGAGGGACCGGGAGGACAGCACTACAACTAAGGTTGGGCACAAGAACGGCGATACAGTCACGGAGGAACGCTGGGAGGTGCAGCACGCATGGGATAAGCAGGGGAATTTCTTATCTGCCCAGGCAAGGGCGCAGAAGACGTTGGAAGGGATGATTTCCCGGTATGAGGAGCTGCTGCACAAGAACTGGGAACTGGCTACGGATGAACAGAAAGCAAGGATATCACAGATCAAGGCACAGACTGAACGATTATCATATGAGCAGCCAGGACAGGAAGAGGATGGAGTTGAGATTGTAAATGACGCGCCAAAAGAAGCAAGTAAAGATATCGGACATAGTGATCCCGAAGTACCTGCCGATATTTAACGATAAAAATTATAAGCATATCATCCTCACTTCTGGGCGCGCCGGCACGAAGTCCAGCTATGCAGCTATCCGGACAGATTACCAGATAGTCAGTGACCCTCACGGCTCTGCGGTTGTGCTCCGCAAGCACCACAATAAGCTGCGTAAGACCGTGTACAAGGAAATGCTGAGAGGCATTAACCGCTTGCAGGTGCCAAAGAATCGGTTTTATATCACCAAGTCTCCTATGGAGATCACCTACAAAAAGTACGATACGACTATTTATTTCTCTGGTTCTGATGGTATTGACGATACCAAGGGTATCATTGATGAAGACAAGCCGATTAAGCTGGTGGTGCTGGATGAGCTGACAGAGTTTTTTGACGATGGAGAAGGAGAGGACGAACTGGCAAATATCGAGGCTACCTTTGTCCGTGGAAACAAGGCCGGGTTCCAGATGATCTATTTGTATAACCCACCGAAGAACCCGAATGCACCCATCAATGTATGGTGCAAGAAGATGGAACAGCGTCCAGACTGCATCCACATCCATACGGACTACAGGGATGTGCCTGTTGAGTGGCTGGGGCAGGACCTGATTGATTCTGCTGAGGCTATGAAGCGGTCAGACGAAAAGATGTACCGCTGGACATGGCTGGGAGAGCCTGTTGGCGTCGATGAGCTGATATACTACATGTTCTCTGACCGGCACCGGGCGAAACCAGAGCCAGACCGTATATACGAGAGAGTATATATCGGCGGAGACTACGGACAGCAGAATGCTACTACATATCAAGCTTTCGGACTGGACAATTATCGAAAGAAGTTTACGGGCCTTGGCGAGTATTACCATAGTGGCCGGGATACAGGCCGGCAGCGAAGCCCTTCGGAATATGCGCAAGATCTGGTTGATTTTATAGACAAAATCCAAGAGCAGTATGCGACCCGGATTTTTTATGTCTTCTTGGACCCATCGGCCAAAGGATTGCAGGAAGAAATCAGGAGGGCCACCCGTGACCTGGGCGATCAGGTACTGGTAAGGGATGCTAAGAACGATGTTGCTCTTGGAATCAGCCGTGTGCAGAAAGCGTTAGCCTTTGATGTGATGACTATTGCGCCGGCTCAGTCCCGCGCGATCGAAGAGTTTGGATTGTATGAATACGACAAGAAGTCCATTGAGAAGGGAAAGGAAGTTCCGATCAAGGATAACGACCACTGCATGGATGCTATCCGGTATGCGGTTATGGGGGCGTGGGGCCGAATAAAACGCTGGCTGCCAACGGATGAGACGGAAGAGGAATACATTGTTGACATAGCACAGAAGGAGATGGAAGAGGATGGATATATTTAGTTACTTCCGGGGGAAGGGGATTGATACCGTAGATCCGACATTCTACCGGAAAATTGAAGAGTGGAAAAGCTGGTATAACAGCCGTGTCAGGAACTTCTCCTTTTACCGGGTATATTCCGGGCAGGGTGCTTATACCAGAAAGCAGCGTAAGAGCCTGGGAATGGCAAAGAAATTGTCAGAGGATATCGCAGACCTATTACTGAACGAGAAAGTGAAAATCACTCTGGCTGATGAAGCAACAGGGGATTTTGTGCAGCAGGTGCTTGAGGATAATCAATTCTTGGTACTTGGGAACGACTACCAGGAGCGCAAGGCATATACGGGCACTGTGTCCTATGTGCCGTACTTGTATGATATGGATGTCACGGAGGATGGTACAATTCTGTCCGGACAGATTGGGATCGATTACGTGAGCGCCGGCAACATCTATCCGGTAAGCTGGAATAATGGGAGAGTGACAGAATGTATATTCACCTTTCCAAAGACAGTGAACCGAAAGAAATACGTGCAGGTGCAACATCACAAGCTTGAATCCGGTCTATATGTCATTGAGAACACTGTTTTGGAATGTGTTACTGAAAGTCGTGAAGGTAAGGAGCTTACTCCTGCAGAATGGAAACAGCTCCGCCCGTTTAATACGCTTGCTCCCAGAATGGAGACGGGATCGCCAGAACCGCAGTTTGTCATTGACCGCCTTAACATCACAAACAATGCCGATGAGGACGAGAGCAACCCTATGGGAGTGGCTATTTTTGCAAATTCCATAGACGTGCTCAAAAAGATGGATATAGAGTATGATTCCTACAGCTCCGAATTTGAACTGGGGAGGAAACGTATCTTCGTAGCCCCGGAGATGCTGCACAATGTTGACGGATCCCCTGCATTTGACCCGGAAGATACCGTGTTTTATAAGATGCCGGACGATTATGACCAGAAGGGAGAGGGGCTGATACACGAAATCAACATGGATCTGCGCTCTGAACAGCATAGCAAGGCCATCAACGATGACTTGAACTACCTGTCTCTAAAGTGTGGCTTTGGAACAGAGAGATACCGTTTTGATGGCAGCAGTGTTAAGACAGCTACGGAGGTGATTTCCGAAAACTCTGATATGTACCGGATGCTCAAGAAACATGAAATCATCCTGGAGAGTGCGCTGAAACAGCTTATCCGCATCATTATCCGGCTAGGTATCGTCCTTGGGAACTCCCTGCAACAGGACACGGAGATAACCATTGACTTTGATGATTCCATTATCGAGGACAAAGAAGCAGAAAGATTGTCTGACCGGCAGGATGTAAGCATGGGTGCAATGCCGCTTTGGGAATATCGGGCAAAATACTATGGGGAAACAGAAACACAAGCCAAGGCAAATGTCCAAGAGCCTGCGGAGGTGGTTGAATGACCCAGGGAGAACTTGAGAAAATCCCGCTCCCTTTCCAGAAAGCAATGTCGGAACTGGAATTGCGTATTATGACGGATATCGTCCGAAGGATTAAGGCCAACGGATTCTCTACAGCCACTGCGGATTGGCAGATTACAAGATTGCAACAATTAGGCGATTCTGAAAAAGAAATTAAACAGTGGATAAAAGAAGCTTTGCAGGTTACGGATCAGGACATTGACCGGATATTTGATGATGAAGCGTACAAAGAGTATTACGGTCATGAGAGGGCTTACAAAATCAACGGCATGGAGCAGATACCCTTTGAGCAGAATCAGATACTGCAGCATGTCATTGAAGCAGCCAGACAGCAGACCCGGGATACCTTCCGTAATTTGACCGGAAGTATGGGGTTCGCACTCAAGGATCCAGCAACCGGAGCACTTACGTATTCCCCTCTGATGGAGTTTTACAGGGATACCCTAGACGCTGCCATGCTGGACATCCATTCCGGGGCGTTTGATTACCAGACAGTCCTTAAGCGTACGATACAGACGATGACCAATTCCGGACTGCGGTGGATTGATTATGATTCAGGGTGGCATAACAGAGTGGATGTGGCTGCCAGGAGAGCGGTAATGACCGGATTCAGACAGGTGCAGGGCGAGATTAACGAGCAAGTGGCTGCCGAGCTCCACACAGATACATATGAGGTGTCTTACCATGTGGGAGCAAGACCAACGCACCAGCCCTGGCAGGGATGTGTGTGGACCATGCAAGAGCTGATTGATGTCTGTGGCCTTGGCACGGTAACCGGACTGCATGGGGCTAACTGTTATCATGATTATCGGGCTTTTCCGCCTGGCTCCATCCGTACATACACGGATGAGCAGCTTGACCAGATGCTTGCGAAGGAGAATGCACCCAAAGAGTACAATGGGAAGCAGTACACCACCTATGAAGCTCTGCAGCAGCAACGTAAAATGGAAACCGCCATGAGAGCCACCCGGCAGCAGATTAAGCTCCTGCAGGAGGGTGGGGCGGATGCTCAGGAAATCATGCTGAAAAAGGCTAAGTATCAAGGACAGATGCAGAGCTATAAGGACTTCTCTTCAAAGATGGGGCTGCCTGAGCAGGTTAAGCGCGTGTATCAGGATGGATTAGGGCAAATAAAAACTGGGAAAACGGTTGCAAAGCCCCATAATATTGATATAATGAAATCAGGAGCAGTTAGCGGCGCAAGGAATCCGTACGGGGAAGCTGCTGACGAACATGCAAAACGTTATTACGGACTTGTCAGGAAAATGAGAACGGATGTAAGGCGAATATCAGAAACGACGGGGATTCCGGAAAGCGATATACAGGCAATCAAAGATTATCTGTTTGTTAAAGAGCATGATTTAGGAACTCAGGGTGTGAGGCGGTTCGACCCGGATTATATGATTGGGGAATCCTGGAGACGTTTGATAGATGGAAAGCCTGAGCCTCATGACTTAACATTATTGAATCATGAGATTGAAGAAAAGGGATTGATTGCAGAAGGAATGTCACAGGATGAAGCACATATCAAGGCAACATCCAAATATAACTACGCTAAGGAGGCTGCTGAGTATTATGGTAAAATTAAAAAATATAAAAAAGAATAATGCCACTATTGAATGCGACATATATCCTGAAGACAGTAAGCAAAGTGGCCACGTTACCGTAGCTTTAGATTCCAGGACAGTATCAGGCTACTCTCTACCTAATGGATATGAGTGGTGCAGAAATCACGTGAACCATGCAAAAACAGCTCTTATAGAACTGTTAGAAGCGGAAGACTTACCAACGGAATATTTGGTAAAATGGTACTAAATACCACCAGTCAGTAAATGGCCGGTGGTATTATTTTGCTCATTTTTAGGAGGTGCTATATTGATCGAAATAAGTATAACGGCCCAGGGGATTAGGATGCAAGGTCACGCCGGTAAGAGCATAAACGGTCAGGATATTGTATGCGCTGCGGTGTCTGCCCTGACCTGCAACCTGATTAATTCCCTGCAGGAGCTGACGGACAACCGGATCCGTGCGGATACCAGCAGCGGATTGACAATAATAGAGTGGGAGGAACTTTCCGAACCGGGGAAACTTCTGGTGGATTCCTGGTTCCTTGGCCTGACGGCTGTTAATCAGGAGCATAACTGCATAAAATTTATTTAACCGCCTGGGATTACAGGCGGTTTTATTATGTCCAAAACGTGATGACTTAAAAAGCTCGGGAGCCTGTCGAGGCAAAACGGAGGTAAGCACGATGAAGTATAAAATGATAATGAATTTACGGCTTTTTGACGATGGTGGAGCTGGAGGGGATGGTGGTACCACCGGAGGAAGCGCCGGGACTGGAAACAGCGGCCAGAAAGCAAACGCTGGGTACACATATGAGCAGCTTGAAGAGGTTGCCAACGCCAGAGCGCAGAGAGCAGAGCGGACGGCACTGGCTGATTTCTTCCGCAAGCAGGGCATGAGTGAGGCTGACATCACATCTGCGATTGCCGATTACAAGACGAACAAGGAAAAGAACAAGCCTAACCTGTCAGAAATCGAGCAGGAACGAGATACCTATAAAAGCGAGGCTGAGCAGTTGAAAAACGAAAAAGTCTTATCTGCAAAAGGTGTAAAAGCAGATGACCTGGACTATGTGATGTTCAAGGTCAGCAAGCTCGTGGATGACAAGACAGATTTTAATAAGGCCGCGGAGAAGTTTCTGAAAGAGAATCCAAGATACACAGGAGCAGGGAGCTATCGGGTGTCCACTTCTACGAGCACGGGAGAAAAAGGTTCGGGTGACAACCTGAACACTTCCATCAATAACGCCATTCGATTGGCGGCAAGAAGATAAGGAGAATTAAAAATGAATAGAAACAGAATGAATTTAAGATTATTTGATGACGGCGTACAGCTTATTGACCGTACTGGTGCGGAGGCCCTGATCCCGGTCCAGGAGGCAAACGAAATTATCCAGGGGGTTGTAACCCAGTCTGTGGTGCTCTCCAGGGGACGAAAACTGGCAAATATGACATCCAAACAGTATAAAATGCCTGTGCTGGATATGCTGCCGATTGCTTATTTCGTCAATGGTGATACCGGGCAGAAACAGACCACGAAGCAGGCATGGGATAAAAAGTTTATCACTGCCGAGGAAATCGCGGTTATCGTGCCGGTGCCGGAATCCGTGCTGGATGACTCCGATTATGATATCTGGGGTGAAGTTAAGCCCAGGATCGTTGAGGCTTTTGGTGGAAAGATTGACGGGGCTGTGCTCTTTGACGTGGACAAGCCGTCTACGTGGAGAGACGGGCTGGTAACAACGGCAACTAAGGCAAGTTCAGTAGTAACTCTTGGGGATGATCTGTATGATTCCATCATGGGGGAAGACGGAGTGATCGCCAAGGTGGAAAGCTCTGGATTCTTTGTAAATGGACACATGGCGGATATCTCCATGAGGGCAAAACTCAGGGGATTGAAGGACACCACAGGCAATCCGATTTTTAAGTCCGACATGCAGTCAGGTACTACTTACTCTCTGGATGGCAGCCCCATGAACTTCCCGAACAATGGCGCTTTTGATAAATCTAAAGCCCTCATGATTTCAGGAGATTTTAGCCAGATGGTATATGCAATCCGCCAGGATATCACCTTTAAGTTATTTACTGAGGGCGTGATCCAGCATACAGACGGGACTATCGCTTACAATCTTATGCAGAATGATATGATCGCCCTTCGTGCGGTCATGCGTCTGGGCTGGGAAATCCCGAATCCGATTAATGCGTTGCAGAAAGACAAGACAAAGAGATGCCCGTTCTCCATCCTGAAAGCAGGGGCGTAAGAAAGGCGGCAGCCTATGTATGCTGATTACAATTACTATACATCCGGGTATCTGCTGGGCAGGAACCCGGTAATCCCGGAAGAGGTATTTCCATTCTGGGAAAAACAGGCCGGGAAAGAGATTGACAAGCACACTTACGGGCGCTTATCACGCCATACGGAACTTATATCCGATGATGTGAAAGATTGCACCTGTGAACTCGCGGAACTGCTGTATCAGGCGGACAGCGCGGCACAGCAGGCTTTACAACAGGGAGGTGCAGGCTTGCTCACATCCTACAGCAATGATGGTGATTCCGGGACGTTTGATTTGTCTCAATCCTCTTTTACGGAAGAAGGCAAAGCAAAAAAGACCCGGGAAATCATCTATAAGTATCTGGCGAACACCGGGCTGCTGTATGCGGGGGTGAGATGATGAATCCTAATTATGACCGAACCATTACCCTGTATAACCGGATAAAGGTTGCAGACACAGAAAACAAAAAGGAGCGCTGGGTAAAAACAGTGCTCCATAATTGTTTCTGGAAATCACAGGTTAACACAGGTTTTAGCGGGACCCAGGCTAGTGTGCAGAACACTTATGTTGTAAGGATACCGCAGGATGAAAGGTATCTGCCCTATGCAGAGTTTATAAAGAACCCAGAGGGACATTTTACAGCGTCAAGTGATGATATCGTAATCCTGGGAGATTGCCAAGAAGAGATAACCGGAGTGTCCGGCCAGACGGCGGCGCAGGTATTGACCAGGCACAAGCCCGATGCTTTTAAAGTGACTGCATTTGCGGATAACACCTCTTTCCCGGTCGCGAAGCATTACAGACTGGGAGGGTGATATCATGTTTAAAGCAGATTTTAAATGGGACAGACCTCTGGTCAAGATTGCATCCGATGTGACCGGGGGAAGAGACGGGCAGTTGTTTTTAGCACAGCAAGCAAGAATACTGATGGATCCTTATGTTCCAGCATCCCAAGAGGAGGTACTTGCCCAGAATGTAAAGGTGACGGCAGACGAAGAAAAAGGCGGGATTCTCTACGATAGTCCATATGCACATTATCAATGGGAGGGGGAGCTATATGTTGACCCCAAAACGGGAAAGGGTGCTTTCTATGACGGCGAGCAGTTCTGGTCCCGGCCTGGGAAAAACTACAAAGTGCCGTCCGGCAAGCCACTTCATTGCAGCGACTTCCCACACCCCCTGGCAACGTCTCATTGGGACAAAGCCATGATGACAGCCCGGAAAGATGATCTGGTGCAGGCTCTTGACAACCGCCTGAAAGGACGTGAGTAAATGACAAAGCATGATGCCATTAAGGGCTATTTTGAGCCGAAGGTGATGGAGCTGGTTGGGGATATCCTAAGTTTTAATTTTTCACCGGAATCCCCGGATAGCTTTTCGCTGGTCACGGAGTATTCTGACAAAGTGGTTAAAAAGTTTGTGTCCGGAGATGCGAGGAAAGCTTATGGCTTTACCATCGTTATCATAAAAAATTATTCTACTTCAGGAGATGACCTGAATCTAGAATGTATGAATTTTGCTCAAGGCTTTATGGACTGGATAGAAGAACAGAGTAAACAGAAGGTATATCCGGATTTTGGGAGTGACTGCGAAATCGAAAAGATGGAAGTCCTCCAGAATATGCCAAACCTTGCGGGAATCAATGCAGAGGCTGGATTAGCAAAGTATATGATACAATGCCGTATTTTGTACATGGAACATGAAAAAGACATGCTGGGCCTGTGACCCGGCGATTGAAAGGAGAATGAATATGTTGAAAATGAATTTACAGACATTTGCTGATGCTGTAACCGGAAAGATTGACAGAAAATACATGGCTCATCTGATTGATGCCTCCTTCGGGGGATCATCGGCAACCTGGGTACGTCTTGGAAAAGACTTGGAAGAGTACAATGTGGAACTTAATCCAGATGTAGAATCCACCAAGAATATACTAGGTGAAACTGCATTTAAGCATAACGGATATGAGGTATCTTCGGAAGCGGACCCGTTTTATGCAGAAGTGGGAGATAAGCTATTTGAAAAGCTACAGGAGATTGTGGATACACTTGCCAAGGATGATACCTGCAAGACAAAAGCTCTGGAAGTGCACATGTGGGATGGGGATGAATCTACAGGTTTTGTTGCGTACCAGCAGTACTGTTATATTGTACCTGCATCTTACGGTGGCGACACATCCGGGTATCAGATTCCGTTCACTGTACACTATGTCGGCAGTAAGACAAAAGGTAAGTATGTCGCAAGTACCAAGACATTCACCGCTGATGGCTCTACACCCGTATCATAACAGGAGGTAACGAAGAATGGCAGAACAAAAAACTTTGAAGTTAAGCGTTGATACTGGCAGCGTCCTGGTCGATATAGAAGACCGAGGGGAGAAGATTGGGGAATTTCGCTTTAACCCTGCTGATATCGACATCGTGAGGCGCTATGAAAAAATGGCAGAGTATCTGGATAATGCTGAAATCGGAGAGAATGTTGGGGCGGAAGAAATCCTGGCTTTTACTGACAAAATCAGGGAGCAGTTTGATTATCTGCTAAACTACAAGGTATCAGACACGCTGTTTGCGAAGTGCAATCCATTAACCCCATTAGCTAACGGTGACTTTTACTGTGAGCATATCTTAGAAGGCATAGAAGGACTTATTGAAAAAGAAATGGGGCAGCGTATTGCCAAGAAGAAAGCGAAAATTCAGAAAGCCACCGCCAAGTATCACAAATGAGCGGGTGGGAACTGCCCACCTCTCTAAATGTATGCGGTACAGAATATGCGATCCGATCAGACTTCCGGGCCGTCCTGGATATATTAAAGTATTTCAGCGACCCGGAGTATGAACCGGATGAGAAGTGGGAGATTTGTTTGGATATCCTATATGAGGATTACGGACAGATGCCTTGGGAGCATAAGGGCGAGGCCATGAGGCAGGCGCTGTGGTTTATAGATATGGGCAGCGCAGCGGAAGAGAAATCGAAACCGCATACAATGGACTGGGAACAGGATGCCCCGATCATCATGCCAGCAGTGAACAAGGTTCTGGGCGGTGAAATAAGGGCCAGAGAATACCTGCATTGGTGGACCTTCCTGGGAGCCTATATGGAAACAGGGGAATGCCTGTTTGCCCAAGTCCTAAGCCTTCGGCAGAAGAAAGCAACCGGAAAGCGTTTTGAGAAGTGGGAACGTAAGTTTTGGGAAAATAATAAAGATATCTGTGTGTTAAAAAAGAGATACACAGAAGAGGAAAAAGCGGAACAGGAGCGTCTCAACGCTCTGTTTGATTAAGGCGGTGAGATGATGGCAGCGGATGGAACCTTATATATCGAAACAGCGATTGATACGGACGGATTTGTTGCGGGCGGGAAAGATGTGGAAGCAGCTGCTAAACGAATGGCGAAGACCGTAAAAGGGATAGGCGCCAGTGCCAAGATAGCCCTTAAGAAACAGGCAGAATCGTTTGTGCAGATGAACCAGCAATATGCCCGGCAGTCCCAGAAGGTAGAAGAACTTAAAAATAAGCTGAAAGAGCTTGAAAATGTAAAAGTAGAAACAAAGGAGTATCAGAAGCTTGGTACGGAGCTGAAAGAACTGGAATCGCAGTTTGAGGCAGTTGAACAGAAGCAAAGGGAATGGATACAGATGGGCTTTCCCGTGGATTCTGGTGCTTTTAAGGAATTGGAGAAACAGCTTGATGAAATCTGGGTATCAATGGAAAAGATACAGACAAAGCAACAGCAGATGAAAGCAGGTGGCAGCGCCTATGTGAATCCAAAAACATCACAGAAGTATCAAGGGACCGAGGCAAGGATTGCTGTTGAAGAGCAGAAACTTGTGAATATGAACAACAAGCTCGGAAACTCGTATGAGGCACTAAAACAAAAAGTTGCTGATTACGGGAAGAAAAATACTAAGCTTATTAGCATAAGCAAGAGGCTGCAGAAGGCGGTATCAATAGTCGGTACAGTGATAAAAGGGCTGGGGACAACTTTGAAAAAGGTTGGCTCTACTCTCAAGAGTATGGTTTCATCTCTTAAAAAAGCTGCATCGGCCATGACGGGATTTCGAAAAGAATCAAACCGCGCCAGGATGTCACTGGGTAAGATGCTTGGTATGTCGCTCTTATTTTCTTCGGTATTCCGCGCTATTTCAGGCGTTACCAATGGCATCAAAGAAGGAATGCAGAACCTTGCACAGTATTCCGACAAGACCAATGCCAGCCTCTCCCTGCTGATGTCCAGTCTCACCCGGCTTAAGAACTCTTTTGCCACGGCATTCGCGCCGATACTTTCTGTAGTTGCCCCAATCATGTCTAGTTTTATAGATATGCTATCACGTGGCGCGACTTATGTGGGGATGTTCTTTGCGGCTATTACAGGGCAAGACAGCTTCATACGGGCCAAGAGTGTACAGCAGGATTATGCTGCATCCCTGGATAAAACCAGTAAGTCCACGAATAAGGCGGCAAAAGCCACCAAAGACGCAGCCAAGGAGGCTAAGGGCAGCTTGGCTCCCTGGGACGAGCTGAATGTAATCCAGATGGACCTTGCTGACAGCCTGGAGGATACAGCGGATGTAGCAGCTCCTGAAATAGGCGAGTTAACACCCCAGGACATGTTTGAGGAAGTGCCGATTAAATCGTCTGTTAAAAACTTCGCTGATAAGCTCAAGAAGCTCATCAAAGCCCAGGATTGGAACGGTATTGGAAAACTTCTGGGGCAGCAGATCAACAAGGGACTCAAAAAACTCAATAAGGCAATACGATGGGACAATGTCGGAGATGACATCACAAAAGGTGTGGATGCCATTACCGGCATTTTTAATGCCCTGGTTGACGAGATCGACTGGGAATACATGGGAGATACGGCAGGGGAGGGAGTTAACACCCTGTTTAAAACCCTCAATCAGCTCATGGAAAAGACCGATTGGAAAAATCTCGGTAAAGGCTTTGCTGAGTTTGCAAACGGCCTTATGGACACTGTGGAATGGGATGAGGTCGGTAAATTTTTTGGCAATAAGGTTATGATGCTGTGGGATATTCTGAATGGAGCTGCCCATGAGCTGAATTGGGAAGAGGTTGGGGTGTCCATTGGTGAGGCTCTTAACGCTGCATTTGCAAAGATATCATTTTCTGAGATTTCGGATACTCTGGCGACAGGCATAAACGGCGCGTTTAAGTCCTTGGACGGATTTACAAAAACCTTTGAGTGGGATGACTTTGCACAAAATGTCGCAGACGGGATAAGTGATTTCCTGGCCGATATGGACTGGAAAGAAAATGGAAAAGCCCTTGGAGGCTTCCTGTCACATTTGTGTGCTGCCCTGAAAAAATCTCTTACCAAAGACACGTTTTACGACCTTGGGAAAGGGATAGGAGACTTTTTGGGAGAGCTGCCGTGGCTTGAATTACTCGGGACGGCGGCCGGTTTGCTGATTGATGGACTCGGCGGTGCATTAGAGGGGCTTTGGGAGAGCGGCCTTGCGGGGAAAATAACTGCTGGATTAACTGCGGCATTTATCGCAGTAAAGATAGCCGATATCACCGGAATCGGGAAATTGGCATCATGGGTTATAAAATCCCTTGCTGGCAAGATAGCGGAAAAGAAAAGCATTGAGACAATGACAAAAGCGTTTAAGGACGTTATCTCGGAAAGCGCGACAAGCGGTGCGTCACAGGCAGCAGAAGCCCTGAAAAAGACTGGAGAGACGGCAGGGAAAGTTACAGGAAAAGGAGCAGGGAATCTTATTTCAGATATTCTAGTTCCGGCAGCAGGGTTATCCGCTGCAATCATTGGTGTGGTTGAACTTACATCCGCGGCAGCCTCTCTTGTCGAAACACTTCAAGGCGGAAATGGGGACCTGACCGAAACCGGGGCCGCTCTCCATGACCTGACCGGAAAGTTGCAAAATATCCATAAGCTTACCTCTGATCAAGCGGAAGAACTATGGAAGATGATAGAAGCCAATGAAAGTATGGATATAACAGCGCGGGAAATGGCAGATAGTATCATGGAACAGCTAGGGTTATATGGCATATCTGGAAACGAGCTTAAAAATGTGCTGGAGTCGGCGGAATGGCAAATAGGTAAGACTGCCGAGAGTACAGAACTGCTTGCAGGGTATATTGACCAGTTGGGCGAGGGCGTATCAAAAACAGCCGGGATTATAGATTTATCCAGTGTGGATATTAAAGATGCGTTTTCCGGTATGCGAGATGTGTTACTTAAACTCAGGGATACAAACTCAGAAGTAAATGATAATTTCTCTAACTTGGATTATATTTTAGGGCAGCAGTTGGCGGAGTCTACACCTTCAGCACAGGAGGCATTTGACGCAATAGTAACGGCATTAGAAGAGGCAAATGTACCCACAGACGAATTTATCACTCTAATGAAAGAAAAGTTCCCAGAGGCTGCACAGGCCGTAAAAACTAGCGTAGATACTCACATTACCGGTGCGCAGGAAAAAATCAGTTCTACCATGAAAACGGCGGAAGCTGATGTTGCTGCATCGACAGGCAACATGAAGAAAGATGTAGATGCTTCCTTCGGTGCTATAGACCAGAAGTCAAAGTCAACATGGGATAATTCCCAAAAATCTGTATCAGGTTCACTTTCAACTATTGATACCGACACAAAAAAGATCATGGGTAATGTAATGACCACTGTCCAAAGCTACTGGTCTTCCGTACTGACGAATACTAATCAAATCTGGGAGAGGGCATCTAAAAAAGTTGAAACCGAACTGGTCAAGATGGTATCCGATACTGATGCGTGCACAAAATCAATAGCCGATAAATTCACCTCACTCAAAACTGCAATAGAAAACAACTTGAGTGGAATGTATGATATCGGTCACAACGCCATTATAGGACTTAACAACGGTATGGTAGATGCATCTGACACGCTATATCGCAATGCACGGACGATAGCCCAGAATATACCTGATATCTTCCGAGATGTGCTTAAAATCCATAGCCCATCAAAGATTATGGGAGACCTTGGTGATTATACGATGGAAGGCTATTATTATAGATTGGAAGCCTGGCTGGGTAAGATACAGAACTTGGCACACCGCCTGTCAGACTCCATGCAGTCAGCATTACAGTTTGATATACCAAGTATTAATGTACCAGTAACGCTTAACCCGTCAGCCGGCAATATCTACCCTAGACAGATACCCGTAATGGCACAGGGGAGCGTAGTACCTCCGCAGACAGTGAGGTACTCTGACAACAAAAACAGTAGCAGTGCAGCAGATGACGTTGAAGGAATTATCAAGAGGGTTTTGGCAAGTGTGCAGGAAAACACGGGGAATGTGGATGTTATACAGGCATTCCGGGACGCAATGTCAGGCATGGCAGTATATGCGGATGATAAGATAATCGGGTATCTGCAAGAGAAGAATCAGGAAGAATGCAACCGCTCAGGCAGCGGGTTGTTTTAGGGGGTGAGACAGATGGCATTTGAAGGATGGCTGCTGAAATTCGGAAATCAGGAGTTTCCGCTAGAATTGATTGATCATGAGAGCTGGAAGTCCACCCCTAATCAGCGACAGGAGATTAAGGCATGGCAGGATAACACTGGCAAGTTGCACCGGGATACCGTGTCTCATACCCGCACCAAGATTGAATTTGAGACAGTGGATGACCTGACCCTGGCCGAGAAGATGCGGATACAGAGTGTTATCACCTCATCAATGACAGATACTCACCAGCGGATGGCTGATATCGAATACTGGAATGATGAGACAAACGCCTATGCAAAAACTACTGTCTATGTACCAGACATTACATTCCAGATAGCTGAGATAGATGAAGCAAGAAAGAATATTTATTATAAAAAAATCAGGTTTGGCCTGATTGAATATTAGCTGACAATTCTTTCTTTTTTTATTATGTCGTGGTATAATTGATGAAAAGTCATGCAATTGAAGAATTATAGCGGCTTGCATGGTTTGTCAATTATATCACGCGAAAAAGGGAGGGGTTTTATGAAGAGAAGGTTAGTTATTATTGCAATATTGGGAAGTATCTGTTTATCCTCTATTCCTGTGTATGCTTCATTGGATCAAGTCAATGATTATCTGTCAGAGTATGGTTCGGATACAAGTTCGCACTATACTGAGGAATACATTAACGATTCAATTAGCAATAAAACATTATTTATTAGAAAGTCAGTGGGGGCAAATGACTCTGAAGGGGTTGACCCGATAAAGGAAAGGGAGATTTTTGCTGAACTTTCTAAACAGGATTGGTTTGATTATAACAATATCTATTGCATTACTTTTGGAGCTGATTCCTCACTTTTCATTAGTTTTAATGAATACGATATTAAAAATGGTACTGTTTTAATTTCTGGAAGTCCAATAAAGTATCCCTGGTTAATAAAATCAGAAGACGAGTTAACTACTGAAACCAAAAAATTTATCGGAAGAGTTGCCCAGGAACTATTACAGTATAACATTGACCACAGCATTGACCTGGGCATTGGTTCGGGCGGTGAAGATGCTCTCAAAATATCGGAGTGTGGAGGTGCCGCAGAAGTAAGTGGAACTTGTGAACACGAGGGCAAATCTTACGACTTTACGACAGTATTTACTTATAAATCAAATAGTGAATGGGACGGAACATATGATGCAATATATGTCGGTGCAAATGGAATAGATTTATATGGGGAATATAAGGAACTAAGCAGTATAGAACTGGAATGATAGTATAAGAGAGCTTGGAAACAGGCTCTCTTTTCATTTACAAAAAAGGATTAACCAGGTGCGTGTGGAGTCACATCCCACGCACTTATTATGGGAGGTAGAGACATGGCACTTATTAAACATGACGAGAGATATGGCCCGTATATGACCGCTAATAGCGCCCCGGCTCCTTTTGCTGCTACGGCGTCCCAGAATAGCTGGGGTGCGTTCCGAGCATTTAGCGAGAGCCTGGATGATGATATCTCCTTTACCGGGCTTGGGGATGGTACGGAACAGTGGGTACAGATCAAGCTTGATGCGCCTATCCGTATCTGGGCTTTTCGGATCGCGTGTCGCACAACCGTGTCTGCCAAGGATGCCGGTCAGGTACCTAAAAACTTTACAGTGCAGGGCAGTACAGACGGGACTACTTTTGTGGATATCGAGTCCTATACTGATGTGGATTGGGAGCAATTTACATCGTGGGATGCCGAAATCCTGAAATACGATTGGGCGGACGCGAAAAAGATTGAGATCACCTGCAATGCAGAGTATCAGTATTACAGGTTTTTGTTTGGCGAGTGCCAGTCCGTCTCTACACAAAAAGCAGGCAGTATGATACCTACATCCGCCAACATGGTCAAGCCTACCCTGATCGACTTGTACCAAGTTGAGGGGGAAGCCGAACCGGAGATTACGGTAACAGGTATCCGCATTACACACGGTCCCGATAAGGACAGGTATGAGGTGGGCGCAGACTTGGATACCACAGGGCTTGAGGTTACTGCTGATCTGTCTGACGGCAGTACGCAGATCATCGCGGATTATACATTGTCTGGTTATGATAGTGCCGCTACGGGGCAAAAGACTGTTACCGTAGCATATCAGGAGCATACAGCAGTATTTACAGTGACGGTGTATGAGCTGTCATCTATCGCGATAACCACGCCGCCAGCTAAGGTTGAGTATACTGTCGGAGAGACGCTGGATCTGACGGGGATGGTGGTAACGGTTACATACTCCGATGGGGTTGCAGAGATAGTGACGGATTATACGGTATCCGGATATGATGGTTCTGTGGCGGGCACTCACACAGTAACTGTAGGATATCAGGGCGAGACCGCAAGTTTTGAGGTGACGGTAGCGGAGGCATCTCATATCCTTCGGGAATATATCGGTAGTCCGAATCTTGAGGATGTGGTAGCGGAGCTGGATACCGATACTTGGGTATTGACCATATCCGGATATGGGGCAATAAGAGATTTCACGATGGGAGATATAATGGATACAATTGGTGATATACCATCGGTACATCCCCCTATTTTCAAGGAATATTTCCGGCAGATAAAAGAAATTATTGTAGAAGAGGGCATCACCGATATTGGCGAATGCTTTATAGCTGGCTATTCTTCTGATAGTTTTTTAATGACAATTTCAGATATCATGACCAATAGCACCACAAGTAATAAAATTGAAAACTGCTACACAGATTTGGAAAGGGTCAAATTAGCCAGTAGCGTAACTCATTTATCTGAACATTCACTTGTCTATACTTGCGCACGGAAGGAGATAGAATTAGGCAGTGCGCAGAATATAACAGATTCTACCCTTGTGGGGATCATTAGCCCGCTTATCCGAACTAAATTGAGTGCGGAAAACCTGCCGTTGGCGGCGGTAAATCCTACTTGTTTTGGACTGTTTCTGCCTCAGAATGCGGTGTATGATGAAACATCCGGATTTGCATATCTCGAAAATGAATCTGG
Organism: Eubacteriales bacterium; assembly: GCA_030524175.1. Classification (GTDB taxonomy): domain Bacteria; phylum Bacillota; class Clostridia; order Lachnospirales; family Lachnospiraceae; genus Blautia_A. The sequence goes on from JAUNHC010000004.1 coordinate 26,860, forward strand.
AGTGACAGTGATAGGAAAAAGCGGTGCCATGCTGCCAAAAGATGCGCCCAATGTTATAAGTATCCATGAATCGTATAATGGGAATCCTGTTACCTCTATTGACGATGCATTTGGATTTCCTATGTCTGACGGAGCAGTCATTAATGTACCTGATAGCGTAATAGAGATAAGCAGTAATAGTTTCGGAGCAAAGATATCAAAAGAAATAACGATAAACATTGATGCTAAAGAAGGTGACGTATCAGGTGCGCCTTGGGGAGCACCGACTGGAACAGTCATAAACTGGACAGGAGTAGCCAGACAGTTGACTGGTATAACCATTACTTCCCTACCACACAAAACACAGTATGTAGTAGGCGATAGCTTTGACAGCACAGGGCTTGTGGTAACTGCAAATTATGATGATGGTACAACTGAGGTCATAACTGAATATGTGCTGTCCGGGTTCGACAGTGCAACAGAAGGCACCAAGACCGTAACCATTACGTATCAGGGATTTACAGCTACATTTGAAGTGGTGATTGTGGCTGCCGGGGTAACGCTGGAAAGTCTGCTTAATACCACAGAGGGTATGGAGGCTATCCGGGACGGAGTGAAGAACACCAGCGGCATACCGGATAAAATTAAAGGGGTGGACTGGTTTGTATTTAACGGAAATGTAGTGGACAATGTATATATATATTATACGAGATGGATGGGATTTGGCGTATCACAGGCGCAGTTGTGTATATGCACAACCTCTAGCGGGTGTGTTAATTACGTATATAGACAGCAAGGCACCCTGGACAATGATATTGAATTTTTGAAAATCAGGGTCGAGGGGCTTACAGGTAAATGGTCCTACGAGGAAAGCTACAGCAGAGTGGCATACGAAGTATTCTTGTTCGAAGATGGATATATGTTCATCAATGTTCTGCAGACGCCAACAAGAGACTCATATCTTGGAGCCTCATCAATTACAGACGGCACGAACACACAAACCCTCACAATCCCCATAAACACTACTGAGAGAAATCCCGTAAAAATAACTGTTCAGGATGCCGGGAAAAATCAAGTGGTTACTTATACGCAATATCAGCCTGCAGTCATAACCAGGATAGAAGTCACAACGCCTCCTAAAAAAACCACGTACTACGGAAATGAAGTTTTAGACACAGATGGGCTTGAAGTAAGCACTGTAGATACGAACGGGAACAAACGGCCAATAACACGGTACACGTTGTCCGGGTATGACAGTACGACACCTGGAATTAAAACGATAACAGTAACAAAGAATGCACTCACTGCTACGTTCACAGTCAACATTTTGGAAGTGAAAATTACCGGAATAACAGTAAGTACAACAAAAACGCAGTATTTCCCAAAACAGGAACTGGATCTGTCAACGTTGACAGTAAATGGAAATCTTAGTGACGGAACAATGATCGGAATAACCAAAGGATATACTTTCTCCGGATTTGACAGTTCGATTCCACAGATATGTGATGTGACAGCCATTTATGTAAAACTCACATTTTCATTTACACTAACTGTCATGGCACCACAAGAAATCGTAGGCGCAGGCTATAGCTATAATTCACCCATTTTTATTGGTGATCCTTGTAATCTGCATGTATCAAGAATGACTGTGGAATACGAAAACGGGGAGCGCGAAGAAGTAACGGAAGGTTTTGAATATACCTATCCGGATACATCGACAGTTGGGAAGAAAACGATCATCGTCAGTTATTATACCGCATCGAGAACCTTTGAGATAGAGGTAGTGAGATACTTAAATGCAGAAGTCGGGACGCCAAACAAAAGTGATGTCACTATGGAGTTTGATTGTGTGACCGGTCTGCTTACTTTCCAGGGGACAGGCGAAGTAAGCGATTTCCAATACGAGGCAAATGTACCTGGTTCTTTTAGGGATAAGTTAAAAACTATTATCGCATCCGGTGATATTACTGGAATGCAACAAACGTATTTATACAGTAGAAGTAGCGTAGAGACGGTTTCGCTAGGAGAAAAGATCAAGGAAATCCCAGCTAATATGTTTATGAATTGTGAAGGCCTGAAAAATATTATGTTTCCAAGCATTGAATCCATAGGAGATCAGGCATTTATGGGATGTTCCAGCCTAGAGAACTTGACACTTCCGGATAGTATTTCGATGTTAGGCGCGCGTTGTTTTTATGGGTGTGGGTTCGAGGAATTTACAATACCGGATAATTGCAATGTGGAAAGTCTAACACAGACATTTTTATCTTGTAAAAGCCTGAAAAGCGTATATGTTGGTAAGAATGTCAAGAGTATTTCAAGCGGGACTTTCCCGTACACGGATACTCCGACAATTACAATAAACAATAAAGAAGGCGCTATATCAGGGGCACCTTGGGATGCCCCGAGCGGGTCTACGGTTGTATGGCTTGTAAAAATAACGTCTATTAGTATAACTTCTCTGCCGGATAAGACCAACTATGAAATTGGTGAGGAGTTTGATCCCACTGGACTAACTGTATCCGGGATGTACAGTGATGGCAGCATCGAGATCATCACGAACTATACGGTATCAGGATTTGACAGCGCACCGCCTGGGACAAAGACGATAACCGTCACATACAACAATCTTGCTGCCACTTTTGAGGTTGGTGTGTTTGGTGCTGCTATCGGAATCAGGATAAGTCATTACCCCAACAAAGTATATTATAAGATAGGGGATGCTCTGGATACCACAGGGCTGCAGGTGGTTGCAATTAGTGAGGGCGGTCTGGAACGTTCTGTCACAGATTATACATTGTCTGACTTAGACAGCAGCACAGTAGGCAACAAACAGATATCTGTTACTTATGAGGTGCCTGTATCTGAGGATACCAAGGCGGTGTATTTCACAGACTTTACGGTCAAAGTAACGTCCGATGGACAAAATCCTTTTGAGGGAGATTCCGTACCATACATCATCACTATACACTGGCCCAACGGTGAATTCGAGGATCTCACAAACAATGATATCGCTGGTGGGAACAAAGCAGTAACATTGAAGGAGTCCATCTGCGGAAATAACTATTTCATCTTTGGAGGATGTATCTGTAACATGATACAATTCACTACGCACTCACCGCAGTTCGCATCGACAGATGAGAGCGCATATCCTCATGGGGATATAGAGGTATACGTAGAGTGCAAAGAGACAAAGGTTAAAATATTTACGGGAAAGATTGAAACGGGTGACAGGGTATCAGGTCTCCTGACACGCGATATCATCGCCTATGATCACCTGTATCAATACCGGAATGCAGATATTGCCAGATGGTACCGCAGTGTAACTATTGACCGACAGATGCTCCTGACCCAGAAGCAGTTCAGAGACCTTCTTTTTGATTTCCTGGGGATTGAGCAGATACCGGCAGTCCTGGAATATGACAATGCACTTGTACCTGACACGAATGCAACAAACGAGATGAATGTAGTGTCCATAATCAAGGACTTATGCCTACAGAACAGTGTATTTGGACACATGAACCGGGATGGAAAGTTCGAATACTTAAAGTTACCGGAAAATTGCAGGGTGAAGGCTATGGACAATAAAGGCAACATCAAGTACGAATATTATGAAGCTGCTGTGCATTATGACATTTTCGAGGAATGCAAATTTACGGAAGGGCGTATATGGTATCCGAGACAGTTTTATACCTATCCAAGCCCCTATTACAGATTTTCAGACGGGCCTCCGTCCAGTGCGCAGGAAGCCTACGAGAACAACGTCTACTATAATAGGAATAGTTTTTTTGTGGGAGATGAGGATTGGCTGGACTCCGCCTGGCAGGCGGATGAATATGGGGAGGCTACGGTAGACGAACCAGTCTTCCCGATCTGCTACGGGACCACGAATAAGACCGATAATCAGCATCTTTACAGAGCACAGAAATATGAACTGCCAGTCCGGGGGAATCCTTTGAATAAGGTAGGTGACAGCATTGAGATAGCTGTGACAAAAACTGCTGAAGACGGATCAATACTACGCTGGACAATCAACAGTTATATTATGAGCCGGACGCTTAAGCTGCTCGGTGATACCTGCATGACAGACACTTATTCGGCCAGTAATGGGCCGTATAATGGTAATGATCTGGAACTCGGAAACTGTATGAGGGAAGTTGCTGCCGATACCTACCGTACCCGCAGAGAACTCCCCACGATTGTGTATGACAGCTCATTCACTGACGGTGCTACCAGGGCTGTTGTCGGGAAAAATGTTATAAGGGCAAAATGCTTCCGGCAGATTGAATACAAAGCGTATCAGTCACTAAGCGAAACTGAAAAAAATAAGCCGGGAGAAATTTTCTTTACTTATGAAGAGGAGGCAGGCGGATGATCTATAGGGCTTACAGCGGTGGAAAGGAGATCAAGGATTTTTATGTAGGGAGGAAGGAAACAAAAGAGATATGGGGAGGGGATACCCTGCTATGGGAAAAAGAGCGTGAGGATTATGGCGAATTCCAGTTTGAGTATGAGTATAAAATTGTTATTTATATCAGGGGCGCCAATATCCGTATTGATTGGGGAGATGGAACGGAGGAGCAATGCAATTGGATGTCTGAGAACTTGACGCAGCCAGCGAGGCATAAAGGAAAAGAAAATAGATTATATATTGCAAAAATAACTGGGAACATAAAGTATTTGGGATTCAATACTGAGGCCAATGGTGGTACAACTGCAAGCGTAGAATACGGATACAGGAATCTTACACGCGTATTAACCCGGTTCCCTAAAACAATGAAGGATGTAGAAAGCTTCTACTATCTGTTTAATTATTGCGAAAAGCTGTATGATTATCCGGATGACTTATTTTTAAACACACCTAAACTTAAAGAAATAAGACTTGGATTCAGACGTACGAAGATAACAAAAATAAGCCATGATTTGTTTAAATATACGGAAAATTTAGAGGATGTTAGTTCTTGTTTTGATAGCACTCTAATTACTGAGATCCCAAGGGGGTTTTTAAAAAATAAACCAAGATTAAGCAGCGTAGATGGTTGTTTTAATGCCACTAAGATCAAAGCAGTACCAAATGATTTATTTGAGAGTTGCGGAAACATTACGTCATATAATGGTCTGTTTTCTGCGTGCAAAGATCTAACAAGAGTAGAAGATGGTTTTGGGGCGAAGAACAACGGAACGATCATCAATGCGCAAAGTATGTTTTATGAATGTACAAATCTAGAGTATGTACCATCTGATCTTTTGAATTCAGCCAATCCATATGAAAAAGGGGGTAATTTTAGTTATATATTCCGTTTATGTAAAAATCTGCAGAATGCTCCAAAACTTTATGAGCGATTCCCAGGGCTAGAGGACATGGGACAAAGAACATTGTACGCTTATTATATGTGTGAGAAGCTCCCCTGGTATGATGAAATACCCAGGAAGTGGGTGGATGAATATGTTTCGTAAGTGAGGATGTATATATGAACCAACCAAGAGCAAGACCGTAACTGGTCTTATTTTTATGCAATTTGCGCCGGCGCAAAAACCGGGGAAAGGATGCCGTATGGAAACAATCATATCAGCCTGTATCTCGGCAGGCGTGACACTTATCATCTGCCTGATCAGCAACAACAGTCAGGCCCAGAAGACCAGAGCACTGATGGAGTACAAGCTTGAGGAGCTGAGTAAACGGGTAGACAAGCACAACAATGTCATTGAGCGCACATACAACCTGGAAAAAGAGCTGGATGTGCAGCAGGAACAGATTAAAGTCGCCAATCACAGAATTGGAGACCTCGAAAAGAGAGGAGAATAACCATGAAGAATAGAAACTGGAAACAGTGGTGGAAAGCAGCAGGAGTAAGGGCAGTAAAGACAATGGCACAGACCTTCGTGGCAACGATCGGTACCGCCGCAGTATTAGGGGATGTTAACTGGGTTATGGTGGCATCTGCATCGGCACTGGCCGGGGTGTTGTCTTTAGCTACCAGCGTTGCAGGTCTGCCAGAGGTGGAGGGCGAGTAAGCCCTCCTTTTTGATTGGAGGTAAACCATGAACCAGGAAAACAAAATCGTCCTCCGTAAAATACTGTACGCTGTGGAGTCCGGTGGCCAGGTATACGGTAACTACAATTATAGCTGCTATGTAGATGCAGGAGGCAATACGGATAATGAGACGGCCATTACGATCGGCGCCGGCCAGTGGTACGGAGTGGAGGCACAACGGCTGTTGCTGTCAATCCAGTCTGACGACCCCGGGTTATTTGCACGACTGGATACTGCAGGTATCGCCGGGGATCTCAAAACGGAGGATTGGAACCATTATGGACCTGCGGAGGAGTCCGCCAAAGGACAGGCCATTATCAAACTTATCTCAACCAATGTCGGTATCCACTGCCAGGATGCATTGATGGACAAGCAGATCGGCGAGTATGCGACTCTGCTTGGTAGCAAGTACGGAGTTGCGGATGTCAGAGCCATGATGGAGTGGGTTAACATCATCCACCAAGGCGGCGAGCCTGCGGTGATCCGGCTGATGAGTAAATGTACGGACTGTAATAATGTGGATGCTGTCTACCAGTGTATGGGTGACGATACCGGCAATCAGGTGGGCGCTTACCGTTCCAGGCAGAGCGCGGTTTACAAGATGATTAAAAAGTATGCGGCAGAGGAGGTTAACAGCATGGGTAAGATAGATGATGTGATAGCCCTGGTCAAGTCGAGGCAGGGCAAAAACCAGTACACGCAGAGCAGTAAGAGAGAGCAGGTGTTTACAGGTTATTCGGACTGTAGCTCCCTGATGTGGAAATGCTTTGAAAAGGCTGCAGGTGTCTACATCGGCACGTGGACCGGTGAGCAAATCGACAAGGGTGAGCTGGTGTATCAAAATACAGGCAGCTCCCATGTATTAACAAAGGCCATGCAATCTAAGATACTACCGGGGGATTTGGCCTTCTGGGGACCATCTCGAGGCGATAGCCGCCATGTGGAAATGTACCTGGGCAATAACCAGATAATCGGTCATGGCTCTGGTGTCGGCCCTACCATCAAGACGGCAGATCAGTACAGCCACACCTATAAAGTCTTAGAAGTGCGGCGGTATATCCCTGCGGAGACAAAGCCTGCCTATGACGGGCGTGAGGTCGAGGTGGCAATCGGCAGATGCAAAAAAACTACTTGGTACGTCCGGGATTGGGCTGGGAAAGAGCATGATAAGATCAAGTCCGTACCGGCACTCAAAAAAGGGATGCTGATGTACATCATGGATTATGATCAGCATGACAGCTTGGGGCAAAAGTGGTATTTTGTCAAGCTGCAGCATCCGGACAAGCAGTGGGTATTTGGATTTGTTTTGGCCAGCGGGATCGAAGTGATAAAAAAGTTGTAAAAATCTGTCGAACGAAAATTGATGAATTATGAGCTATGCTGTGGTAAAATAGCATTGTACGTGATATAACGTAGATACAATGCAAGATAAAGGATCAAATGATAAAAAGGCCGACAGATTGGCCACTGCCGGACTGAAAGCACAACACTATTTATCGTCAGGAATGTATTCCACGATATCCTCTATTCTACAGTTTAGTATGCTGCATAGTTTACCAAGAGTAAATACTTCTATATTCTTATCTTTTCGCAATTTATCCAAGAGAGAGCGACTGATATTATGGTCTGTGTATAATGCATACTGACTTATACCACGATCATTCAAAGTATCCCAAAATATACGATAGCTTATCATTAACATCACCTCATAATAGTGATGCCCATAACGTTTGATGCTATGCAAATAATATATTTTTGGTGGGCAAAAAAGGGGCAAAATTTTGTGAATGCGTATATTAATAGTAAAATTTAATTGCCCAAATAATCCGTAAAAGACAATTCTTTATTACAATACAAGTTGATATATGGTATTCATACTGTCCTGTTATCCGCAGTAAAACATCATATGTGTACAAAATAAGGGAGTCCGGTTTTCGGGCTCCCTTATTGGTGTAAATTTGTTTGGATCACAGGATTCTTCTCTCAAAGGTTGGAAACCGCAGTCAGGTGTGTTATGATTAGTATAGTCAGGCAGAGGACGAGCCTGAGGGATATCACTGAGAAGCCGTGTTTTGGACGGCAGAATGGAGGAACTATGGATGTTTCACAATTTCAGGAGAAATTAAGCGGGATTTGTGCTTTGGCCCAGGAAAACGGGGGGAAGCTTACAGCGGCACAGGTAAGGACTTTTTTCGCACAGATGGATTTAAGTAAAACCCAGCTTTTAAAGGTGCTTCAGTATTTGAAGGTGCAGGGGATTGTTATAGAGGGAGTTGATACGGGGGAGGTTGAGAGACGCCGGGAAGAGCATGAGACAGCAATAGTGCCGCTGACACCGGAAGAAGAGGCATATTGGGAGGAATATAAGACTGCCCTTGAGCGGAATGGGGAGGAAGGAAGAAGTACCAAGGTATTGTTTGCAGCTTTGGCTAACGGGGATGCCAAAGCAAGGGAAATCCTTGCACAGCGATATCTTCCTGAGGCGGCAGAGCTGGCACGGCAGATGAATTGTGAGGAGATTTTTCTTGCAGATTTAATACAGGAGGCCAATGTGAGTCTTCTTATGGCTCTGGGAAGTGCAGGCAGTGAAAGACGGGATCATGAGTGGCTTATGGGGGAAATACGGGCAGGTATACGGCGTGCTGTTGAGGAGCAGACTCAGCGGAAAATTGCAGATGATTGTCTGGTTGCAAAGGTGCAGAATCTGGAAGCGGCGTTGAAGGAGCTGACCGAGGATGAGGAAGAGGGGGAAAGTAAATTCAGCATCGGAGAGCTGGCTGTTATCCTGGATATGGATGTGGAGGAAATCCAGGATGTACTCAGGCTTACCGGTGATGACAAATAAGCAAGCCGGCAGGCCTAAGGGCCGCCGGAGTTCCTGAAAGGAGGAGAAGGTATGGCAAGGTATCAGTGCAGTGTATGCGGGTATGTATTAGATGAGGAGAAGGAAGGCAGGAGTCTCGGGGACTTAGAGGAATGCCCGGTCTGCCATCAGAAGAAAAAGGTGTTCCGGCCTGTGGAGGAGGCAGAACCGGTACAGGAAGTTATGCCGGAAAAGGAGTTTACTCTTGATTATCCCAAGGAATATGTAAGAAAAGATTCCTCTATCCGTTATATGGAGGAGATCCATGAGATGGCAGTGACTGGGAGCAGCCGTATTGCAGCGATGGGCACACAGATGAAGATGCCGGGCTGGGATGATATACTGGTGCTGGGGGCACAGCTGAATCCAATGCCTTTGGATGAGCATGCCCCTGTAAACACTCAGACAGTGATTGGGAAACATGCCAAAAAGCCTATGGTGCTGGAGAGTCCTGTCTACATTTCCCATATGTCCTTCGGAGCACTTTCCAAGGAGACGAAGACAGCTCTGGCAATGGGCAGCGCAATGGCTAAAACAGCCATGTGCAGCGGTGAGGGCGGTATCCTTCCGGAAGAAATGGAAGCTTCCTACAAATACATATTTGAATATGTGCCTAACCGTTATAGTGTGACGCCGGAAAATCTGAGAAATGCAGATGCCATTGAGATTAAGATCGGACAGGGGACAAAGCCTGGTATGGGAGGACACCTTCCAGGGGGAAAGGTAACTCCGGAAATAGCAAAAATCCGTAATAAGCCATTGGGTAAGGATGTGATAAGCCCTTCCCGTTTTCCTGATATCCAGTCAAGAGAGGACTTGAAATCCCTTGTGGAGGAACTTAAGTTTGCTTCTGACGGGCGCCCTGTTGGTATTAAGATCGCAGCGGGAAGAATAGAGAAAGATTTGGAATTCTGTGTCTATGCAGAACCTGATTTCATCACTGTGGACGGGCGCGGGGGCGCTACAGGGGCAAGTCCTCAGATCATCAGGGATTCCACCAGTGTACCGACTATTTATGCCCTCCACAGGGCAAGGAAATATCTTGATTCCATCTATTCGGATATCACCTTAGTGATAACCGGAGGGCTGAGAGTTTCCGCAGATATTGCAAAGGCTATTGCCATGGGTGCAGATGCCGTGGCGGTAGCTTCCGCAGCGCTTATTGCGGCTGCCTGCCAGCAGTACCGGATCTGCGGCACCGGTATGTGCCCTGTGGGTGTTGCCACTCAGGACCCGGAGCTGCGTCTGCGTTTCAAGACAGAGGCAGCGGCAAAGCGTGTGGGCAATTATCTTAATGTAACGCTTGAGGAACTGAAGACCTTTGCCCGGATCACAGGTCATGAGAACCTTCATGATCTGAGCGTTGAGGACTTATGCACAATAAATAAGGAGATATCAGATTTTACTGATATCCCCCATGCATAGTCAGGATTCTTTCAGGGAGCAGTGCAGACGGCGCTGCTTCCTTTCTTTTATCTTTTTTTCTTCTATTGCATCCCATTGGGGATGTATATTTCCGCTGGCCAGAAAGCAGTCAACCTTTTTCATGATCCAGAAGCCCAAGGCTGCCAGATAGATCACACCCAGAATGATAACTAATGCCGTCATTACTGCCACCTCCTTTGTTACTTAAATCATACACCTAAAAGGCTTTTTATGCTGTTAGGAAAAAAGCCATTGTATTAAGAAAGCGTTAATGACGGCAGCCGGATGGCATTTTTACAGGCGGAGGAATTTTGCAAGGCTCTTGTTGCTTCCCATGACAAAGAGAAGCTCGTTTTCCCGGAATACGTGTTCAGGCTTTGGCAGGGGATCAAGTATTCCTCCGTATTTGATTGCAAGGATATTCACCTGATGCTTTTGGCGAACCTGAAGCTGGACTACGGATTTTCCCACCCAGTCCCGGGGAACTGTGGTTTCATAAATGGAATAGTCCTTAGTCAGCTCCACGTAATCGAAGACATGGTCAGCACTGTAACGGACAGCAGCCCAGTTGGCAATCTGTCTTTCCGGATAGATGACGTCATCTGCGCCGTTGCGCAGGAGAAATTTGGCATGTACATCACGGCTGGCCCTTGAGAGTACGAAGGTTGCTCCGTGGTCTTTCAGAAGTGCTGTTGTCTCCAGAGAGCTCTGGAAATTGTCCCCTATGGCTACGATACACAGATCGAAATTGCGGACTCCCAAAGAGGCGATAAAGGCTTCCTTAGTGGAATCTCCGATCTGGGCATTGGTGACAAAGGGAAGGGCGTCATTTACTCTTGACTCGTTCATGTCAATTGCCAGAACCTCATGTTTTAATTCCATTAATTTCATGGCAATATGTCTGCCGAAACGTCCTAATCCTATAAGTAAAATTGATTTCATGGAAATCCCTCCGATTATTCTGTATTGTCCGGGACAGGAAGTGCTGCCCGTGTATTTGTAAAGTTCAGGCAATCCTGTCCTGTTACATGTATTTATCCTACTGTGATATTTTCCTTAGGCATTCTTGCAATAGACGGGGTAAGCTTGCCTGTCATGGCAAAAATTAGAGTAAGCCCGCCCACACGGCCAAAGAACATCAAAAAAATCAAAATCATATGTGAGGCTAAGCTTAAACTTGGTGTCACGCCCAATGAAAGACCCACGGTACCAATGGCGGAGGCTGTTTCGAACAATGCCGAAAGCAGAGGAATCCCGTCTATATAGCAGATAGCTGCGCCGCCGAAAAGAAAGAGGCTGGTATAAAGAATGAAAAGAGCAGCCGCGTGCCGAAGGATTTCCTGGGGAAATCTGCGGCCAAAGCTTTGAAGACTGTCTTCCCGTTTAAATACAGCACGTACTGACAAAACCAAGGTGGCCAATGTGGTAGTCTTAAAGCCTCCGGCCGTGGAACCTGGTGACCCTCCGGTGATCATAAGCATGATCATCAACAGGACAGCAGGTTCTGATATCAGCGTAAGATCCACAGTATTGAAGCCTGCTGTACGGGGGGTAATAGTCTGAAAAAGTGATGCAAGCAGACGGTCACCCGTACCTTGGAATCCCCATTCCGGCCGTGAAAACTCGGCAAAGAAGAGATAAATGCCGGGGAGGAGGATCAGGGCGGCAGTGGTGACAATCACAAGTTTTGTGTGCAGGCGGTAAAGCTTAAAACACAAATGATGCTCCTTGATATCACTCCACACAAAAAAGCCGATCCCGCCGATGACGATCAGCAGCATGACAGTCACATTGACAACAGGGTCCTGACTGTATGCGGTCAGTGACGAAAACTCTCCTTTTTCGCCCATCAGGTCAAAGCCGGCATTGCAAAATGCAGAGACAGAATGGAAAAGAGAGTACCAGAGTCCCTTGCCAATGCCCATTTCCGGGCAGAAGCGTGATGCCAGAAGAAGCGTGCCTGCCGCCTCAATGATCAGGGTCGATTTGACTATAAAACTGGTGAGCCTTACAATGCCGCCTACCTGAGGTGCGGCGATGGATTCCTGCATGACCCAACGCTGCTTCAGGCCTATTTTCTTCCCTGTGAACAGAAATACGGCAATGGCCATGGTCACCACGCCCATTCCCCCGATCTGGATGAGCAGAAGCAGGATAAACTGACCGAAAAGCGACCAGTATGACCAGGTGTCATGAAGAACAAGCCCTGTGACACAGGTTGCGGATGTAGAAGTAAAAAGGGCATCAAAAAAGCTTGCCCCGCGTCCGTCACGCGTAGCAAACGGTAATGTCAATAATAGTGCGCCCAGAAAAATCGTACCCCCAAAGCCTATGGCTATAATTTTCCCGGGAGGCATTGATATTCTCTTATTCAACATAGAGAATGACCTCCATTAATTGTCCTTATTATATATGATGATATTAGAGGAAAAAGGTCTTTCTCCCCTGGCATCATATGATGGTTAGTTTAGGGGTAGCATAACATACTTATAGTTAAAAACTGATTAGGATTTTCCATGAGACATTAAGAAGATGTTAAGATAGCCCTTAATACAATCTTAATACCAAAGCAGAAATTCCAACGATATCACTATTTTTTTCAAATCTGCCCTATGTTATACTGGATACGTCTTTGAAACAAAAAGACAACGGTTCAGACAGGCCTGAACTGTTGCGTAAATTAAATAAATGAGGTGAACAGCATATTGAAATATATTCATATCCTTCCGGACAGTCAGCCGGAGTACAGGGACAGAGAGCATTTCCTGAGAGATTCCATAGCTTTTTCTTTCCGGGATTTGCTGAAGGCTCTGCTGGTGATCGCAGTTTCTTCTGCTATCGGGCTTCTCTTTTTCCGGGCGGGATTCAGGGACGCCAATATTATAACAGTATATAATCTGGGGGTATTAGTCACAGCTATCTGGACAAGCGGGAGGATTTACAGCGCTTTGGCAGCTCTTTTAAGCGTGATCGTGTTTAATTTTCTGTTTACTGCCCCGAGATTTACTTTGTTTGCTTATGATGCCAGTTATCCTGTCACTTTTCTCATCATGCTGGTGTCAGGGGTGCTCACAAGCTCTCTGGCAATGCGTATTAAGGAACAGGCCAAGCAGGCGGCCAGGAAGGCTTACCGTACAGAGGTGCTGCTGGAGACAAGCCAAAAGCTGCAAAAGGCTGAGAATGCAGATGAGATTCTTGACTATACCGGACAGCAGCTTCACAAGCTTCTGGACCGTCCTGTGTTTTTCTATCAGATGAAAGCTCACGGGAAAACGGGGGATATTACCTTTTATCCCTCAGATGCGGCAAAGGAAGCTTCCCTTTCCCAAAAGGAAAAAGCAGCCGCCAATTGGGTTTATAAAAACAATAATCATGCAGGAGCCACCACAGATACATTTCCCGGGGCAAAAAACCTGTATCTGGCGATCAGAGGCAAACAGGGTGTGCTGGGAGTGGCAGGGATCGTGGTGGAAGGCTACGGCGCTCCGGATTCCTTTGAGAAGAATCTGCTTCTGGCTATTCTGGATGAATGCGGGCTGGCAATGGATAAAGAACGCTTCAGCAGGGAAAAGCAGCAGGCGGAGATGGTGGCCCGGCAGGAGTCGCTGCGGGCAAATCTTCTGCGGACAATCTCCCATGATCTGCGCACGCCCCTGACAAGTATCAGCGGCAATGCCGGAATCCTTATGGAAAACGGGGAAATCCTGGACGCAAAAAAGCGTCATGCCTTATATGAAAATATATATGATGATTCCCTGTGGCTTGTGGATTTGGTAGAAAACCTTCTCTCAGTTACAAGACTGGAAAACGGTACCATGGAGATCAAGAAGGCGCCGGAGCTTATCGAGGAGGTATTCCATGAGGCAATGCAGCATCTGGACCGCAGGGCAGGAGAACATCATATAGAAACAAGGATAGAAAACGATTTGATGATGGCGCAGATGGATGTACGGCTGCTTATCCAGGTCATAGTGAATATTGTCAACAATGCCATAAAGTATACACAGCAAGGCTCCCATATAACCCTATCAGCCAAAGAGGCTGAGTCCCAGGTGGAAATCAGTATTTCAGATGACGGCCCCGGGATAAATGATGAGGCAAAGGCACATATCTTTGATATGTTCTATTCAGGTGATAACGCAAGAGGTGACGGACGGAGAGGCCTGGGCCTTGGACTGTCTTTGTGCAAGTCCATTATCACAGCCCACGGCGGCAGGATCTGGGTGGAGGATAATATCCCCCGGGGTACTGTGTTCCGTTTTACTTTACATGCAGTGGAGGTGAAATCAGGTGAATAAAGCAAAAATTTTAATTGTAGAGGATGACGCTGCGATCAGCAATCTTATCGCAACTACCCTGGAAACCCAGGATTACCAGTATCATGTGGCAAAAACAGGAGTTGCGGCACTTTTGGAGGCAGCATCCTACAGTCCTGATGTGGTGATCCTGGATCTGGGACTGCCGGATATGGATGGAGTGGATATTATCCGCAAGGTGAGAGGATGGTCAAACCTTCCTATTATTGTAGTCAGTGCCAGGAGCGAAGATACAGACAAGGTTTCGGCACTGGATGCAGGGGCTGATGATTATCTGACCAAGCCTTTCAGCGTGGATGAACTGCTGGCAAGACTCCGGGTAGCCCTGCGCAGAGTTCGTTACGACAGCCAGAAGCTGAAGGAAGAGGCAAGCATATATTCTAACGGTGATTTAAAAATTGATTATGCTGCAGGCTGTGTTTTTGTGGGAGAGAAGGAAATTCATCTTACCCCTATTGAGTATAAGCTTCTGTGCCTTCTGGCAAAGAATACAGGCAAGGTGCTGACCCATAATTATATTCTAAAAGAGGTATGGGGGAATGTTCTGGCCTCAGATACTCCGTCTCTCCGTGTGTTTATGGCTACATTGCGCAAGAAGATCGAACCTGTGCCTTCTGAACCCAGGTATATTCAGACTCATATTGGTGTGGGATACAGAATGCTCCGGCTGTAAGGCCGTTTTCCAAGTTCCGGCAGGAAAGCATGGGAGGTGGTTTCATTGGAAGAGGGCAGGCCAAGCCCGGAAAAGTTTCTGGACAAAATCAGACAGGAAGAGAAGTGTGAAGAGGATGGCGGAAAGGGAAAACTGAAAATTTTCCTGGGCTATGCGGCAGGTGTGGGAAAGACCTATGCCATGCTGGAAGCTGCCCATGGCGCTAAGGACAGAGGGATAGATGTTGCAGCGGGGTATATAGAGCCTCATGCAAGGCCTGAGACAGAAGCCATGGCAGAGGGACTGGAAACCATACCGCCAATGGAAGTGTGCTACAAGGGAATCACCCTCCGGGAATTTAACCTGGATCTGGCGCTGGAGAGAAGACCAAAGCTTATTCTCGTAGATGAATTTGCCCACACAAATGCACAGGGGATGCGTCATAAGAAACGGTATCAGGATATAGAGGAACTGCTGGATGCCGGGATCCATGTGTATACCACTGTGAATATCCAGCATATAGAGAGCCTTAACGATATTGTGGGGAGCATTACAAATATACGGGTGAAGGAGACGATCCCGGATAAGATTTTTAATGAGGCTGACCAGGTAGAGCTTGTGGACATTGAGCCGGATGATCTGATAGACCGGCTGAACCAAGGGAAAATATACAAAAAATTTCAGGCCGAACGTGCCTTGTCTAATTTTTTCACAAAGGAAAAGCTGATCGCCCTGCGGGAAATCGCTCTGCGCAGTACAGCGGACAGAGTGAACCGTCTGGCTCAGGAGGAACGCAGGAACAGCGGTCATACAGACTATTATACGGGAGAACATATCCTCACCTGTGTCTCCCCTTCTGTCACTTCCGGGAAGGTGATCAGGACAGCAGCCAGGCTTTCCTATGCCTTCAGAGGCAAATTTACGGCTCTTTGCGTGGAAACCCCGCGTCTTAAAAATGCTGATGTGCGTACCAGAAATATGCTGGATGAGAATATTCAGCTGGCAAAGGCTCTGGGCGCGGAGGTGGTGACTGTGTTCGGGGAGGATGTGGCTTATCAGATTGCCGAGTATGCTAAAATAGGAAATGTATCTAAAATTGTCATGGGCCGTACAACGCATAAGTCAGTTTTAGGACAGTCAAGAGGAACTCTTTCTGAACAGATATCGAGATACGCACCAAATCTTGATATTTATATTATCCCGGATACCAATTCCTTCCCTTACAGGAAAAGGGGGAGAGGCGGCAAAGAGAGGATAAGGGGTCTGGAAAAATCCGGGGAAGAAGGGGCAGCGGGGAAGGGAATGCTGATAAATTCTGGGAAGCTGGCAGTATTGATGTCAGCTGCCACTGCAGCAGGATTTCTGTTTGCCGCACTTGGATTCTCAGAGGCAAATATTATTATGGTATATCTGCTGGGCTGCCTGATCACTGCCTTGTGTACGGAAGGACGGGTATATTCAGCGGCAGCTTCTGTGCTCAGTGTGATTTTGTTTAACTTCTTTTTTACAAATCCCAACTTTAGTCTTCGGGCATATGATAAGGAATATCCTGTTACCTTTGCAATCATGTTCGGGGTGGCGTTTCTCACCTCTTCGCTGATGGCCAGGGTACGCAGCAGTGCCGCAGAGAGTGCAAAAGTTGCTTACCGCACAGGAATACTTCTGGAGAACAGCCGTAAGCTCCGCCGGGTGAAGAGTGTTGAGGAAGTGATAAGAGAGGTGGGGGAGCAGGCAGTCAGACTATTGGGGCTTTCTATTGTGGTGTATTGGGTGGGAGCCGGAGAAATGGTGGGACCCAGATACTTTGTCCGGGAAAGAGTAAAAAAATCCTTCATGAACAAGTATAATACACAACAGGAAAGAAATGCTGCCAGATGGGTGATTAACAATGGACACCGGGCAGGCAGGACAACGCATTCTCTTCCCATGTGTGAATTATTCTATGTTCCCGTAAAGACAGGAGATAAAACATATGCCGCGGTCGGAATTGAGTTGGGTGAGGATGAGAAAATCCCTACCTTTGAGTACAGTCTTCTGAGCGGTATCATGAATGAGGCCGGGCTGGTTCTTGAACGGTTTTATGGATAGCCGGGGAGGGAAAGGCTTATGAGAAAAAGGATTTGCCGGTATCCGAAAGCAGCGGGGACGGCTGTGGGTGTTCTTTCCCTTGTGCTGGCTACCGCTTTGGGGTATTTGTTTCGCCGGGTGGGATTTTCCGAGACGAATATCGTGCTTCTTTATATCCTGAGTGTACTGATCACAGCTACATTGGCAGATGGATATGTTTATGGAATCTTAACATCTGTGGGTGCTACTCTGGCTTATAATTATTTTTTTACAGATCCATGTTATTCTCTGGATGTAGACAATCCTGGGTATATAGTCACTTTTGTTATTATGACGATTGTCTCCCTGGTCACAGGGACACTCACTTCCAGAATGCGGCAGATTACTTATGACGCAAGGCGGCGGGAAGAAGAGACACTTGAATTGTACCGGCTTACAAGCCGGTTAGTGACAGTGGATGAGATACAGGGAATAGGTTCTGCTGTTGCAGAGTCGGTAAGCCGTTTTTTGCTGTGTCATGGGGCTTGTGTATGCTTTGACGGGGACGGTATTCCTATGGAGTGTTTTATGCAGCAGATTGAGGAAGGACGGCAGATAAGACGAGTTCTTGAAGACAGGGAAGCTTATGTGCGCAGGATTGGTACTCTGGGAGGGAAGTGGGGGATTGTGGACGAATTCTGCGAGTATCCGGTCCGGGGAGAAAAGGGGATAGTGGGTGTCATAAGAATTCCTCGGCAGGAGGGCGCTGGTTTTCAGGAGGGACAGCTTCGGTTTCTCGATTCTGTTGCAAAATGTATGGCCCTTGCGATATCAAGGATTTATTCTTTGCAGAATCAAATGAAGTCACAGCAGGAAATGACCCAGGAAAGATACCGGGGGAATTTGCTGAGAGCTATATCCCACGATCTGCGCACACCGCTGTCAGGAATTATGGGAACTTCAGAAATGATCATGAAAATGTCGGAAGAGGAAGATCCTCGTTATCAAATGGCTGAGGGAATCTGGAAGGATGCCGGATGGCTCCATTCCCTGGTGGAAAATATACTTAGTCTCACAAGACTGCAAAGCAGTCCCGTGGTTCTTAAGAAGGAAGAAGAGCTTGTGGAGGAGATTGTGGGAGGAGCCCTGGAACAGTTGAGAAGAAGGGAACCGGAACGTGAGATTGAGGTGGATGTACCTGAGGAAATGCTTCTGGTTCCCATGGACGGCAGGCTGATCATGCAGACTCTCGTCAACCTCCTTGACAATGCCGTCAAACATACACCGCCGGAAAAAGAAGTAAGGATAACCGTGGAAAAAGACAGGGAACAGGACTCTGTAGTCTTCAAAGTAAGTGACAGAGGGGAAGGGATTGCACCGGAAGATTTGCCGAAAATATTTGAAACCTTTTATACCTCGGGTTTGAAGGCCGCAGACGCCAGAAAAGGAATCGGGCTTGGTCTGGCTATCTGCAAATCCATCGTGCAGGCTCATGGGGGCCGGATCATTGCCCGGAACCGAAATGACGGCCCCGGTGCAGAATTTATCTTCAGCCTGCCTGTGGACTGTGCGAACACTGAAGGTGAGGAATATTGAAATTGACTGTGCCAGGTAATATTCCGTTCGGCACAGGATATGGATGATACGGAAACTTTTAAGAATTATATAGTAAAGGAAGGTATTGGATGACACAGTATCATGAGACCATCCTTGTTGTGGAGGACGATGTCCAAATCAGAAATTTTATTGCATTTGCCGTTAAAAGTGAAGGCTTCTTATGTGTGACTGCAGGCAACGGGCAGACTGCGCTTAAGAAGCTGGTAAGTGAGCAGGTGGATATGATTCTCCTGGATCTGGGCCTTCCGGACGTGGACGGGATGGAAGTGATACGCCGGGTAAGGGAATGGTCAGAGCTTCCGATCCTGGTGGTTTCCGCCAGAGACCAGGATAAGGAGAAGGCTGCTGCTCTTGATGCAGGGGCAGACGATTATCTTACCAAGCCCTTTTCCGCCACAGAGCTTCTGGCAAGAATCCGTGTGGCGCTCAGGCATTTCTACCGGAACGGGCCGCCTAAAACCCAGGCGGTTTACCAAGTGGGGGAATTGACGCTGGATATGGAAAAACATGTCGTCCTGTCAGAGGGTAACCCTCTTCACCTCACCCCTATGGAGTTTAACCTCATGGCACTTTTTATGAAGAACCCCGGAAAAGTTCTTACCACTAGTTATATTATAAAAGAAATCTGGGGAGGCAGTTATGGTTCAGACACTCAGGCCCTGCGCACCTTGATGGCAGGACTTCGCAGAAAAGTGGAAAAAGCGCCGGCCAAGCCAAGATATCTTTTTACCGAGGTGGGAGTAGGTTACAGAATGGCTGACAAATAGAAAAGAATCCGCAGGCAGCAGAGCTTGTCATATGATCTGATATGATAAACAATCTGTTGTTATGGGGATTTTTTTGTATATCAGGAAAACAGTCTGATCTGTTCTGTGATCAAAAGGTACGTGCTTTTGCTGCCCGGACTGATAAATATTAATCGTATCTTTATAAAGGGCTTATTTATTCCCCGTGGAATCTTAACGCAGCCCTATGCTAATATTTCACTAGCCTAAAATAAAGGAGGAAAAAGAAAATGTCAATTCTTACAGGAATCATAGGCATTACAGCAGCATTGCTATTGGGCTATTTAGTGATTATATTATTGAGAGGTGATAAGCAATGACAAATGTGGCAGTCCAAATGGTCTTATACTGTGTACTTCTTATAGCGCTGGCCGTTCCTTTGGGAATCTACATAGGGAAAGTGATGAACGGCGAGAAGGTTTTTTTGTCAAGAATATTGGTTCCGGTGGAAAACGGGATATATAAACTTCTGAAGGTTGATAAAAAGGAGGATATGCACTGGAAAAAATACGCCGCCTGTGTGGGTGTGTTCAGTGTTTTGAGTTTAGCTGTGCTATGGCTGATACTCTGCTTTCAGAATTTTCTCCCTCTTAATCCGGAAAAGCTGGACGGCACAAGCTGGCATCTTGGCTTTAATACCGCAGCCAGCTTCATAACCAATACCAACTGGCAGGCCTATTCAGGGGAATATACCTTAAGCTATTTCACTCAGATGATTGGCCTGAATTATCAAAATTTCGTATCTGCCGCAGTGGGAATTGTTGTACTTTTTGTCCTGATCCGGGGATTTATAAAAGTAAAGGAAAAGGGAATCGGAAATTTCTACACAGATATGGTAAGAACGGTTTTATATGTACTGCTCCCTCTTTCTGTTATCGTTTCAGTGGTCATTGTATCACAGGGGGTTCCTCAAACCTTCCGTGCGTATGATGAGGTTGATCTGGTAGAACCTGTTCTTGTGGAAAATGAGGATGGTACGGTTACAGAGGTCACTAAGCAGGTTATTCCCCTGGGACCGGCGGCAAGCCAGATTGCTATCAAACAGCTGGGAACAAACGGAGGCGGCTTTTTCGGAAACAATTCAGCCAATCCTCTGGAAAACCCCACCCCCTTATCTAACTTGTTCGAGATGCTGGCATTACTTCTGATTCCTGTAGCGCTGTGCTTTACATTCGGGCGTAATGTGAAGGACAAACGGCAGGGAAAAGCAATCTTTCTGGCAATGTTTATCATGCTGGGAGCTGCTCTGGCGGTGATCGGCTACAATGAACAGAAGGGCACTCCGCAGATTGAGCAGGACGGTGCGGTATATACAGGTACACAAGGCCAGGCAGGCGGCAATATGGAGGGAAAAGAAACAAGATTCGGAATTGCAACATCAGCGGCCTGGGCCGGATTTACCACCGCAGCCTCCAATGGTTCTGTAAATTCCATGCATGACAGCTACACACCAATCGGCGGTCTTGTGCCGATGCTTCTGATGATGCTTGGTGAGGTAGTGTTCGGAGGTACAGGATGCGGATTGTACGGAATGCTGGGGTTTGCCATTATGGCAGTGTTTATCGCTGGCTTGATGGTGGGGCGGACACCGGAATATCTGTGTAAAAAGATAGAGCCTTTTGAAATGAAAATGGCGATTCTGGTCTGTCTGGCAACTCCGGTGGCTATTTTAGCCGGCAGTGGCCTTGCCGCCCTTCTTCCGGCAACCGCGGACAGTTTGAATAATCCGGGGGCACACGGTCTTTCGGAGGTGTTATACGCATATTCCTCAGCGGGGGGCAACAATGGTTCAGCCTTTGCCGGATTTAACGCAAATACAACGTTTCTGAATGTGAGTATTGGACTTGTGATGCTTTTTGTACGGTTTGTTCCTATGTTTGCCACACTGGCTGTCGCAGGACATCTGGCAGAGAAAAAGAAGGTTGCCGTTAGCGCAGGTACACTGCCTACCCATAATGCAATGTTTATTTTCCTGCTGATCATGATCGTCCTGCTGGTAGGAGCACTGAGCTTTTTCCCCGCACTGTCACTTGGACCGATTGCGGAATACTTCCAGATGATCAAATAGAGAGGTGAGAGGTTATGAGTGAAAAGAAAAATAATATATTTGCTGACCGTAAAATTATGAGCCGGGCACTGAAGGATTCTTTTGTTAAGCTGAATCCCAGAACGCAGATAAAGAATCCTGTAATGTTTATGGTGTTTGTGTCTGCCATTCTTACTATGGTAATGTTTGTGTTTTCGCTGGCAGGTGTCAGGGACGCACATCCGGGGTATATCGCTGCTATTTCTGTTATTCTGTGGTTTACAGTGCTTTTCGGGAATTTTGCGGAAGCTATTGCAGAAGGCAGGGGGAAAGCCCAGGCAGATGCACTGAGGGCCGGCAGAAGAGATGTGACGGCGAATAAAATTGCATCTGTTGAGCAGAAGGATAAGATTGTCAAAGTAAAGTCATCAGATTTGAAAAAAGGTGATTTTGTGTTTGTGAAAGCCGGAGAGCAGATTCCGGCGGACGGAGACGTGGCGGACGGTGCCGCATCTGTGGATGAGAGTGCTGTTACAGGAGAGTCAGCCCCGGTGATCCGTGAAAGCGGTGGAGACAGAAGTGCTGTTACGGGTGGCACCACTGTAATATCTGACTGGCTGGTGGTGAAGGTGACCAGTAATCCCGGAGAGGGCTTCATGGATAAAATGATCGCCATGGTAGAGGGCGCGTCCAGGAAGAAAACCCCTAACGAATTAGCCCTCCAGCTTTTTCTGGTTGCATTGTCAATAATTTTTGTTTTGGTAACTGTGTCACTTTATGCCTATTCCGCGTTCTCATCCGGGCAGATGGGAAAAGCAAATCCCACTTCTGTCACAAATCTGGTGGCCCTGCTTATCTGCCTGGCGCCAACTACTATCGGTGCCTTGCTTTCTGCAATCGGTATCGCCGGGATGAGCCGTTTGAACCAGGCAAATGTTCTTGCCATGAGCGGCCGTGCCATTGAAGCGGCGGGTGATGTGGATACTCTGCTTTTGGATAAAACGGGAACTATCACTCTGGGAAACAGACAGGCAGACGCTTTTATAGGAGTGGATGGGCATACAGAACAGGAGGTGGCAGATGCCGCCCAGCTTTCTTCCCTGGCTGACGAAACGCCTGAGGGACGAAGCGTTGTTATTCTTGCTAAAGAGAAATTTAATATAAGGGGCAGACGTATGTCTGAGCTGCAGGCAGAATTTGTTCCCTTTACTGCAAAGACGAGGATGAGCGGCATTAATTACAAGGGAAGTGAAATCCGTAAAGGTGCTGCAGAAGCGGTAAAAGCTTATGTGGAAGAGAAGGGAGGCATATTCAGCAAAGAATGCCAGGAAACAGCTGCAAGGATAGCCAGCCAGGGCGGAACTCCGCTGGTAGTGGCAAAAGACGGACTTGTAGTGGGAATTATTGAACTGAAGGATATTGTAAAGCAAGGGGTAAAAGAGAAGTTTGCAGATTTAAGGAAAATGGGTATTAAGACCATTATGATAACCGGTGATAATCCACTGACCGCTGCATCTATTGCAGCAGAGGCAGGAGTAGATGATTTTCTTGCCGAGGCAACCCCGGAAGGAAAGCTGGAAATGATACGGGATTACCAGAAAAAGGGCCATCTGGTGGCTATGACGGGAGACGGTACCAATGATGCCCCGGCTCTTGCGCAG
The DNA here is from genome assembly GCA_030524175.1 of Eubacteriales bacterium. Lineage (GTDB taxonomy): Bacteria > Bacillota > Clostridia > Lachnospirales > Lachnospiraceae > Blautia_A. Next base: position 50,265 of record JAUNHC010000004.1, read on the forward strand.
GCGGATGTGGCTGTTGCCATGAATACCGGAACCCAGGCGGCAAAGGAAGCAGGGAATATGGTAGACTTGGATTCCTCCCCCACAAAGCTTATAGAGATTGTTAAAATAGGAAAGCAGCTTTTAATGACAAGAGGCGCTCTGACCACCTTCAGTATTGCAAACGATGTTGCCAAATATTTTGCCATTATTCCGGCATTGTTTATGGGGTTATACCCGGGGCTTTCCGCATTGAATATTATGGGGCTGCACAGTGCGGACAGTGCAGTGCTCTCTGCGATCATCTACAATGCGTTGATCATTGTGGCTCTTATCCCTCTTGCACTGAAAGGGGTGAGGTACAGAGAAGTTTCAGCGGCAAAAATGCTCAGGGGAAATCTTCTGGTGTATGGACTTGGAGGTATCATTGTTCCTTTTGCGGCAATAAAGATTATTGATGTCCTGATTACTGTTACCGGAATCGTGGGATAGAAAGAGGAAAAGGTGGATTGTTATGAAAACTATAAAATCGGTGATTCCGAAAATAGCATTATTTTTCGTCATCATGTTAATTATAACCAGTGTTATTTATCCTCTGGCGATAACTGGCATTTCCCGTATATTTTTTGAAAATCAGGCCAACGGTTCTGTCATTGTGGGAAATGACGGCAAGAAGTATGGAAGTACCCTGCTTGCCCAGGAGTTTACCGGAGATGAATATATGTGGGGCAGGATTATGATCGTGGACACAGCCAATTTTAAGAACGAGGACGGGGAAACTCTTATGTATGCATGGGCTTCCAATAAAAGTCCGGCCGGAGAAGAGCTTGAACAGCTGATCGCCCAGCGTGTGGAAAAGTTGAAAGCAGCACACCCGGAAATGGAGTCAGAGCCGGTTCCCGTGGATCTGGTGACCTGTTCCGGCAGCGGCCTTGACCCTGAAATATCTCCGGCGGCGGCTGAATATCAGACTGGCAGGATTGCCAGGGCCCGGAATATATCAGAAGATGAAGTCAGGGCAGTTATTGACAAATATACAGAAGGGCGGTTCTTGGGAATCTTCGGTGAACCCAGAGTCAATGTACTGAAGGTGAACCTGGCGCTGGACGGCCGGATTGATTAACGTGTGACGGCCGGATTGCAGTCTGATGAAAATCATATGAGAAATTAATCCTCACAGAATTCTCACAGGATTCTGAGAAATCTCACACCGGGCTTACAGCAGTTCCTTTATAATAAAACCATAAAGAAACAAAGAGATGCTTTAAGAAAAGGAGAGATGGCTTATGTTAAACATAGATAACAAAAATCTGGAAAGAACCAGACTATATGAATGCAGTAAAAAGGTACACAAGATGCTGGACGCACAGAAATATGAGGATTGCAGGAAACTGCTTTGCCAGCTTATGGCCCGGTTTCCGGATAATGCAGAGCCTCAGAACCTGTACGGATTGCTGATGGAGGCACAGAGGGACCATGTGACTGCAATGAAGCATTTCAGAGCAGCGTGGGCGCTGGACCCGGCATATGTACCGGCAAGAGTGAATTTGGAATATTTCGGAACCTTTGACGCACAGGGGGCCAGGGCATTCAATGAGGACGACTGCCCCCCGGAAGGCAATAACAGTGATCCTGAACCAGGGTTTGGGGCACAGGGATATTCAGCCCTGAGAATACGGGCATAAGGAAAAAGGGAAGGCTGGTTTATCACCTGTCTTCCCTTTTTCCATATTGTTTTTGTAAGGTTTTATTTATCGGAAATTTGTTTCCCGGTGACGTCCATATGATATTTGTCTTTATATATTAATTGGGATACGGGTACGAATTCAAAGCCTTTTCCTTCCAGGGAAGTGATAAGCTCATCCAGTGCCTGGGCAGTATATTTGGCACCGTTATGACAGAGGATGATGGCTCCGTTCTCCAGGCTTTTGCTGTTTACAACAGTCTCCACGATGCTGTCTGCCCCATAATCCTTCCAGTCCAGAGAGTCCACACTCCACTGTATAGGATAATATCCGCAGGATACGACAGTCCGGATCACATCATTATCATATTCTCCGTAAGGAGCACGGAAAAGTGTCATATCTTTGCCGGTGAGCTTCTTTACTTTTTCGTGGACCATCATAATTTCTTCCTGCTTTTCTTCATTGGAAAGCTTATTCATATGCTTATGAGTTTCACTGTGATTTCCAAGGTCATGTCCTGCGGCCTGGATCAGCAGCACATCGTCAGGATACTTCTCCACCCAGCCCCCGGTCATAAAGAAGGTAGCTTTTATATTATGGTTTTTTAAGATATTCAGTATTTTCTGAGTGTCTTCATTTCCCCATGCAGCATCGAAAGTGAGCGAAATCTGAGGCTTCGGGGTATCAACGCAGTAAATAGGAAGGTCACGGCCTCCGGCGGAATTGCTCACGGAGACAACTGTGGGGACATACTGGATAGCGGCGGCTGTAAAGGCGAGAAGAAGAGCGCCCAGCAGGAAGGTGCGGAGTTTCTTTTTCATGGGGACCTCTGAGAGAATGTTGTTATCAGTCTATGCTGTGATATACCCCAATTATGCAGAACCATAAGGAAAACACCTGGATTAAAAATAAATATTTGTGGTATAATGAAACTTAACTATGAGCCGTAGAGCGAATAGTTAAGCGCTGCTGATTGACCGAAAGGTCAAGCAGATACCTTAGCTTAGGTAGCATTTTATAATAGGATACGGGCGGTGAAAATTATGGAGATCAAACACAGGCAAATATCTGAATCCCTGGCATTAGGTGTGGTGCTTACCCTGGCAGGGGGATTTCAGGACGCATATTCATATAACTGCAGAGGTCATGTGTTTGCCAATGCGCAGACGGGAAATATTGTTTTGCTGGGGCAGAATCTCGCTATGGGAGAATGGGGGACTGCAGTCCGGTACCTGGTGCCGCTCCTTGCTTTTATTGCAGGCGTGTATGTTACGGAATGGGTGAGGCATCTGTTCAAGGAGTATGAGAGGCTTCACTGGAGGCAGATCGTACTTATCATTGAGGTTATGATGCTTTTGGCAGCAGGCGTGCTGCCCCAGTCCATGAATGTGCCGGCTAACGTATTACTGTCCTTTGCCTGTGCCATGCAGGTGAACAGCTTCCGCAAATTCAAAGGAATACCATGCGCCACGACCATGTGCATCGGAAATATGCGAAGTGCAACAGAGATGCTGTGTAAGTACCATATAACAAAAGATAGGGAACTGAAAAGAAAGAGTCTTTATTATTATTTGATCATTCTTGTTTTTGCGGCAGGCGCCGCAGTGGGAGCAGTGTTTTGTAAGATATTGGGTGACCGTGCCATATGGATTGGGGCAGCCCTTCTGCTGGCGGGATTTTTTATGATGTTTATAAAGGAATAAGGGGAATAATTGTTCAGGAGCCGCACATATTGTGCGGCTCTGACGTTCTAGGGAGAAGGTTTTCTTCTGTTGTCAAAATACAGAAATCTGTCAATAGCATCCAGGATATCCCGGAAGGCTTCCCGGGGAGCGGCATCAATATAGGCTTTGAGAATGGTGTCCTCCTGCTTGCGGTAAGGCCCGTAAAAGATGTCGTAAAGATTGTGGCCCCGAAGGTGGATTTTAATTTCTTCCATGTGTTCCCTGACATCCCGGGGGGACGTAAGGGAACGGCCAAGGGCTTCGATGAGACTGCGGCCGCTTCTCAGACGGTGCAGATATTCCTTCCACTTGTCAAAAAGAGTTTCGTAAAAGTCATCCACACTTTTCACAACACCGATTTTTACCATTATTTCAGGATCCAGAAAGTAGTTTTCAAAGGAATAATATTTCAGGATGAGTACGTTCTTCCGTGTTACCTTTGGCAGACGGTCTGTGTCCTCAAGATTACGGGCTTCATAATATTTGCACAGGGAAGAAGCCAGTTCTTCCGGGTCCTTGCCATCCCCGTCCCGGATCATGAGAAACTGCTCCCGGAGGTATGTCTGATTGATATATTTTAAGTTTGCGTAAGTTTTAATGTTGGTACAGCTGTTGGTGGAAATGATGGATATACGGGAAAGATTTCCCTCCTGGTCATAAATCTCTGAATAATATTTCTCCAGAAGCAGGGGCAGCCGGCTCTTATCCTGTTTACCTTCCACAATAAACACAAAGCTTACATTCATCAGATCACTGGCTGTAAATCCCAGGTCTTCCAGAATGTCTGACAGATTCGTCTCACTCTTCACTGCAGAGTAACCGTTTTCATCCAGAACCATTTGGCGGATCTGCCTGCTGTTAAACTGAAAGAGCAGGTTGGGGGAGTGGGTAGTAAAAATAACCTGCCTTTTCTTGGAAATCCGGTAGAGTATTTCACTGGATTTTTTCTGAAGACTTGGGTGAAGGAATATCTCTGGGTCTTCCATAAGAATAATGCCGGGAATGCGCTCTTCGTCCTCCAAATAAGTTTCCAGAAGGGAGAGAAGATAAATGCTGCGCATTCCTTTTCCAAGCATGGAGATTGGTTCGGCTTCCTGTTGGCCCCGAGACTCCATTGTTACGTTTACCTGAAAAATTTTGTCTGTATTGCAGGAGAGCTCATAGCGCACATTTCCGGAGAAACCGCCGTTTCGGTGGAAATTCTGGTTCACTTTTCTGGAAAAGGCGTCAAGGTTCAGCTGGTAGAGCTTGTATTCCAGAAGCTTCTGCACCTCAAAGGCATTGAGCTGTGCAGGTGTTTTCTGGTTGATGAGGCCGATACAGGAAAAACAGTGATTGCATTTCTTAGCCCTGTCAAACAGGCAGCAGTCCGCCCTCATCTGATTGAGCAGATCGTCCTCAAGAAAAGCGAGAATATTATCCTGAAGGCCTTCTAAATCCCGCTGGCTGTCCAGATAGTAAATTTTAGGAAATACCTGAGGGATATAAGGATTATTCTTGTGTATCCCATCGCTGTACCGAATACTTCCGCTGTAATTGGCAATAAAGGAAAAATCCAGCACTCCATTCTGAAACGAGGGGAGCTTTTTGTTGAAATCTTTTTCCCATACTTCCTTTCTGCGGTAGGTGCTGACCATTCGGGTCCGCTGAAGCAGTTCCAGATCTTCCTCTGAAATACCCAGGGAAATGTCTATTTCGATATTCTGCTTTTTTTCATTAAAGTCAGAGGGCGTGATGGTGTACATTCCTCCCACCGCACAGAGAGCGCTGAGCACAGAGGTCTTGCCGACACTGTTTTTTCCTACGAGGATCAGGGCGTTTTCAATGTCGCAGATTTGGAGATCCTCAATAAATTTGAAATTTTTTATATGAAGCTTTTCTATGCGCATGACGGAATCCTTTCTCTGCATCCTGCATATTTCCCATGCTGTATGTGTGGGGATTTCATACATATATGTATGAACACACCTTGCAGGATATTGCCGGTAAACAGTGATGGCAGTTTTACAATAAGTATATCATAAAATAAGAGGAAAATAACCTGAATTATGGAAAAAAAACAGCTATTATGGTATACTTTTTTATAGCGAAAAATTAGCTCCGGGAGAAAACAGGAATATTATATACATATGAGAAAAGAGAATAAAAATAAGCCTAAATTGAATTTACTGGCACTTATGCTGGTACTGATGGCGGTTATGCTGGGCATGGTTATTGTTTCGGCAACAGGACTTAAAAGAGCAGGGAATACCCTTCAAAATATGGAAAAAATCTGGTCAGACTTACATTTGTGTGAGGTTGAAAGCAGAAGCCTGAGGGAAGCCTCCGATTATCTGACCAATGAAGTGCGCAGGTTTGTTCTGTCTTCTGACACAAAAGATCTGGATGCTTATTGGAATGAGATAAATGTATTGAAACGCCGGGAGCAGGCAGTAAGCAGCCTCCGGGAGATGAATCTTACAGAAGAGGAGCAGCAGCTGGTACAGGATGCCAAGCAGGAATCGGATAATTTGATGCAGTCCGAATTACATGCAATGCGTCTTGTGGCAGAGAATCTGTCTCCTTCGGAGAACTTGCCGGAGGAGATCGGGGAGGCTTCGTTATCCGGGGCAGAGCTTGCTTTGACAGACAGAGAGAGAATAAAAGCAGCACTGGATATTGTTTTCGGAGAAGCTTATACAGAAAGTAAAGAAGTCATAAATGGAAAATTGAATGAATTTAGTTCACTCCTGGTGGAACGGAAACAAGGAGAGGTGCAGGCAGTCCACGAAGAGACAAGAAAGATATTAAGGGCAGAGCATTTTCTGAATGTGTCCTTCTGTGTGCTGTTCATTGTTTATATCATCCTGTATTACAGAAAAGTGATCGTGCCTCTCAGGAAGTACAATGAAGGAATTGAAAGGATTGCCGCGGGCGGTGCAGATGCCTTGCCGGTTACAGGTCCGGCGGAGATGCGCAGGTTCGGGGAGAATTTTAATAAGGTATTCCGGGAATGGCAGGAGCAGAACAGAAAACTGGAGGAACTGAGCAGGATCGACTTTCTTACAAAGCTTCCTAACCGTGCGGCTTTGGAGGAGAGAATGGATGCGATCTGTATGAAGGAGCCTTCCTCTTTTGCTCTTCTAAAGATTGATGTGGATGCTCTGCGGCGCTTTAACGATGAATACGGACACTTGACAGGGGACAAAATACTTATTTTAGTTTCCAGGGCGGTCACAGAGGCTGTGGGACACCGTGGAATGACAGTACGGCTCAGCGGAGAGGAATTTCTGGCTGTATTGGAAAATATAACCGATAGTGAGGTACAGGGGGTGTGCGATGCAATCCTTGATTCAGTCCATCATGTAGACTGCAGTGAGGCAGGCATACCTAATAATTCTGCATATGTCACAGCCAGTATCGGAGGGACACTTTGGAGGAGAGGGACCGGCACTGAGTTATCTCTTAACACACTTCTCTACCAGGCGGAACTGGCACTGATGTTCTCAAAGAAAAACGGAAAAAACAGAAGCACAATGTACCAGAGGACGGACAGTTCTTTCACACGTCTGGATGAGGAGATGAAGGAGAGCCGGGCGTTGATGGAGGATATGTACCGGGCGCTGGAACAGCATGAATTTATTCCTTACTATCAGCCGCAGTACGATTTTAAAACAGGGGAAATGATTGGTGCGGAGGCACTGGTGCGCTGGCAGCATCCCGGTAAGGGGATGATCCCGCCGGGAGTATTTATTCCTGAGTTTGAAAAAAACGGACTTGTGAAGGAACTGGATATGGAGATGCTGAGACAGGTATGCGAATCACTGCGCAGTTGGAGAGAGCAGGGGCTAAATCCCCCCAGTATCTGCTGTAATTTTTCACGGCGTCATTTTGACGGAGATGAGGAGGTTGCCGGGCGGATATCCGGTATGGCAAAGGAGTACGGGGTTCCGGTGTCATTGCTCACTGTGGAGATTACGGAGAGTGCCTTGGATGAGGATGCAGGGAATCTGAAAGAAGAGCTTACAAGGATCAGTGAGCTGGGGACTCAGATCGCTCTTGATGATTTTGGGGTTGGATATTCATCACTGGGGATACTCACAGAGTTCCCCATAAACTTCCTTAAGATTGATAAAAGCTTTCTGGACCGGGATCTACAGGACAGGAAGAATCTTGAACTTCTGAAGGGTGTTTTGAACATTGCAAAGGCTTTGAATCTGAAAACAATATGTGAAGGTGTAGAGACAAAAGAGCAGGCAGAGCTTCTGAAGAGTTTGGGTTGTATGTATGCCCAGGGATACTATTATTCCAGACCTGTTCCGGCGGCTGATTTCCAGGCAATGATGGCAGGGGAAAAGAATAAAACGGAAATACGGTAAATAAAAAGATGCCCGGACAGGAACTTTAATGTTCCTAGTCCAGGGCATCTTTTTAGTATTTCTTTACTGTCAGCCGTTGTAGAGCTGATAATATTTACCCTTTTGGGCAATGAGTTCATCGTGGGAACCGCGTTCAATAATGCGGCCCTGTTCCAGAACCATGATACAGTCACTGTTGCGGACTGTGGAAAGACGGTGGGCGATGACAAAGGTGGTCCTTCCCTGCATCAGCTTATCCATACCGTCCTGTACCAGCTTTTCTGTTCTGGTGTCAATGGAGCTTGTAGCCTCATCGAGGATCAGCACAGGAGGGTCAGCCACTGCCGCCCGGGCGATGGAGAGAAGCTGGCGCTGTCCCTGGCTTAAGTTGGAGCCGTTGCCCCGGAGCATAGTGTTGTAGCCCTCAGGCAGGCGTCGTATGAAGCCGTCGGCATTGGCAAGTTTGGCTGCAGCGATCACTTCCTCGTCTGTGGCGTCCAGCTTGCCGTAGCGTATATTATCCATAACAGTTGCCGTAAAAAGGTTGGTGTCCTGAAGCACAATCCCCATGGAGCGGCGCAGATCAGCTTTTTTAATCTTATTGATATTTATGCCGTCGTAGCGTATTTTGCCGTCCTGTATGTCATAGAAACGGTTGAGAAGGTTGGTGATCGTTGTTTTTCCGGCGCCTGTGGAGCCTACAAAGGCAATCTTCTGGCCTGGGGTGGCATACATTTTTACATCGTGGAGTACAATCTTATCAGGATTGTAGCCGAAGTCAACGCCATCCAGTACCATATCGCCTTTTAATTCCACATAGTCTGTGGTTCCCGTAGCTTTGTGGAAATGCTTCCAGGCCCAGCGCCCTGTACGTTTCTCGGATTCCGTGAGTGTATTGCCCTTCTCTGTGACGTTTACAAGAGTGACATAGCCGTTATCCACCTCAGGACTCTCATCCAAAAGATCAAAGATACGTTTTGCCCCTGCCAGAGCCATAACAATACTGTTGAACTGCTGGCTTACCTGGTTGATAGGCATATTGAAACTCTTATTAAATGTAAGGAAGCTGGCCAGGCCGCCCAGGGTGAATCCTCCGAAGCCGTTGATAGCCAGGATCCCGCCTAAAATAGAGCATAATACATAACTCACATTTCCAAGCTGGGCCACTGTGGGCATAAGAATATTTGCAAATTTGTTGGCATTGTCTGCACTTTCAAATAAGGTGTCGTTAAGCTGGTTGAAATTCTCCAGGCTTTCTTCCTCATGGCAGAAAACCTTTACAACCTTCTGCCCCTCCATCATTTCTTCAATATATCCGTTGACAGCCCCCAGGTTTTTCTGCTGTGCCAGGAAGAACTTGCCGCTTAAGCCTGCAAGACGGCGGCTGACTGTCAGCATGAAACCTACCATGACAAGGGTAAGGACAGTGAGGGGAATATTGAGGATGATCATACTTACCAGTACGCTCACGATTGTGATGACACTGGAGAGCATCTGGGGGATACTCTGGCTGATCATCTGGCGGAGAGTATCAATATCATTGGTGTAGATGGACATGATATCTCCGTGTGCGTGAGTGTCGAAGTATTTTACAGGCAGTGTCTCCATTTTTGAGAACATGTCATTTCTCAGATTACGCAGGGTCCCCTGAGTGACATATATCATAATGCGGTTGTATGTGTAGGTGGACAGGACCCCTATGGCGTAGAATCCGGCCACCTTGAAGATTGCCAGTGCCAAAGGCCCGAAATCCGGGTTTTCTGTTTTTAGAAGAGGCAGAATGTACTGGTCGATCAGTGTTTTGGTAAACATGGTTCCCTGGACATTTGCAAGCACACTGATAAAAATACAGATGATGACTGCCAGAATTCCGAATTTGTAGCCCTTCATGATGTAGCGGAACAGCCGTGCCAGTAATTTGCCGCTGTTTTCCGGTTTCTGTCCGGGGATTCTCATATTTTTTCTCATGCCTGGCATATCTGTCCACCTCCTGTTTGGTCAAAATCGCCGCCGCCCTTTGTCTGGGAATTGTACACATCCTGGTAGATCGCATTGGAGGTCAGCAGCTCTTCATGGGTACCAAAGCCGTTGATGCATCCGTTTTCCATGACGATGATGCGGTCCGCATTCTGGATGCTAGAGATCCTCTGGGCGATGATCAGCTTGGTGGTGTCCGGGATTTCCTGGGAAAAGGCCTGCCGGATGCGGGCGTCTGTTGCAGTATCCACAGCGCTGGTGGAATCGTCCAGAATAAGGATCCGGGGTTTTTTCAAAAGTGCACGGGCAATACAGAGACGTTGTTTCTGCCCGCCGGATACGTTTGTTCCGCCCTGTTCTATACGGGTGTTATATTTATCCGGCATTTTTTGGATAAAATCGTCTGCACAGGCAAGTTCACACACTCTGCGGCATTCTTCCTCTGAAGCGTTTTTATCACCCCAGCGGAGATTTTCCAGGATCGTACCTGAGAAGAGCACGTTTTTCTGGAGGACAACCGCTACCTGATTCCGAAGGGTATCCATGTGATAGCGGCGGACGTCAATGCCTCCTACCGTAACCTGTCCTGAGGTCACGTCATAAAGACGGCTTATGAGACTTACAAGACTGGTCTTGGCACTTCCGGTACCGCCGATGATGCCGATGGTTTCCCCGGAGCGGATAGATAGGCTGATATCCTTAAGTACAGGCTCCTTGCTGTCCTTTTTATAGCTGAAGTCCACGTGGTCAAAGACAATACTTCCGTCCGGGACTTCCATGACAGGATTTTCCGGGTCCTTGAGATCAGTGGTTTCGTTGATGACCTCAGCCACACGTTCCGCACTTGCCATACTCATAGTGACCATGACAAAGACCATGGACAGCATCATCAGGCTCATGAGGATATTCATACAATAGGTCAGGAGACTCATCAGCTCTCCTGTGCTTAAGCTGCCTCCCACGATCATTTTCGCCCCTATCCAGCTGATTCCCAGGATACAGGCATATACCGTGAACTGCATAAGAGGCATGTTGAGCACTACCAGCTTTTCTGCCTTGATGAACATTTCATAAACCTTATTGCATGCCTTCTGGAATTTACTTGTCTCGTGATCCTCCCGGACATAGGCTTTTACTACCCGGATAGCAGAGATATTTTCCTGGACACTTGCATTCAGATCGTCATATTTGCGGAAAACCTCCTGGAAATACTTTGTAGCTCTGCTTAAGATAAAGAACAGTGCAAATCCCAGGAAAATAACTGCGATGAGATAGATGCTTGCAATTTTTGCATTGATCATAAATGCCATACCCATGGCGCACAGAAGACTTGCGGGTGCTCTGGTACACATGCGCAGGATCATCTGATAGGCATTCTGCAGGTTGGTCACGTCTGTGGTGAGCCTTGTGATCAGTCCGGCTGTGCTGAATTTATCAATGTTTGAAAAAGAAAAGGTCTGTATGTTTGTATACATAGACTTTCTTAGATTGCGGGCAAAGCCTGTGGAAGCCCGCGCTCCGTATTTACCGCCCAGGACTCCGGTGATGAGGCCAAGCAGTGCCAGCAGTGCCATCAATGCGCCCATGCGGTAAATATGGCCGATATCTCCGTTTTCTACCCCTTTGTCAATGATGGAAGCCATCACAAGCGGGATCAAAGTTTCGAAGAGAACTTCGAGGATCATGTAGAAAGGGGTCAGGAGTGAGTCTTTTTTGAACTCTTTGACTTGAGCCAATAGTGTTTTAAGCATAAAAAACTCCTTTCATAGTATTAAGTGTTGGTTTCAGTATTACGTTTGATCTGGTGGACAACATGGAAAAAGACATCCAGCTGTTCCTTGGGGATGCCGTCCTTAAGCTTGTGCTCTATCTGCTCCAGGTTACCCATGATGGCAAGCTGAAGGTCGATCCCCTTATGGGTGAGGACCAGGCGCTTCAGTCTGGCATCTGAGGGGTAAGGCTCCCGGACGAGAAAGCCTTTTTTCTCCATTACCTTTAATATGCCGGTGGCAGTGGAACGCGCGATATGGAACTGGGCCTCGATATCCTTCTGAAATATGGGCTTGCTCCTGTTTTCATAGAGATAACCGATGATCCAGCTCTGCATATTTGTCAGGCCTTCTTTTTCCGTGAGACAGGATTGGAAGGAAAAAATCATACGGCCTATCATGTTGTCCAGGGTATGGATCTCATACCCTATAATCTGTTTTGTTTCCATAAAAACCTCTTTTCTTATGGCATGATGCCGGGTGCGAAAGGGGGCCGGGGCAGGCACTGCCTCTCCAGACAGACGCTCGGTTCCCTTTTGACCCTGGCACCATGGTGTGAAACAGGTAAAAGGTCCGCCCACGGACAAAAATAAGTTCGTAAGCGAACTGTTAGGGAACGAACTATATTATAAGGGATGAGAAGGGAGGTGTCAAGAGACAGAATGCCGCACCAGTGTTGAAAAAATCACGGGTGCGGCAGATTGTCGGAATAAATTTTCAAACAGACTCTAGGGTCATAGTCATATTCCAAGTGCAGAGATGAGCTGAGGGAGCTGGGAGAGACTTGGAAGAACGAAGTGGGCTCCTGCGGAGCGGAAGACGGCTTCTGTCTTTAGACAGGCTTTGGATCGTTCTGAGGGGGACATTGCCTCAAATTCTTTTTGGCTCAGTCCCAGTTCGGAACTTCCTTCAATGATTCCCACGGACCATACGCCTGCGCTTAAGCCTTCTTTGATATCAGAGACAGTATCTCCTACCTTGACAACGCTTTTTGTGCAGGAGACGCCCAGGGCTTTCAGGTTTTCAAAAATCATATATGGATAGGGGCGTCCTATTCCGTTTACGGCATCCGGGCTGAACCAACAGTCCGGGGTATATCCCTGTTCAGCGGCCTTGGGGACTACCATATTCATCATCGCATCAGTATAGCCGGTGGTGGAGCCGATTTTTAGTCCCATTGCGCGCAGGGCAGCCACGGTTTCCAGAGTATGCGGCTTGGGAGAGGAAAAGTCCGCCAGAATGGAGAATAGTTTAGGTTCGAATTGTGCATAAACCGCTTCTGCATCTTCGGTTCCGGGAGAGTGTCCGGTGACTTCTTTCCACTCCGCACAAATGCGGTCCATATTCAGCATAGTACGGATATGTTCGCGTTTCAGCATCCCCATGGGCTTGCGGGTTTCTTCCAGAGTAACCTGGATCCCGAAGTGGGCGAATGCATCCCGGAAGGCCTGGACCGGGGCAAAACAGCCATAGTCCACGGTAGTGCCGGCCCAATCAAAGATTACTGCCTCGATCATGCCTTCACCTCCTTCAGGAAATCAGAAATAATTTCAATTAGTCTTTCAATGTCATCAGCGTAAATCTCACCGATGTTGCCGATACGGAAGGTGTCAAGCTCTGTCAGTTTGCCTGGGTAGATGGCATAGCCCCTCTCTTTGATATAGCTGTAAAAATCAGAGAACCGGAAGGATGCACCGCCGGGATAAAAAAAGGTAGTGATAATGGGGCCTTGATGGATTTTGTCTATGTAGGGGGTAAAGCCCATCTTAGTCATCCGCTGGATAAGCAGGCGGTTATTTTCCGTATAGCGGCGGTGCCGGGCAGTGATTCCGCCTTCCTGTGTCAGTTCATCAAGAGCCCTTGCAAAGGCCAGAACAACATGAGTGGGAGAGGTAAAACGCCATTTGCCGTCTTTTTCCATGGTTTTCCACTGGTCAAGAAGATCCAGGGACAGGGAACGGGCCTTGCCTTCACTTCCCAGAAGTTTGTCCCGGCGGCAGAGAACGAAGGCGAAGCCGGGAACACCCTGTATACACTTGTTGGCGCTGGACACCAGGAAATCGATGCCCCAGTGGGATACGGGGATATCTATGCCGCCGAAGGAGGACATAGCATCTATGATAAAGGTACGTCCGGCATCTCTGACCACCTTACCTACAGACTGGATATCGTTTAGAATACCGCTTGTAGTCTCACTGTGAACCATGGCTACATGAGTAACAGCAGGATTTTGGGCAAGGAGATCTGCCACGTGGGCAGCATCAGGAATCTTATCGTAGGATTCCTTATAATGAATGTAGGAAATACGGCTGCGGTCGCATATTTTAGTCATCCGTTCGCCGTAAGCACCGTTAGAACAGATGAGCACCATTTCGTCATCCCCTATCACGCTGGAGAGTACGCTTTCCACACTGAAGGTGCCGCTTCCCTGCATCAGTACGGCTGTGTAGCTGTCTTCAGAGACATGGGCCAGTTCCAAGAGTTGTCTGCGGATTTTTTGGGTGACTGTTTTGTAATCATCGTCCCAGGTACAGCGGTCAACCAGCATTTCCTGCTTTACGGTGCCGGAGGTGGTAAGAGGGCCGGGGGTCAGTAATTTATAAGTATTCATGTTTTGTCAGTTCCTTTCTGTTAATTCTTAGCTCGTTCGGACAGTTCCTGGTGATTCTGGAACAGTTGGAAGGTGAGAGGTTCGCTGAAGGTCATGGGATAGGCTGACTGGTTGGCGGGATCAGCAGTTTCCCCATTGTACAGAGGATTGGGATAAGCTGCCAGCAGTTCCTCACGGCCATTCTCAATGATACACTGAGCCATTTCCATGGCCAGAGGGTTGGTCTTGCTGTCTTTGTCCAGTACAGACACAGACTCGGTCAGGGAGAAATTACCTTCGCTGGGGTCAACAAAGTCGATAGGCATTCCATCTGCCTTGTCGGATACAGCCTGATGGCGTAAACCGAAGCCTATGGCGATCTCACCGGCACGGCACAGTTTCAGAGGCCCGGAGCCGGAGGTTTCAATGTGGGCATCCGCATTTTTATAAATACCGGCAAGGACTTCCTGTGCACCGTCTTCGCCGTAAGCGGAAACAAGAGCCTGGATCAGCAGCCATGCAGTTGAGGAGGACTGGATGTCAGTGACGGCAATCTGCCCTTCATAGATGGGGTCAGACAGATCCTTTAGGCTGGCAGGGGTGGGTAAGTTCTCAGACTTCATCAGTTCAGTGTTCAAAATAATGGCTCCCTCCTGAGAAGTGACAGGTGCGGTAAAGTCAGGTACCTCCATTATGGTGTCAATATTGAATTCAAGGGGCAGGAACATGGAATTCTGTTCCTGAGCACTCTGAAGATAGAAGGTACTCATAGTGACCATATCGGCTTCCAGATTTGTACCTTCAGCCAGGAGTTTTCCGCCTAATTCTGATGTGCCGTAGGTCTGGAAAATATACTTGCCCTCGTAGCCGTTTGTATTCAGGGCATTCTGCATGGCAGTCACGGCTTCTTCGTCTGCATTGGAATAGATGATCACCTGTTTTTCAGCGGATGTACCGGCGGCAGCAGAACTTTCGGAAGAAGTACAGCCGGACATCAGGGATAAGCACAGGGTCAGGGAAAGACTCAGTGCCGGAATTTTCTTCAATTTCATAATAGTTTCCTTTCTTTTTGATCGGTGATGTCTGCATCAGCAGGCATGTCCCGTTTATTTATCAGATACTTTGTGATTGGCCAGCCAGGAAAAGAGAGCTTTTGCAGCAAGGTTGGTGGCCAGGATCAACAGTGACAGCACGAATACCTCATTGAATCGGTTTACGTACTGCAGCTGCTTGATCATAGTGGTCAGTACCATGGTACGGGCACCGGCGATAAAGATCAGGGCGCTGATGGTGACCATGGAGTTGATGAAATAATAGCTGAACACTTGGATGAGGCTTGACATGGCGTTGGGAGTGACCACACGCAGGATGGTCTTGATCCAGCTGTCCCCCATAAGCATGGCGGTGGTTTCCCACCCGGCATTCATTTTTGAAAGAGAGTTTTTCATCATCAGGTAGGGTGTGGAGAAGTAGTGGACAATGTTGCACAGTATCATCAGCAGCAAGGTGTTCTGAAGGGATGTACCTGAGAACAGGAACAGATATGCCACACCCAGTACCATACCTGGAATTGCGTTTGTCACTAAGGCAATACTTTCAATGATCCTCTTATAGCGCTGGGAAAGATTGCTGCGGGCTGCGATAAGTGCTGCTCCGTAAGCCGCCAATGTCCCAAGTGCCGCTGTGAGAAGCGCCATCAGCAGTGAGTGCCCGTAGGCAGAAAGAAGTCCGCTGTCAAAAAATGCAGACCGGAAGTGTTCCAGGGAGAAGCCTGTTTTATAAGGCCATTCCTCTGCCATAGGAACAACAAAGATGACTGCAAAAATAGAAAGCACGGCGATGGAAACAGCACCGCCGGATACTCCCCAGCCCATGTCACGGATCCGGTTTTCCCGAAGTTCTGTCTGGTCTATGCGGCTATAACGGATATTGAACTGTTCCAGAATCTGGAGGATACAGATACTGCCGATGGATGGAATCAGCATGATCATGGCGATAACCGCACCCCGGTTGAAATCCGGGATACCCCCCAGCATCTGGTTGTAAAGCAGCGTTGCGATGACTTCGTATCTGCCGCCCACGGAGGCCGGAATCCCAAAGTCAGTGAAACACAGAAAGAATGCCTGGATAAATGCACCGGCAAGTGTGCCCAGCAAAGGACGGAGCACCGCGATCCAGAAAGCAGAGATATCCTTGTCTCCCATCACCTTGGAAACTATAAGGACCTTTTTGTCCACATATCCCATGGTATTGTGTATCAGCAGAAAGGCTACGGGTATTGTGTAGATGACATAACCCACCAGAAGTCCTCCCATGCCGTAGATATCAAAAAACTGCCGTCCCAGCAAACGTGTGATAAGGCCCTGTCTGCCGAAGGAATATATGATAGCGAAGCCATAGGTAATGGTAGGCAGAAACATCGGCAGGGTGGCAGCCGCGGTGAGAAAACTTTTAAACCATCGGGGGAGGCCAGTGTAATGAACTGCATAAGCCATAAGAAAGGCGAAGGCTGTGGCCAGTACCGCAGCCGCGGCGGCTACAACGAAACTGTTGCCTAAAGCTGTGAGGAACCCCTTCTTGCTTACCACTGCTGAATAGAATTCAAAGGTGAGACCTCCGTCCCACAGAGATTTTCCCAGCAGCAGTAAAATCGGCCCTGCCAGAAAAGCGGCAAATAGTATTGTGATGATCCAGAAGATAAGTTTAAGTTCCCGGTTTTTACTTTTCATACGCGCCTCTTATATTGCAGAAGCTGCCTGCATAGGGACATCTCCGAACAGAGCATAAATATTATTCCGCTTGATCTCCAGCTGATTTAAAATGAATTCACGGACGAAATCATTTTTAGGATTATGGACGATCTCCGCAGGCCGGGCGTACTGAGAGATGGTGCCCTTCTCCATGATCAGGACACGGTCGGACAGAGTGAGGGCCTCTTCAGGATCATGTGTGACAATGATCGTGGTAAGACGGTATTCCCTGGCAATGAGTTTGATACGGTCTTTGATGGATTCCTTGATAACACCGTCCAGTGCAGACAAGGGTTCATCCAGCAGAAGGATCTTCGGCTTCATGACCATGGTGCGTGCAAGTGCTGTACGTTGTTTCTGACCGCCGGAAAGCTGGTCGACACGTTTGTCCAGATGCTCGTGCAGCCCAAGAAGATCAATAAGGTCGTCTACCTCTGCCCGGGAGGAAACACCGGGACGGTTTTTTAATCCGTATGTTATATTCTGCCGGACATTCAGATTGGGGAACAGTGCATAATCCTGAAACACAATATTGAATCCCCTTTTTTCCATAGCTGTGTGGGTCAGATCCTCACCGTTATAAAGGATATTTCCTCCGTCAGCATCCATAATACCCAGGATCAGATTGAGAAGTGTGGTCTTGCCGCAGCCTGACGGCCCTAATATGGAGACGATTTCTCCGTCCTCTACTTGGAGTGAAATGTCCTTCAGTACACAAACTCCGTCAAAAGACTTCTGCAGATGTTTTAATTCCAGCATAAAACTACTTCCTTTCATTTTGAATGTAAGCTCTGGTTCAACAACTCCGATGATAATTGACCGCCGGAAAAAACTCAATAAAATGCAGGTGAAGCTTTTGTAATGGTCATGTAAAAAGCAATCACATGTACTGTTGAAATCCTGTAGAAAAACTACAGGGATACAAGTCATGGTTTATTTGTGTATCCCCGGCCGGCGATAACAGCGCCGCTTTTGTCCAGACTGCGTGAAAAACGTTCATAGTCACTGAGGATAATACCCATATACAGGAGATCCACTGCCGCCAGGTCAGGAATCCGTGAAAAAACGGCAGCGCCGTATATAGTCAGGTCGGCTCCCCCGGTACAAAGAAGGATATCTGCGTACTGTGCCAGCCTTGGGTTCTTCCGGCTTGTAACAGCGATAGTCCCAGCACCGGCTTTTTTCGCCTGCATCAGTGCTTTTACCGTATCACAGGAACAGCCGGAATGTGAGAACGCAACTGCCGTATCCGGGGAACCTAGATGAGCAGCAGAAATCTGCTGAAGGTAAGCGTCCGTGTGCATCCGTGCGTTCAGCCCAAGGTAAGTGAGCTTTGTCAGCAGATCGTTGGCAGGCGTGCAGGAATTTTCCACGCCGTAAATGTCAATGGTGCGGGCAGCAGCCAGCATATGGGATGCACGTTCCAGCTTAGCGGGGGACAATGCCTTCAAAGTTTCTTCAAGAAGCTTGCCGCTTACCCGGATTTCTTTCAGCGGCAGATCCGGCAGACAATCCCAGGGCTTCAGGTCAAATCCCCAGAGATGGTCAAAAGGCTTGGATTCTTGGGCATCAGGCCGTCCGTCCCGCACAAGACAGTATTTAAAGTTTCGGTATCCTTTAAATCCAAGGGCATGGACAAAACGCATGATGGTTGGCTGACTTACCTTTGTACGGTCTGCAAGCTGGGAGATAGTGATGTTACCCGCTTCGTCCATATGGGACAAAATAAAGTCTGCCACCTTCTGTTCTGAGGGCCGCAGAGCTGCATAGGCGCTTTTGATACGGTCTGTAAGAGATATTTCGTTCTGCATATATGTTCAACTCCTTATCTGATATGTAGAAAACTTACAAAGAAACAATGTTTTGGATGAAACAAGAATTCCCCCAAGGGTACAGAGTGTTTGTAGTTTTTCGTGAAAAATTATCTGTTTTACCTTAAAAAACATTTGTGGATACATTGACAGGATAAAAATCATATATTTATGGTGCTCAGGCTTCCTATGACAGACTGTCAAACTTCCACAATATAATTATCTTCATTGTAATAAAAGCCGCTACCTCACGTTTGTAAATATCATGTTAAATTCTTAAAAGAATGAGGAAATGAAAGGGGGAAAGGGAGATTAGGCTTTTAGAGGGAAATGTCTGTTGACATGCAGGATTTGGCAGGTTATATTATTCACTATGTAAGCCGGGAGGAATGGACTTTCATGATCAGTGATGTCCGCCCTGACCGGGAATGATATAGGAAGTGGGCGCTTTTGCCGTTCTGGGGAAAGGTGGTTTGTGAAGGGTATGAGACATTTTGTGAGAAGGCACTGGAAGCTTTTGATCGTGCTTGCAGTGGTGCTTTACATAGTTATAGGTATGCTTGCACCTTTTGCGGTGCAAAAGAGGATTGCACCGGGGGAGAATCCTTTGCGTACACAGGATTTTTATGCAGGTGCAGGAGAGGGAATGAGTGTGGACAGGGCCCATGTGGTGGAGGAGAACCGGGAGGCGCTGGAACTGAGGCTGCGTATGGCACAGGAAGCACAGGAACGTATTATTCTGTCAACCTTTGATTTCCGGGAAGACGAGAGTACCTGGGATTTAGCCGCGGCTCTTTATGAGGCGGCGCAGCGAGGAGTAAAGGTGGAGATCATGGTGGATGGTATCAGCGGCCTGCTGAGAATGGAGAGAAATCCGTTTTTCTATGCATTGTCAAGCCATCCGGATATAGAGATCCGCATTTATAATCCGCCCAATCTTTTGCTGCCATGGACCATAAACGGCAGAATGCATGACAAATATGTGATCTGTGATGATAAGGCATTGCTCCTTGGAGGAAGGAATACGTTCCGGTATTTTCTGGGCGACTATGCTACTGATGACAGAAGCTATGACAGGGAAGTGATGATATATAATACGGATTTTAAAAACGGTACGGACAAAAGTGTTATTTCACAGGTGGAGAAGTATTTCAGAGAAATCTGGGACGGACCTCACATGAAGGTATTTCATGATGATGAGAGCCTGAGCGGGAAAAGTAAGGTAAAGGCTTGTATTGATAAGATGAAAAGCCGGTATGAGGGGCTTAAAGAACAGTATCCTGAAAGCTATGGGGAATATTCCTATGAAGAAAACACTGTGGCAGTGAAAAAGACCGCACTTATTTCAGGAGAGACAGGAATCTACGGGAAAAAGCCCCTTGTGTGGGATACTTTGAAAAAACTCATGGCGGGGGCTGAAAACAAGGTAGTATTTCATACACCCTATGCAGTGCTGGATTCTCAGATGGAGGAGGGTATGCGTGAGATTGCCGGTAATGTAGACGATTTCACTATGATACTTAATTCTGTTGAAAATGGAGATAATGTGGTGGCTTCCAGTGATTACAGGATTCACAAAAAGGATATTATAGAGACCGGAGTCCAGATTTATGAGTTTGACGGAGGAGATTCCACTCATGGAAAATCAATACTCATCGATGATGATCTGGCTATCATCGGCTCCTACAATCTGGACATGCGCAGTACGTATATGGATACAGAGCTGATGCTTGCAGTCCAGGGAGAAGAATTCAGCAAGGAATTGAAAGAGCATATGGACGTTTTTCAGGAGAAGTGCAGAAAAGTCCTGGATGAAAAGAATTATGAGGTTCCCGAAGGAGTGACAGTACAGAAGCTGCCCCTTAAAAAGAAAATCATATTCAGCATACTGGGGCCGCTGCTGCAGCCATTTAGGTATGTGGCGTAAGGGGGACGCCTTTGTGTGGGGCTGTGGCTGTGGCGGGCCGGGTGAGAAAAGGCTGCAGTACGTTCGTTTCGCATGGGATCACTAAGCGGCTGAGTCAGCCTGCTTTGTCGGATCGGTCGCCAACTCATAAAATCGTCTGATGACAATTTTATTCAAACAGGGCTCCCTTGATTTTGTGCGTGAGGCACAAAATCACCTCGGCGCAGGCAGCCTCACCCGCTAAGTGATTCCAAATGCTCACTCAAAGCACTGCAGCCTTTTCTCACCCGGCCCGCCCCAGCCACAGCCCCACACAAAAGCTGGCGTTTCAAGGCGGGATATAATACAATTCAATCATAACTTTTGTCAGGGATGGAGTATGTTTGATCATATTATTCTCCCAGTCTCGAAAGTCTTCCGGTAAATAATATCACACTCCAATGGGGTGAAAACGTAGAGGAAGGGGAGGAGAAGGAAAGCCCCCGCACCGGCTTTCCTTCTCCTGCCCGTTCGACAACCTTCCGGGCCCCCATCTCTGATTTCATGATTTCGGTATCCTCAGGATATTTACTCCGCATATAGGTTTAAAATACCTATAAGAATGGCGCTCCCACCAGAAGTTATAGGTACTTCTGGTGCTTCCTTCGGATATTTGTGCTGTATACAGGTTTAAAATACCTATAAGATTAGCGCACCTTCTAAATTTATAGGTACTTCCGGAGCTTTCTCAGGATATTTGCGCTGTATACCGGCTCAAAATACCTATAAAATTGGAGCTTTCCCTAAATTTATAGGTACTTTTGGAGCTTTCTCAGGATATTTGCGCTGTATACCGGCTTAAAATACCTATAAGATTGGCGTTTCCTCTAAATTTATAGGTACTTCCGGAGCTTTCTCAGGATATTTGCGCTGTATACCGGCTTAAAATACCTATAAAATTGGAGTTTCCCCTAAATTTATAGGTATTTCCGGTGCTTCATCCGGATATTTGTTCCGTATATAGGCTTAAAATACCTATAAGATTAGCGCTCCTGACTAAATTTATAGGTACTTCCCGAGTATCTTCAGGATATTTGCTCCGTATACATGTTTGAATTACCTATATCGAAATTTCTTCACTTATAGTCGCCTGTGGACAGGAATCGACTGCCTGATTCCAGCACATTATTCGCCAGAATGCTGTGAATATTTCCTCGGATGCCGTGCGATGGAGCGCATGACCAAGTGAATAGCAATTTACCAAGCGACCAAGCGGCATGAGGCGCGGAAATAAGTCTCCGCCAGTTGAAAAATACAGCATTTTATGTTAAAATTAGAAAAGTGTGACAGGAGGTATGATATGAAAATTCGAGAATCAGCAGAAGATTATCTGGAAGCGATCCTGATGCTGTCAAAAAAGGGCGGCAGTGTGCGTTCTGTGGATATTGCCACTATGCTGGAGGTGTCTAAGCCCAGTGTCAGCCATGCTATGAAGCTCCTCCGGGAGGATGGGTATATTGCCATGGACCGTTATGGGACTGTGACGCTTTTGGATAAAGGGGAAGTGATCGCCAGCCGGATTTATGAGCGCCATACAGTGATAACGAATCTGCTGATGGCTTTGGGGGTTGATTCAGATACTGCCAGGGCAGATGCGTGTAAGATAGAACATGCGATCAGCCAGGAAAGCTTTGATAAGATTAAAGAGCATTTTTTGAAAAACGGCGGAGAAATTGTGTGACAGGACATAGGTGCCGTATAAGAATTAAGGTGTAATAAGAAAAGAAATTAAGGATGTATATGATGACATAACTGATAAAAGCCACCGTGAAATTTTTCGTCACGATGGCTTTTTCTATACCGTTTATATGCCGCAAAAATATTCTGCTTTGTGATATCAGGATGGGGCGTGCAGCTTGAAAATGAATTTTCAAACTTAACGTTCTAGGCTGTCAAAAGAGCGCAGATGCAGTCGCTGTCCTGTCAGGCGGTGACGGTCTCTTTGGACTTTTGGGGAAGCTGAGCCAGAATGATCGCTCCGAACATGATCACGCAGCCTGTGATTTCCCGGATGCTTAAGTTCTGTCCAAGGATCAGCCATCCGGCCAGCACGGAAATGCAGGATTCCAGGCTGAGGATAAGAGAAGCGATAGTAGGATTCATATTTTTCTGTCCTACAATCTGAAGAGTATAGGCGACACCGCAGGACATTACTCCTGCATAGAGCACGGGCTGCCATGCTGCAAGGATTGAAGTGATCTGAGGGTTTTCCAGGATAAGCGCAGGAATCCCGGAAAGAACGCCGGCAACCAGAAACTGGATACATGACATTTTTACCCCGTCCGCCTTGGGCGCGAAATAGTCAATAACCAGGATATGCAGAGAAAAGAGCACCGCACATACCAGTACAAGCAAGTCGCCCTTACCTATGGAGAAACCGTCTGTGATGCACAGGAGGTAAAGGCCCACGAGAGCCATGACTACAGCCGCCCAGATGTATGAACTGCATTTTTTCTTGAGGAAAAGCCCGATGACAGGTACGATCACAATATAACATGCAGTGATAAAACCGGCCTTGCCCACAGTAGTATATTTAATGCCAAACTGTTGAAAATTACTTGCAAGGCAGAGGAAAATCCCGCAGGAGACTCCTCCTATAATAAGTGTTTTGCGTCCGGCCCTTTTTTCATTTTCGGTGAGAGTTACCTTTGGATTACTGCGGTCTGTCATCCAGATAACCGGAAGAAGGACAATGGCACCGATGATACAGCGCACTGAGTTAAAGGTAAAGGCACCTACATAGTCCATACCCACACTTTGGGCCACAAAGGCCACGCCCCAGATGGCAGCTGTGAGCAGGAGAAGAAGTGAATTTCTTAATGGTATCTCTTGTTTTTTCATAAATTATTTCCCCTCGTTGTAATAAAACATATTATGTACGGAAACAGCACTAAGAAGGTGCCATTTCCTGATTTGCCCGCATTGAGCGCAGGCAGATATTATTATACGGTATAACGGGAGATTAGAAAAGACGCTTTTATAAAAAAAAACAATGCTTTTTGGCACTTTGTTGCCCCAATTCCCTACAGCAATATAAAACGATACGGGCAGATATAAAGAAATACCATAATATGCTAGAGCGGGAGAAGCCCGTTTATCTTAACTGTTGACGAGAACGGCTGGCTTTACTATTCTGTACAGAGAGACATTATAATTGAAAAGTTCATATATGAGTGCTATGATATATGACATACAAATCGACAAATTGTTAAGGAAACTTGTGGAGGAACGATATAAATGAACAAAGCATTATTGGTAGTAGATATGCAAAATATATGTGTTGGAAAAAACAGTGCTGCTGTCTTTAAGTATGACAAGGATACTTTATTAGAAAATGTAAATTTGCACATTAAAGATTATGAAACAGTTGTTTATATAAAAAATATTATGAAAAGAAATTTAATAAATCATTTTGCTCCGTTTAAGGCGTATGAAGGAACCGTTGAAACAGAGTTGGCAGAAGGTTTATTAGTAGTTTCTGGCAATATATTTAATAAATATCAAGGAGATGCTTTCTCAAATACAGAGCTTGTACAATGGATACAGAAAAATAATATAAAAGAAATAGGTATTGTTGGTGTTGATGGTGGTGGATGTGTAGCGTTAACTGCAATGGGGGCTATTAAAAATAACTTAGATGTTGTGTTATATGAAGATGCAATAGGCACAATTTTTGTCAAAAAGAAAAATAAGTACTTTAAACAATTGAAGACTATGGGAGTGAAATTTGCATAAGGATTTTCTATAAGCATCTGCAAAGGCTGAAAAGACGATTCTGTCTATAAAATCGATGGAAATAGTATAAAAAAGAAGCTCTGCCGGGATTGTTCCTCATGGGCAGAGCTTCTTTTTTCAATGCGCTGCGCAGGCGCAGAGCAGTTGGCTTTTATGATTGTTCATGTCTGCATCAACAGACATGTTCATTTTATAAGAATATATATTTCAGTACAAACAGCACGGCCAGTATATACATCAGTACACTGATCTTCTTTTCTTTGGCCTTTCCGGATACCAGGTTGATCACAACGTAGGAGATAACGCCCATGGCAATACCTTCGGAGATGCTGTACATAAACGGCATGGCAATGATAGCGATGAAGCAGGGAATGGCTTCTGTCATGTCATTGAAATCAATCTTTGTCACAGAGGTCAGCATCAAAAATCCTACAATGATGAGGGCCGGTGCAGTTGCGAAGGAAGGAATAGCCAGGAAAATGGGTGACAGAAACAGGGACAGTGCAAAGAAAATAGCTGCCACGATACCTGTCAGACCAGTGCGCCCGCCTTCTGCAACACCGGAAGCACTTTCCACAAAGGTGGTGACTGTGGAGGTTCCGCATACAGCGCCTACGGATGTACCAACAGCGTCTGCAAGGAGTGCGCCTTTGATTTTCGGAAGCCGGCCGTCTTTGTCAAGCATATCTGCCTTGGATGCAACACCGATCAAGGTTCCCAGGGTATCGAACATGTCTACGAACAGGAATGCGAACATGATGACAACGAAGTCCAGGGAGAACACAATGGAAAAATCCATATGCATGAAGGTTGGCGCCATGCTTGGGATGGAAATCCCCCCTGAAAAATCAGGAAGAAGGCTGAAGAAACCTGCATCAGGATTAGGAACATAAAGTCCGGTAAACTGGCAGATGATCCCAAGGAGCCATGTGATCAGAATACCCCAGAGAATATTTCCTTTCACATTTTTTACCATAAGTACCGCGGTGATCAGTACGCCGATAAGTGCAAGAAGAACAGTGATCCCCTCTGTGTTGAACGCGCCGTTGGCTGCTGCACTTTTGAAGGAAAATACACTTACCAGGGTAGAGTCATTGTTAACTACAATTTTTGCATTCTGCAGACCGATAAAGGCAATGAACAAACCAATACCCACGGATACCGCATGTTTGAGATTCATGGGTATGGCATTGAAAATAGCTTCACGTACATTGGTCAATGACAGGACGATGAAGATAATACCTTCCACAAATACTGCGGCCAGTGCGTTCTGCCAGGAATATCCCATTCCCAGGACAACTGTGTAGGTAAAATACGCATTCAGTCCCATTCCAGGTGCCAGGACGAAGGGATAGTTGGAAAGCAGTGCCATAAGGCAGGTGGCGATGAAGGATGCCAGTGCGGTAGCAGTAAAAACAGCACCCCGGTCCATACCGGAATCCGACAGGATATTCGGATTTACAGCCAGAATGTAGGCCATGGTCATGAAGGTGGTGATACCCGCCATTACTTCTGTTTTAATATCTGTGTTTCGTTCCTTCAGATGAAAAATTTTGTCAAGATTCATAATTCTTCCCCCTTTTATTTAGCACAAAGGTGCTAGAAAATTTTTGCACCGGAAACATATTTTCCGGTAATGTTGCGGTCATCGGACAGATAAACAAGTCTTTCCAGCCGTTCCTTGGATGTGAACGGCTGTGGGTGGGGGAGGTTTGAGTCGTCGAGAATAACGGCATCAAATTCATAGCCTCCCTCGAAGCTTCCTACTTTTCCAAAGAAGGAACCACCTCCTATGGTTGCAATGTAGAAGACTTCTTCCAAAGTTAAAGGTTTCAGGGTATCGTCCACCAGCCGCCAGCGGAGCTTGGATGTCTGAATGGAATCAGCCATGGCCCGCAGCAGTGACACAGAGGTTCCCCCGGCGATGTCGCTTCCGATCCCCACATGCAGTCCTTCGGAAAGGTATCGTCTGACAGGTGCAATTCCGGAGGAAAGGTTGGTGTTGGACTGGGAGCAGTGGGCAATGTATACACCTCTCTCTTTCATGAGAGCGATTTCTTCATCGGGGCAGTGTACACAGTGGGCCATGATGGCAGGGCCGTTTTCGCCGCCGAACAGACCGAACTGGTCATATGCTTCCCCGTAGAAGCCGGTGTTGGGACAAAGTTCCTTCACCCATGCAATCTCACCAAGATTTTCGGACAGGTGGGACTGTACAGGAAGGTGGTATTCCTTTTGGATTTCTCCGAGCATTCTCATCAGCTCATCGGTACAGGAAGGGGTAAACCGGGGAGTCAGGATGGGCTTTACATTCTGATAGCGTCCGGCTGTTTCCTGTATCCAGGCCAAGGTAGCCTGTGCTGAGGCTTGTGCACTTTCCTCCTGAAGAGCGGGAGGGCCGTTTCTGTCCATGTTTACCTTACCGATAAAGGTCTTAAGTCCCGTCTCTTCCATCAAGTCCATCAGAAGCTCTGTTGCGGCTACGTGGAGGGTGGCAAAAATAGAAGCACGGGTAGTTGCACTTTTCTTCATATCTTCTGCGAAGATGGAATAGGCCTTTCTGGCATAATCCAGGTCTGCGTACTTTGATTCCTGAGGAAAAGTGATGGTGTCCAGCCATTCCAGCAGTTCCAGGTCCATGCCGATACTCCGGAAACTGTACTGAGGAGCATGGAGGTGCAAATCTGTAAGTCCGGGTATGATCAGACAGTCACCCACATCCCGGCAGGGGATTCCGTTGTACTTTTCCGGGAGATTTGTAAATACTCCGGCGCAGACACCATTTTCGCAGACAAGATACCCATTCTCTGTGATGGAAAGCTTTTCGGGGCTTTCATTGTAACAGACAGTACCTTTCAGTGCGAATGTTTTTTCGTTCATGTACGTCACCTTCTTTCCTGCGCAAGAGACCTGTACAGCATTATGGGCACAAAAAAACTACCTGATCATGCCGACAAAGTCCCTGAATAGAACTTATAGACAACTATTACGGTAGTTGGTAGAGACGTCCAACCGATTATGGACCTATATAAGCTGCTGCATTTACGCGATATTTATATTACATTAATATTATAAAAGATATAAATTTTTCTGTCAATTGATTTTGCAAAATTATAGAAGTCGAAATAGATAAAGTTTTAGTATACATTTTGGACAGAATATACAACAAAATTTATTTTTGTTTTTTTAGCATTGATAAAATTATTTTTGTGTGGGGCGTGGAACTTATGGAAATGAATTTTCAACATACTCTAGGCAAAATTTTAATTTCGTGCTAAAATGTGCAGTATTAACTTGCAGAGTAGGGAGATTCTGTATCTGGCTGGGTATATTTGCAGCAGTCGGTACAGAGTTTCAGTTTATTATTGTAAAACGGAGGGATTCGGTGGAATTACACAAAGGAAATATGAAGAAAATCATGTATCTGATCACCTTTGCGGTTCTTCTTTATGTAGGAGTGCAGAACCTGGGTATCGTACTGGATTTTATAGGTGTTATATGGGGGCTTTCTTTTCCCTTTATTCTGGGAGGTGCCATAGCCTTTGTACTTAATGTTCCTATGAAGTTTGCGGAGAAACATCTCTTTGAAAGGGCAAAAAAGAAGGGAAACAAGGCAGCCAGGAATCTGGCCCGGCCGGTGAGCCTTGTCCTGGCGATCCTGCTTGTTGTTGTTATTATACTGGTGGTAGTCCTTGTGGTGGCTCCTGAGCTTGGAAATACCATTGTAAGTGTGGCAAAGAAGATTGAGGAAAGCATACCAAAGCTGCAGGACTGGATAGAGCATACCTTCAGCAGTAATCCTATGATCATACAGTGGGCCAACTCTATTGACTTCCAGACTGAGAAAATGCTGAATTCTGCTTTAAGCGTGCTGAAAAGCGGAGTGGACAATATTTTGTCCTCTACGATTTCCGTCACTATGGGCATTTTAAGTACGGCTATGAATGTAGGTATCGGTTTCATTTTTGCATGTTATGTCCTGCTTCAGAAGGAACGGCTGATCGTACAGGTAAAGAAAGCCTTGTATGCTATGTTTCCTAAAAAAGGTGTGGAGACTGCCGGACATGTATTCTCTCTGGCAAACAGAACCTTTGCAAACTTTATCACAGGGCAGTGTATAGAGGCTGTTATCCTGGGCAGTATGTTCTTTGTCACTATGACGGTTTTTAAGTTCCCATATGCATTGCTGGTGGGCGTGCTTATTTCCTTTACTGCTTTGATCCCTGTATTTGGGGGGATCATAGGCTGCTGGATCGGATTTTTCCTGATTCTTATGGTGAGCCCCATGCAGGCGGTAATGTTTCTGATTCTGTTCCTTGTCCTGCAGCAAATAGAAGGAAACCTGATTTATCCCCATGTTGTGGGAAATTCAGTAGGACTTCCTTCAATCTGGGTGCTGGTAGCGGTTACTATGGGCGGCAGCCTCATGGGGGTTGTGGGTATGCTGGTGTTTATTCCTCTTGTCTCAGTCATCTATTCCCTGTTCAGGGAATGGGCATGTAAACGGCTGGAAGAGAAAAAAATCCAGGTGGAGCCCAGAGCTGCTGAGACAGAAGAGAGCCGGTAAGAGTAAACTGAAATTTCAGGATTGATTTCTGTAATAGAATACAGCCAGCTGGGTGCGGTCACGAAGATTCATTTTTTCCAGCAGGGCGCTTATATAGTTGCGGACAGTTCCTTCGCTTAGGAAGAGAATGTCCGCAATTTCTTTATTGTTCAGGCCCTTTGCCACCAGTTCTGTTATCTCTGCTTCCCGGGGATTCAGGTTGAATTTTTCCGGACAGAAGGTGGGTTTGGTGTTTATCAGGGCAGGAAATCTTGTGACGATTTCATTGCCGAAGACATTCTGACCGCTCATTACTGCCTGAAGGGCAGGAAGGAGGGCCTCAATATCCTGTTTGATCAAATAGCCTTTGGCACCCATGCCAAGGGCTTTTATTATGTACTCGTTATCGGAAAAGGTGGTGAGGAAAAGGATGCGGGCATCCGGGTGGCGCCTGAGGATCTCTTCTCCTGCGGCAAGGCCGCCCATGCCTTTCATCTGGATATCCATGAGGAGGATATGGGGAAGATGCTGTTCGTACAGTTCAATAGCTTCCTCTCCGCTTGTACCGATGGCGGCCACCTGGATCCGGGAATCAGCCTGAAGGATGGTCTTTAAGGAAAGGCATACAAGATTATCGTCATCTATGAGAATTATTTTCATTTAGGGTTCCTCCTTTTGGAATTGAGATGAACACTTTAAAACCGCTGCGCCTGTCTATATGAAAAATACCGTCCAAAGCCCGGATCCGCTCCTCCATACTGGAGAGCCCAAGGCCTTTTGAAGAGGATACAGTGTTTTTCGTGCCGTTGTCGCTGATGACCACCTGGTAGAGGGACGGATGCTCCAGTACGGTTACGGATGCCTCAGTGGCATTACTGTGGCGTGCTATATTGGACAGCGCTTCTTTTACGATTGCAATGACAGCATAGTTTATTTCTCTGGGCAGGATTCCGGAGTCGAAAGTGAGCTGTACCGGACAGAAGGTGAAGGCTTCCAACAGGCCGGTAAGCTGCTGTTTCAGGTCCACAGAATCCTCGTGGAGATCATGTACGCTGCTGCGGACATTATCCATTGCGTCCGTGAGAGTAGTTTTTACAGAATTAAGCTGTTCTGTAAGCTCCTGATCCTGGCGGTGGACAACCAGGAGTGCACTTACCTGGAGGATAGAACGGGTGAGCAGATGTCCCACATTATCATGGATTTCTCTGGCAATACGGTTACGTTCTGCCAGAGTGGCCAGCTCCACCTCGTAATCCTGATTTTTGAGCAAGTCTTTATTTTGTTTTTGTAAGAGCATGGCAGCCTCGGTGGAATCGTCTCTTACCTGGTGGTATTCTTTTAAAAGCTGTTCATATTGGCTGGTTTTTTGCACCAGTATGCAGGCCAGGATACAGAGGATCGTACAGGAGATGAGGGCGGCAGGAGTCTCTGTGGTCAGGCACCGCAGCAGAGGAAGCAGCCACAGGCCGCGGAGATAAAGGTTTTTCTGGTTATAGCAGTCGTAGGCGGCCAAAGGAAGAAATGGAAACATGGGCAGCCAGACAGCGGACAGGATGCAGTGAGCCGCGCTGAGCAGCAGTCCTGTTCTTCCTTCATAGTAGCTGCTTAAAGAGCTTAATATCAAGGCAGCAATCATTGCAGATATTATAACAGAAGCTTCTCTGTCCCGGATAAGAAAGGTCAGGGACAGGACCAATAATATGCATTTGTTTATAAGTGTGTACATAGGATACCTCCGTTTGAGGGGACTGTCGTTGGGAAAGGGACAGTGCCTCGCCTTTGCAGGGG
This sequence comes from Eubacteriales bacterium, assembly GCA_030524175.1. Lineage (GTDB taxonomy): Bacteria > Bacillota > Clostridia > Lachnospirales > Lachnospiraceae > Blautia_A. The sequence continues at coordinate 80,898 of JAUNHC010000004.1, forward strand.
AAGGACAGCATTGGATCATGTATTTATGATAGCATGAATAAAGAATGGAATCTATGGTGTAAATTAAAATGGTGACATTTGTCATGAGGAAATGTGATATGGTTCACTTCAAAAACGAAGGAGAGTCTGATACACTGATGCCAGAGTCAAACAAAGAGGGCGGCGGACCGGAATGAAATGATCCGGTGCTGCAAGTTTTCAGACTGTGGTGATAAAGAAGGAGGATTCTTATAATGATAGAGGTAAAAAATCTTGTTAAGCGCTATGGCGATGTGGTGGCGTTGGATCATTTTAATCTGGAGGTAAGGGACGGAGAAATTTTCGGATTGCTGGGACCAAATGGTTCAGGAAAATCCACAGCCATTAACTGTATGTTGTCTTTGCTGAAATATGATAAAGGCGACATTGAACTTTTCGGAAAGCCAATGTCACCGGATAACTATGAAGCCAAGAAGAAAATAGGAGTGGTCCTGCAGAACGTCGCTGTATATTATGAACTTACAGTGGAGGAAAATATTGACTATTTTTGCGGATTATATGTGAATGACAAAAAATTACGGAAGACCTTGGTAAATGAGGCCGTGGAGTTTGTGGGACTGGAGGATTACCGGAAATTCCTGCCGAGAAAGCTTTCCGGCGGACTGCTCCGGAGACTGAATATAGCCTGCGGGATTGCCCATAAGCCCCAGCTTATATTTATGGATGAGCCTACAGTGGCTGTAGATCCTCAAAGCCGGAACAGTATTCTGGAAGGGATACGCAGGCTGAATGCCCAAGGTGCCACCATTGTCTATACTTCCCATTATATGGAGGAAGTAGAACAGCTTTGTACCAGAATAGCCATCATGGACAAAGGGCAGGTTGTGGCCACAGGCACAAAGGATGAGCTTAAGGCTATGATCCGCAGCGGAGAAAAGATCACCATTGAAGCCATGGGCCTTCAGTTAGAACAGCTTGCCGCCCTGCGGGCAATGGAGGATGTATTATCAGCAGATTATATGGATGGAATCCTCTCAGTCCGCTGCCCTGCACAGAGCAGAGGGCTTGCAGAAATTCTTTCCTATTTGAAAAAGGAAAAGATATCCATGGGCAAGATTTTTTCTGAGCCGCCTACGCTCAATGATGTATTCCTGGAGATTACGGGAAAACAGCTGAGGGATTAAGGAAAATGAGGAGGTAACACCAAAGGTGTACCATAATGCCCAGTGGACATTGGGCAATAGGAGGTAACACCAGAGGTGTACCATAATGCCCTGTAAACATTGGGCAATGAGGAGGTAACACCAAAGGTGTACCATAATGCCCAGTGGACATTGGGCAATGAGGAGGTAATTATGTTTTGGAATATTTATAAGAAGAGTATTCTGCGTTCGCTGCGCAGTAAGGAAATGGTGATCTGGACGGCAGTGTTTCCGATCATGCTTTCCACATTGTTTTATTTCGCTTTTTCATCTCTTGACAAGAACGATATGCTGGATTCCATACCGGTAGCTATTGTCAGAAATCAGGAGTATGAACAGGAAAAGTATTTTCAGGAGATGGTGGAGGAACTGTCGGACAGTGATGACGCTCTTTTGGATGTGAAGCTTGTGGACGAAGAGAAAGATGCGGACCTTTTATTAAAAGAGGGAGAGATCACTGGGTATATTACAATAGATCACGGGGCTCCCGGGCTTTTTGTTAAAGGGGAAGGAATGTCACAGACGGTTCTTAAAAATATTTTGGATCGTTATATACAGACAAAGGATACTGTGGAAAATATTGTTAAGTCAAACCCTCTTTCTGCTCTTGGATTGATCGCGTCGGGTAAAAATGGGCTGACACAGGGGGAGGCAGGGGTAGAAGAGATTTCATTTACCAGCCGCAAGCCTTCTTCCGTTGTGCATTACTATTATGCCCTGCTGGCCATGACTTGCCTTTATGGGGGATTTTACGGGGTCATGATCATTGAGGCTATGCAGGCAAACTTATCACCCCAGGGAGCCAGGGGAGCAGTTTCACCGGGAAGTAAATGGACGATCTTTGGGGCGTCATTTCTTGCATCTCTGACTGCGCTTTCTGCCAGCCTTTTTATAGTGGTCTGTTACATGCAGTTTATACTGGGGGTAGGCTTTGGAGGGCAATTTTTCTATGCACTGCTCACTTGTTTTGTGGGAGGTCTTGTAGGGATTGCTTTCGGATGTCTGATCGCGCTGCCATCCAGATGGAAGGGAGGATTTAAGACTGCTGTGGTAGTGGGAATATCTATGATATGCTGCTTTTTTGCAGGGCTTATGATCGGCGGTATCAATTATATCGTGTCTCAGAGTGCGCCTGTACTGTCAATGATCAATCCGGCGGCAAGGATTTCTGATGCTTTTTACTGCCTGTATTATTATGATGATCATATAAGATACTTTCAAAATCTTGGGATTTTGGTCGTCATGGCAGCGGTGATGCTTGGAATCGTGTTGGTATTCACAGGGAGGAAACAATATGAGAGTATTTAGTGCATGCCTGAAAATGATGAAATATTATAAAACCACATTTGTTATCTATTTTCTGGTGTTCGTTGGTCTGCTTCTGTCTATGACACTTCTGGGTGATACAAATATGTATGGGGATTTCCGGGAGAATAAGCCCAATTACACACTGATCGCCAGAGACGAAGGGGGTGTTTTGGAGAATGGACTCAGGGAAATCCTGGATGAATACGGGACTTATGTAGAACTTGAAGACTCCAAAGAAGCTATGATGGATGCAGGTTTCTATGAAGCTGTGGACGGGATTTTCATTGTCCCCCAAGGCTTCGAAGATGATTTTTGGAGCGGCAAAGAACAAAAACTGGGGTTGTGGCAGCGTCCGGGAACTGCTTCCGGATACTATCTGCAGTCGGTGGCGGAGCAATACCTTACTATGATGCGGCTTTACCGGGACAGCGGGAGCGGCACGGACAGGGAAGAAATCAGCAGCGAGGCTGTTGCCTCCATGAAAAAAGAGACAGAGGTCACTATGCGTAGATATTTAAACGGTGGAATGGTATCTGAGAAAATAAAACTTTTCCAGAGATTCCTGCCGTATGTGCTGCTGCTGTTGTGCCTTTCCGGGGTGAATATTGTATTCCTGAATCTAAAACGGCCTGAGATACGCATGAGAAATCTCTGCAGCCCTATCCGTCCTTTTCATATGGCATTCCAAAAACTGCTTTATGTGTGTGTGATTGGTACGGGAAGCTGGGCTCTCATGAATGTGGTAGGGAGTTTGGTATGCTTTAAAGAATGGGCGGGAATGGATTGGAGATTTCCTGCACTTATGATCCTGAACAGTATTTTCCTTCTGCTTGTTGTAATCTCAATTTCATTGCTGTGCAGCAGCTTTATCCAGAGCAGTAATGCGCAGAATTTTGTCACAAATTTATGCTCCTTGGGATTGTGCTTCTTAAGCGGTGTTTTTGTTCCTCTTGAAGTGCTGAGTTCGGGTATCCTGCATATAGCTAAATTCATTCCGGTATACTGGTACGAGGATAATCTGAATAAAATATGTGGGCTGACAGGCTTCACTACGGAAAACCTGAATCCCATCTGGCAGGGGATGGCCTTGCAGGCAGGGTTTGCGGCAGCTATATTCTGTGTTTATCTGCTGGTAAACAAATATAAAGAACAGGCAGCAGAAGCATATGGGGCAGTGCGCACGGAGATTGAAAATTGACGGGCAGAGATTATAAAAAATTAATTTCCTGTTGAAAGATACAGCCCATTGCGTTCTTGTATCTGATATGGTAATATATATGAAAGAAGGCAGGTAACTGCTCAGGCAGGCCTGAATTGTTACCTGCCTTTGTTGCTGTTTACTGGTAATATCCCGGGAGGTGTTTTCACGCAAATGTGCATGAAAATCCCGAGACATACAACGTGCGAAATTATGCAGTATGCATAATTTCTGTACATCGCGAAGCGTGTTGCTGGTCACGGAGTGAACGGTAACACATTCTAATCTCATATTCTTAAAATTTCATAAAATCCTTGTGGCTTAGAACTGTTTGTGGTAAGCTGAATTTACATTTCAGGAATTTCTATACTTCTTGCCGTTCGGCAGCAGAACTCCTGTAAATTCAATATAACACAATAGAAAGCGAGTGATTTTTTGGGAATTAAGGAGCAGGGATTGCTGAGATACCTTAAAGACCCCGCACGTTATGCAGACCTGATGAATGGAACAATTTTTCGGGGCGAGCAGGTGGTGTCTCCGCAATATCTCAGGGAAGTACCAAGGAAGAAAAGCGTATTGCTTGCTGCTGCGCGAAAAGACACATTACAGAAGATAAATGGTTCGAGCGGAGAAATACAGTACCTTGAGCGGGAAAGAGATATCATTATGCTTCATGATGAAGAGAAAAAAAGATTTTTCCTGGCATGTGAAGGTCAGTCGTATTCTGATTATACGATGCCGTTGAGACTTTTTACTTATGATGGAATTGAATATTCAGCTCAGGTACAAGGAGATGTAGAAGATCAGGACTGGACAGGTAAGCCGGGGACCCCACTTACTCCAGTGTTTCACCAGGTACTTTATCTGGGGGAGAAAAAATGGCTGAGCAAGCATGATCTCCAGGAGATGATGGAAGTCCCGGAGGAAATGGAAAAGTTCAGATCTCTTCTGCCTGATTATCATATCCATCTGGTGGATATCCATGACCAGGATCCGGCGCATTTCCATACGGAATGGAAAGACATTTTCCTCCTGATGAACCACAGCCGCAAAAAAGACGAACTGAAAAGATACATAGAAGAGAATAAGGGCCAGCTTAAGAAACTTACCAAAGAGACGAAGCTGTTTCTGGCTATTTTGCTGGATCAGTATGAATTGTTGGATAATGGTGAAGTGGAGGTGAAGGATTTGTGTAAAGCATGGGATGGAGCAATGATGATGTATAGAGAAGAAGCCCTTGAGGAAGGATTGAGGGAGGGCATGGAGCGTGGCATGCGTGAAGGCAAGCGGGTAGGCAAGCGTGAAGGCAAACGGATAGGCATGCAGGAGACAATGAAGAGGACCGCGTTAAATATGTATCGCAGAGGATATACCCCAGAGGAAACCGCAGGCATTGTAGAGGAGTCTGTGGATACTGTGAACAAATGGTATCGAGAGTTTCAAGCATAAAAGGATAGGGTCAAAACAACTATAGAGAAAACGTAAAAACGGAAGCTGCACCCCAAAAATCGGGTACGGCTTCCGTTTTTACATTTATATGAAAAAGAGATCAACTTATTTATTGGAATTTTCAGCCTCAGCCATTTTCATAGCCCGAACCTTCAGAGGAAGTCCGAAGAGGGTGATAAATCCGTCTGCATCGTGATGGTCATAAAGATCACCGGTGGTAAAGGAAGCAAGTGATTCACTGTACAGGCTGTATGGGGAAGTGGTTCCGGCTTTGATGATATTGCCTTTGTAAAGCTTGAATTTTACTTCTCCGGTCACATATTTCTGGGTGGATTCTACAAATGCCTGAATTGCTTCACGCAGAGGTGTGAACCATTTTCCTTCATAAACGATCTGAGCAAACTGGCTGCCCAGTTTCTTCTTAGTCTCCATGGTGTCGCGGTCAAGGATAAGTTCCTCTAACTGGTCGTGTGCTTCCATAAGGATAGTACCGCCCGGTGTTTCATATACACCCCGTGATTTCATACCTACAACACGGTTTTCAACGATATCGACAATACCGATACCATTTTCACCGCCTAATTTATTAAGCTCAGTGATGATTTCAGAAACTTTCATAGCCTTCCCGTTTAAGGTTTTTGGTACGCCGGATTCAAAGGTGATAGTAACTTCAGTCTCCTTGTCCGGAGCTTTCTGCGGTGTTACACCTAATACAAGAAGATCATCATAGTTTGGCTCCTGGGCAGGGTCTTCCAGTTCCAGACCTTCATGGCTGATGTGCCATAAATTCCGGTCACGGCTGTAGCTGTGGCTTGCATCAAAAGGAAGGTTGATTCCATGGGCCTGGCAATATGCAATTTCATCTTCACGGGACTGCATGGTCCATACATCAGTCATACGCCAGGGAGCGATGATTTTTAAATCAGGGGCAAGAGCTTTGATTCCAAGCTCAAAACGGATCTGGTCATTTCCTTTACCTGTTGCACCGTGGCAGATGGCAGAGGCACCTTCCTTGCGGGCGATTTCCACTAATCTTTTTGCGATTCCCGGACGTGCCATTGATGTGCCAAGGAGATATTTGTGCTCATAAACAGCACCTGCCTGTACACATGGCATAATGTATTCATCACAGAACTCATCGATAATATTTTCAATATATAATTTAGAAGCGCCGGAAAGCTGCGCTCTCTCTTCCAGGCCGTCCAGTTCATTTCCCTGCCCGCAGTCAATGCAGCAGCAGATAACCTCATAATCAAAATTTTCTTTCAGCCACGGAATCAGTGCTGTGGTATCAAGACCGCCTGAGTACGCTAAGATAACTTTTTCTTTCATAATGATCTCCTCCTGGAATTCTGAATTTTTTATCGCCCTGCACTAACAGCGGAGCGTTAATCTCTTTGATTTCGTTTTGTATAAATATTCATCTTCAACGGAGGATTTTTGCCTCCGTGGTGCTGACAATGGATAATATACAACATTTTTTATAAATATGCAAGAGGTATTTCGAAAAAACTCAAAAAATTTTTGCATAAAAATTCATAATATAATAGGAAAAAACATATGATAATGCACAAAACAATGAAAAATTACCGGGATGATAATGAAAATGGCTATTGCATAATATGCAGAAAAGATGTATAATCTATCCATTGTTACATAGGAAACACAGGGGCTGCGCACCCCGGAATATAGCCGCAGCGAGTACGGCAGAGGAGGAATGGGCTTGCGCCCACCCCGGAATGCAGCCGCAGAGAATGTGGCAGAGGAGGAATGGGCTTGCGCCCACCCCAGAATGCAGCCGCAGTAAATGCGGCAGAGGAGGAAGTTATGATCAGAGTTGGTATTATTGGGGCTACGGGTTATGCCGGGTCGGAGATTGTGAGACTGGTGCTGGGACATAAGGATGCTGAAATTGCATGGTATGGGTCCAGAAGTTATATTGACAAGAATTACGCAGGGATCTATCAGAACTTTTTTAAGCTGGTGGATGCAAAGTGTATGGATGACAATATGGCAGCTTTGGCAGATGAAGTAGATGTGATTTTTACAGCAACACCGCAGGGCCTGTGTGCGTCCCTTATAAATGAAGAGATCCTTTCTAAAGTTAAGGTGATCGATCTGAGCGCAGATTTCCGTATCAAGGATGTGGCAAAATATGAGAAATGGTACGGGATTGAGCATAAGTCTCCCCAGTATGTGGAGGAGGCAGTGTATGGGCTTTGTGAGATTAACCGTGAGGATATTAAAAAAGCAAGGCTTATCGCAAATCCGGGATGTTATCCTACTTGCTCAACTTTGTCAATCTATCCGTTGTTAAAGGAAGGGATCATTGATCCGTCCACTATTATTATTGATGCCAAGTCCGGAACTTCAGGTGCCGGAAGAGGGGCTAAGGTGGATAATCTTTATTGTGAGGTCAATGAGAATATCAAGGCTTATGGTGTGGCCAGCCACAGGCATACGCCGGAGATCGAAGACCAGTTAAGCTACGCATGCGGCCAGGACATATTAATTAACTTCACGCCCCATCTCGTACCAATGAACAGGGGGATTCTTGTAACGGCTTATGCATCTTTGTGTAAGGATGTGTCTTATGAGGAAGTGAAAGCTGTCTATGACAAATATTATGACAAAGAAACGTTTGTCAGAGTTTTGGACAAAGATGTATGCCCCCAGACAAAATGGGTGGAAGGCAGTAATTATGTGGATGTCAATTTCAAGATCGATCCAAGGACTAAGAGGATCATCATGATGGGAGCAATGGATAATCTAGTGAAGGGCGCGGCAGGACAGGCAGTACAGAATATGAATCTGCTGTTCGGATTCAATGAGGCTGAAGGTCTTTTACAGGTGCCCATGTTCCCGTAATATACAGTAACTGTACCAGAATATAGCCGCAGTAAATGCGGCATGGGAGGAAACGGCGAAGCCGTACCAGAATGTAGCCGCAGTAAATGCGGCATGGGAGGAAACGGCGAAGCCGTACCAGAATATAGCCGCAGTAAATGCGGCATGGGAGGAAAATATGAAGATAATTACAGGTGGTGTTACTGCTGCAAAGGGGTTCAGGGCGGCAGCGGCAGCGGCAGAAATCAAATATAAGAACCGTACGGATATGGCAATGATATACAGCGAGATGCCGTGTGCGGCGGCAGGTACTTTTACTACTAATGTGGTAAAGGCAGCGCCCGTAAAGTGGGATCAGGAAATTGTATATAATCACACCTATGCTCAGGCAGTGGTCTGCAACAGCGGTATTGCCAATGCTTGTACAGGGGCGGAAGGATACGGGTACTGTAAGGATACGGCCGATGCAGCTGCAGAAGCACTGGGAATCCCGGCAGACAGTGTTCTGGTGGCTTCCACAGGTGTGATCGGGATGCAGATTCCTATGGAGCGGATTAAAAATGGAGTGAAAGCCATGGCTCCCGAGCTGTCACCTGCGTTGGAGGCTGGTTCGGAGGCTGCCAAGGCGATCATGACTACAGACACTGTTAAAAAAGAAGCGGCAGTACAGGTGGAAATCGGCGGAAAGACTGTTACAGTGGGAGGGATGTGTAAAGGATCTGGCATGATCCATCCCAATATGTGTACAATGCTGGGGTTTGTGACCACAGATGCCTGTATTTCCAAGAAAATGCTTCAGGAAGCGTTGAGCGAGGACGTAAAGGATACCTATAATATGGTTTCCGTGGACGGGGATACATCTACAAATGATACGGTTCTGCTGCTGGCAAACGGAATGGCAGGAAATCCGGAAATCACTGAAAAAGATGAAGATTATGAGACATTTAAGAAGGCCTTGAATTATGTGAACACATGTCTGGCAAAGAAAATTGCCGGGGACGGTGAAGGGGCCACAGCCTTATTTGAAGTGAAAATAATAGGGGCTGAAAATAAGGAACAGGCAGTTACCCTGAGTAAGTCAGTTGTCACCTCATCTTTGACAAAAGCGGCTATTTACGGACATGATGCCAACTGGGGGAGAATACTGTGTGCCATGGGTTATTCCGGCGCTCAGTTTGACCCGGAAAAGGTAGATTTATACTTTGAGAGCCGGGCCGGCAAGATTAAAATCATTGAAAACGGTGTATCTACAGGCTACAGCGAAGAAGAGGCTACGAAAATCCTTTCAGAAAACGAAGTGACCGCTATTGCTGACATGAAAATGGGAAATGCCTCTGCCACAGCCTGGGGTTGTGACTTGACTTATGACTATGTGAAAATTAATGCGGATTACCGCTCTTGAGATTTTGGTAAAGCAGGAAGGGCTTCAGCCCTGGAAAGGAGCCGCAGCAGCTGCGGCAAAGGAGGAAGTATGGTTAATCAGAAGTATCTGGATAAAGCGGAGGTGTTGATTGAGGCACTTCCTTACATTCAGCGGTTTAACCGCAAAATAGTAGTGGTGAAATACGGTGGAAGTGCCATGCTGGATGAAGAACTGAAAAAGAATGTCATCAAGGATGTTGTGCTCTTAAAGCTTGTAGGATTTAAGCCTATTATCGTCCACGGGGGCGGTAAGGAAATCAGCCGGTGGGTAGGCAAGGTAGGAATGGAGGCTAAGTTCATCAACGGGCTGCGTGTCACAGACAAGGATACCATGGAGATTGCGGAAATGGTACTTGCAAAGGTGAATAACGAGCTTGTGACTTTGGTACAGTCACTTGGCGTAAAGGCTGTAGGCATCAGCGGCAAGGACGGAGGACTGCTTCAGTGTAAAAAGAAACTGTCCGGCGGAGAAGATATCGGTTATGTAGGTGATATCACAAAAGTAGACCCGCAGGTTCTTTATGACCTTCTGGAAAAAGATTTCCTGCCCATCATCTTTCCGGTGGGTTATGATGAAAATTTCGATACCTATAATATTAATGCCGATGATGCTGCCTGTGCCATTGCAGAAGCCGTAAATGCGGAAAAGCTTGCTTTCCTTTCAGATATCGAGGGTGTCTATAAGGACCAGAACGATCCGGCCTCATTAATATCAGAGCTTCATGTGAATGAGGCTGAGGGGCTTATTTCCGACGGGTATGTTGGGGGAGGAATGATTCCAAAGCTGCGCAATTGTATTGATGCCATAGAAAACGGTGTCAACCGTGTACATATTCTTGACGGCAGGATCCCCCACAGCCTGCTGCTGGAAATTTTCACCAACAAAGGTATCGGCACGGCTATTTTGAGAGAGGACGGTGAGAAATACTATCATGAACATGCTTGAGCAGATGGAAGAAGCAGAAGTAAATATACTGCATACTTATAATCGTTTTCCCGTAGTATTTCAGCGGGGTGAGGGATGCTATCTTTACGATACAGAGGGAAAGAAATACCTGGATTTTGCGGCCGGGATTGCAGTGAATGCCCTTGGATACCATTACCCGGGGTATGACGAAGCGCTGAAGGAGCAGATTGACAAGCTCATCCATATTTCCAATTTATATTATAACCAGCCGATCATTGAAGCCGGTGCAAAGCTGGTGCTCACAAGCCGGATGAGTAAGGCGTTTTTTACCAACAGCGGAACTGAGGCCATTGAGGGTGCTCTGAAGGCTGCCAAGAAATATGCTTATGCAAGAGACGGCCATGCGGATCATGAAATTATAGCCATGAATCATTCTTTCCACGGAAGAAGTATAGGGGCCTTGTCTGTGACAGGCAATGCCCATTACCGGGAAGCCTTCGAGCCTTTAATGGGGGGAGTGAAATTTGCTGATTTCAATGACCTGGAAAGCGTGAAGGCACAGATCACAGATAAAACCTGTGCGATCATCACAGAGACAGTGCAAGGTGAGGGGGGCATCTATCCTGCGGAAAAAGAATTCCTGGAAGGGCTTCGTAAGATCTGCGATGAAAAAGATATCATCCTCATATTTGATGAAATCCAGTGTGGAATGGGAAGGACCGGCTATTACTTTGCATGGCAGGCATATGGAGTCCAGCCTGATATCATGACTTGTGCCAAAGCTCTGGGAAGCGGGGTGCCTGTAGGGGCCTTTGTCCTTAATGAAAAGGCGGCCGCCTCATCTCTGGAACCGGGGGATCATGGCACTACTTACGGGGGAAATCCCTTTGCATGTGCTGCGGTGAGCAAGGTGTTCAGCATCTTTGAAAAGGATATGATACTTGCCCATGTCCAGGAGCTTACCCCCTATCTGGAGGAGAAACTGGATGCTTTAAAAGAAAAATATGACTGTATTTCCGAAAGAAGAGGGATGGGCTTTATGCAGGGACTTGTGATAACCGGCCGTCCTGTAGGAGAAATTGTAAAAAAAGCTCTTGATGCAGGCCTTCTGGTGATTTCTGCCGGCAGTGATGTCCTGCGCCTTGTGCCGCCCCTTGTGATCACAAAGGCTCATGTGGATGAGATGGTGGGCATACTGGAAGAGGTGTTATAGGAATGTGTATAGGGACCGTGATGCGGTCCCTTTTGTATTACCCTTGCAGCAGTTCTCAGCTGCCTGAACCGCTGTATTTAACCTTCAGAAAAATGGAAAAATTATTCAATAAGGGATTGACAACAGCATATAATTAGTATAAACTAACTTAAGAGTTAGAAAGAAATAACTTTCTTGTGGAATGAATCTTGTGGAATGGAGGTAGCTTATGCAGCCATTAGTATTTTTACAACCAGGTGATGATGGGACTATTAAGCGGATCAGCGGTGCGGAAGAAACCCGTAGGTTTTTAGCCGGGCTTGGGTTTGTGGAATCATCGTGTGTAAGAGTCATATCCCGTTTTAACGGGAATATGATCGTAAATGTGAAGGATTCAAGGGTTGCCATTAATAAAGAGATGGCCAGGCATATTATGGTCTGAGACCAATGTCTGTGCGGGAAATCAGACAGCCGGAAACTGTTTTTTCAGCAGTTAAGGATAGTATGTAATTATCGGTTACTGGTCACGGAGAGAACAATAACAATTATTGACAGGGAGGAAGAGATAAGATGACTTTACGCGAGGCGAAAGTAGGTTCTACAGTGGTTGTCGCCAAAATTGACGGCGACGGGGCATACAAACGCAGGATTATGGACATGGGAATTACCAAAGGCAGCGATATTTTTATACGGAAAGTGGCGCCCCTCGGAGATCCGGTAGAGATTACCGTGAGAGGCTATGAGCTTTCTCTGCGCAAGCAGGATGCAGGCTGTGTGGAAGTAAGATTGAAAAATTAAGACTGTTTTTTTATAGTTGAGTTAATCAGAACTAACAAGAGGAGGATGAAAAAATGTCTGTAACCATTGCTTTGGCCGGTAATCCTAATTGCGGCAAAACCACAATGTTCAATGCCCTTACAGGTGCCAATCAGTATGTTGGAAACTGGCCCGGCGTTACCGTGGAGAAAAAAGAAGGGAAATTGAAGAATAAAACAGGGGAAGATGTGACCATCACAGACCTTCCGGGTATTTATTCCCTTTCTCCTTATACTTTGGAGGAAGTAGTAAGCCGCGATTATCTTTTGAAGGAAAATCCGGATGTGATCATTGACTTGGTAGATGCCACAAATATTGAGAGAAACCTATATTTGACCACCCAGCTTGTGGAAACGGGGATTCCTGTGGTGGTGGCTTTAAACATGAGCGACCTGCTTTCGAAAAACAATATACATATTGATGTAAAGCGCTTAAGCACAGCTCTTGGCTGTCCTGTCGTGGAAACCTCTGCCCTGAAGGGGACAGGGTTAAAGGAAGTGGTGCAGGAGGCAGTAAGACTTTCCACAATGAAGAACCACGGGGGATGCAGGAAAATATTCCCCAAAGAGGTGGAATCTGCAATTGCAGAGGTACAGAGTGTGCTGCCGGATCGTATCCCTGAGTACAGCAAACGCTGGTATGCAGTAAAGTTTTTGGAACGGGACAGCAAGGTTCTTGAGTCTGTACAGATTCCCGCATCAGCTATGAGCAAAATAGAGACAGAAGCAAAGAAGCTGGAAAAGGCCAATGATGATGATATGGAAAGTATTATCACTGACGGACGGTATCAGTATATCCAGAAGTTAGTTGAAGCTAATGTTAAGAAATCCGGTGAGAGACTTACGGTGTCTGATAAGATTGACAGGATTGTCACTAACCGTATTTTAGGCCTTCCTATCTTTATTGCAGTTATGTTTCTTGTGTATTATGTGTCAGTGTCAACAGTGGGGACTATGGTGACTGACTGGACAAATGACAGCTTTGTAGGTTCTATACAAGGGGCAGTATCAGGATTTCTGGAAAATGCCGGAGTCTCTGCTTTGATCATCAGCCTTGTTTCTGACGGTATTATAGGCGGTGTGGGTGCTGTCCTTGGATTTGTTCCCCAGATGGCAATCCTGTTTTTATTTCTCTCTGTGCTGGAAGATTGTGGATATATGGTACGCATCGCATTTGTCATGGACCGTATATTCCGGCATTTCGGATTATCAGGGAAAAGTTTCATCCCTCTGTTGATTTCCTCCGGCTGCGGTATTCCGGGCATTATGGCATCAAAAACAATAGAAAATGACAATGACAGACGTCTGACCATCATGACTGCCACATTTGTTCCCTGCGGAGCGAAGCTTCCTGTTATCGCCCTTATGGGAGGCGTTATGGTAAGCTACAGCACCGGAAGTTTCGAGGCAGGCGGTCTCATGGCACCTCTTATGTATCTTGTGGGTGTGGCCGCAGTATTGGTCTCTGCCATTATCCTGAAGAAGACAAAACCTTTCTCAGGAAAACCTGCGCCTTTTGTTATGGAGCTTCCTCAGTATCATCTCCCGTCAGTAAAAACAGTCCTTTTACATGTATGGGAAAGATTAAAAGGATTTATTATTAAAGCAGGTACAATTCTATTCCTGGCATGTGTGGTTATGTGGTTCTTAAGCAGCTTTGGTTTTGCCGGAGGACATTTCGGACTGGTGGAAGACAGTAACAGCAGTCTTCTGGCTATGATCGGTGGATTTATCGCTCCTCTATTTGCACCTCTGGGATTTGGAGAGTGGCAGCCGGTTGCCGCATCTATTTCCGGGTTTACGGCAAAGGAAGCCATTGTAAGCACCATGGGTGTACTGGCGAACGTAGGAGAGGAGCTGGCAGAGGATACAGTGACAGTGGGAGCTGCGATCCAGACTTGGTTCCCAAGTGCTGCTGCCGCATTTTCATTCCTGCTGTTTAACCTTCTGGATTCTCCGTGTCTGGCGGCTATTGCTACAATAGCCCAGCAGATGCAGTCCAGAAAGTGGTTCTGGTTCGCAATTCTCTTCCAGAACATATTTGCTTATGTTGTGTGCCTCTGTGTATATCAGATAGGTTCTGTACTTACTGGCGGTGCTTTCGGGGCAGGTACAGTTGCGGCATTGATTCTTCTTGCCGGCCTTTTGTTCCTGTTATTCAGGCCGGATCCTTATAAGGATCAGAAAAGTTATTCGAAGCGGTCCGTACAGGCGGTACAGTAATATCCCGATAAAACAGTTGCGTATGAGAAGGTATGGTGTTACTCTTAATATAATGGAAAGGTGGTAAAATGGCAGCAGATATTATTATTTTGGCGTTAGTGTTTGGTTATGGCGGCTATGTAATTTACCGCAGCCATAAGCAGAAAAAAGCAGGCGGAGGGTGTACAGGATGCGGCGGAAGCTGCAGCGGCTGTCACGGCTGTGCCGGAAGTACGCCTCCCGGCGGCTTCAGAGAAGAATGATAAATAACAGTTATAGAAAGACCAGCAGGCAATGTTCAGCAATTTGCCTTGCTGGTCTTTTTATATCAAGAAGGCTGTTTGGCAGTTGCACATTGGGCCACGAAGCAATGGGCTTTCATGATTGGTCGTGTCTGTTGTGAAGGGAAGTGGATGCGGACACAGACACAGACACTGTACTCCTTGGATGAATCAGAAATTTTCAGTATTTTATAAAAAGTAAAATAATTGTATAAACGTGTTGACAACAATAATTGTCAGTGTTATGATGTGTATGACAAGAAAAGTTGTCAAATTGACAAAAGAATAAGTCATATACATTTAGCGGCATAAGAAAGCTACGCATCTATTAAGGATTGTACATGAACACGGAGAGAGTACATGTCAGAAAAGGATAACGGAAGGAGGCATAGCCTATGAATAAATTATTTTATTTGAAGGAATACCGCAGAAAACTGGGGATCACTCAGGCGGAGATGGGACGCAAGGCAGGTGTTGCCCGCGGAACGATCAGCAGGATCGAGCGTGGGGCCTACACACCGTCCGTTACCTTGGCCATGAGGCTGGCAGATATCTGCCAGGCATCGGTGGAAGAGATTTTTCCCCGCCGGGAATAAAAACGGGAGAAGGAGGGGCGGAAGATGCCGCTGGAGAACCACTTGAAGGAACAGAGAGCAAGACTTGGAATTAACCAGGCAGATATGGGGAAACTTGCAGGAGTATCAAGGCAGACGATCAGCCTGATAGAACGGGGCGATTACTCCCCTTCAGTCACCCTGGCTCTGAAACTGGCAAAAATCTGCCAGGTAACGGTGGAGGATATTTTTTCTTATATTGAGGAGGACGAAGAATGAAGGCGGAACATAAAAGTATGAATACATACCTCAAATACACCTTGATATTGGCGGGAAGCCTTTGCCTGGGAGGACTTCTGGGAATAGGATTTGTTTATTTCAATGCAGATGACTGGGGGGACGGTTTTAAAGGGATTTTCCGCATTATCCGCGGGAATTTGCTGCCCATACTTGTGATGGTATTCATAATATCTGTTGTTTACGGAGAAATTGTATTGAGAAAGATGAAGGCTTTGACAGGCAGTCTTTCCCGGGCAGAGGATGAGGAGAGCGACCGTCTGGAGTATGAACTGGATCAGGTGGGGAATGCCGGGGTCATAGCCAATAATATTTTAAGTGTATTGGCAATACTGATACTTTCAACCGGATATTCGCTTCAGTACATATCAGACGTAGTCAAAGAAGAGAAGATTTTCGTATTGTCTGCTTTTGTGATTTTTGTGATCCACAGTGCTTACGGCGGATACTGGCAGATGCGTTATGTGAAGCTTGTCCAGAAAGCATATCCGGAGAAAAAAGGCGATCCTGCATCAAGAAAGTTTCAGCAGCAGTGGCTTGAGAGCTGTGATGAGGCTGAAAAGGAGATTGTATTTCAGGGGACTTACAAATCTTACATGAGTGTCATGAAGATTCTGCCCATGCTTGCCGCAGTTTCCATGATCACACACCTTTTGTGGAATACAGGTATCATGGCAGTGTTTATGGTAGGGATCATCTGGATCGTCACAGTCGTATCCTACTGCCGTGCCTGCATGATCAAGAAGGGACAGCAGATAGGACGCGGGACTAAATAGGATCAGGCTGCATACAGTTATCAACATAGAAAAGTGAGGAGCATTATGAAATTAGAAGTAAAAGGCTTAAAGAAAAATTTTGGTGAGCAGGAAATCCTTCATGGAATCTCTTTTTCCGTGGAGAGCGGAAGTGCCCTGGGACTTTTGGGCCGGAACGGTGCGGGCAAGACAACCACGATCCGTATTCTTATGGATGTGTTCAAGGGAAACGGGGGAAGTGTGCTCATGGATGGGAAACCATTCAGACCGAGAGAGTACCAGATCGGCTACCTGCCTGAGGAGAGAGGACTGTATCCTAAGAAAACTGTCAGCGAACAGCTGATCTACCTGGGTATGCTGCGGGGCCTGAGTGCAAAAGCAGCAAAGGACAGTATGAAAAAGTGGATTGAACGTATGGGTGTCTCCGAGTACGAGAACCGTAAGCTGGAAACCTTGTCAAAAGGAAACCAGCAGAAGGTACAGCTTGCCCAGACGCTGATCTGTGACCCGGCTGTTATCATACTGGATGAACCATTTTCCGGTTTGGATCCTGTAAATTCACAGATACTTAAGGACGTTATCAAGGAGCAGATACAGGCAGGAAAGCTGGTGATATTTTCCAGCCATCAGATGAGTTATGTGGAGGAATTCTGTGAGGAGATCGCCATATTAAACCATGGGCAGATCGTGCTTTCCGGAGATCTGAAGGAAATTAAGCGTGAATTCGGCCGTGACCGGCTGGTGATGTCAAGTCTTGACGAAGAGGCACCGGATTTGGCCCGGAGGCTTAATGATACCTTTTCTGACCTTCTGGAGGTGGAAAAAATCCAGAAGGACAGAGTGATCATCAAAAAGAAACAGCCTGAAAACAAGCCGGCCATTTTGAAGCGGCTTTTGGAGCAGGATGTGGACCTGGAATATTTTGGATTATACGAACCGTCACTGAATGACATTTTTGTAGAAAAGGCAGGGGATGAAGCATGAAACAATTTGTGACTGTATTAAAATTCGAACTGAATAATTATTTCAAAAATAAAAGCTTTATGCTTACCACGATCCTGCTGGCAGTTCTGATGGTGGGAGTTATCGTAGTTCCAACCTTTATCCCCGGACTTTTAAAAGAGGACACATCAGGGAAAAAACAGGACACGCAGATACAGGAAGAAGCTGAGGAATCGGAAAGCCTGGGTATTTTTGTGGACACCGGGGAAGTGCAGGATGTGGATAGTCTCCTTTCCTCCATGCCGTACCAGTGGAAAACCTATGAAGACGAGAACAGTATCAAAGAGGCGGTAAAAGCCAATGAGATTGAAGGCGGTTTCATCCTTCACAGTGCTTCCGAAGTGACCTATGTGGTGAATAATCTTGCTGTGGAGGACAGACTTTCCGAAGAATTTTCCAGTGCCCTTGCAGCCCACGAAAAACGTGCATATCTCATGGGAAAAGGCCTTACAGCAGAGGAAGCAGCCGCTGCTGATATGGTGAATATTAATCTGGAGCCGGAAATCCTTGGGAAAAACAGTGTCCGCAATTATGCTTATACGTATGCACTGGTGTTTATCATTTATTTCCTCATTCTTTTCTATGGACAGATGATCGCAGTTTCCGTGACAACAGAGAAGAGCAACCGTGCCATTGAGATCCTTGTGACAAGCGTGAATCCCAATAGTCTCATATTCGGCAAGGTGCTGGCAGGAGCCATTGCAGGGGTACTCCAGATGGTTCTTATTGTGGGGAGCGGATTTGCAGCATACGGAGCATTTAAGGATGCCTGGGGCGGAGGCCTTGACTTCCTCTTTAATATTCCGGGAAGGGTACTGGCAGCTTATGCGGTATTCGGAACTTTAAGTTATCTTCTCTATGCGTTTATATACGGAACCTTAGGTGCGTTGGTATCCAAGACAGAGGATATCAGCAAAAGCTCTACTCCTATCACTATCGTTTATGTTGCTTCCTTCCTTGTGGCTATGCTGGGACTGACCAACACAGACAGCCTTATGGTGAAAGTGGCTTCCTATATTCCCTTTACTTCCGGAAATGCAATGTTTATCCGGGTTTCCATGGGAAGTGTGGGAGCGTGGGAGATTATCCTGTCCGGTTTGATCCTGCTTTTGTCCTGTATTGTGACAGGGATTTTTGCAGCAAAGCTTTTCCGTTTCGGGACTTTGCATTACGGCAATCCTCTGAAATTCACAAAGGCTCTGAAAAGTGTAAAAGAGCAGCAATAGTAAAAATTCCGCATAATTTTTCCAGTAATCGTATATGCTAGTAGAAAATAAAAAAAGAGGTGTTGCAAAGGCAGCGCCTCTTTTTAGCAGGCTACGGAGGAAGCATTATGTGGGGAATATTAATTGCATTACTGTCAGGCGCACTGATGAGCGTACAAGGTGTGTTTAACACAGAAGTTACCAAACAGACCAGTCTATGGGTATCTACGGGATGGGTACAGTTTTCTGCTTTCCTGGTGTGTATTCTGGCATGGCTGTTTACGGGGCGGGAGAGCATTGGAACTTTGTGGCAGGTGGATAATAAGTACACGCTGCTTGGCGGTGTCATCGGAGCCTTTATCACTGTGACGGTTATCCAGAGTATGGGTTCTCTGGGACCGGCTAAAGCGGCTATGCTTATTGTGGTATCCCAGCTTGCCGTGGCATACCTCATCGAGCTGTTCGGTATGTTCGGGGTGGATAAGCAGCCCTTTGAATGGAGGAAAATCTTGGGAATGGCGGTATCTATCATAGGAATCATCATATTTAAATGGCAAAAATAGTAGATTACTATTGTAAAATTTGTAATATTTCGTTAAAATAAGATATGGTGAAGTATGAGTGACGGGGAGCTTACTGCAAATTTGCGGTAAAGGAGTGAACCGGCTTAACCATGAGAGATTACAACAAAGTTTTGAAAAGCTGCAGCCTGCTGTTTGCAGGCTTTCTGCTGTTATGCACAGGATTGACAGGTTGTGCTGACAGAGAGGCACAGTTTCTTAAGGAAAATGCGGAAGTTCAGGACAGTGCCTCAGGGGACGATGCTGACAGTGCCCGGGAGAACCTAAGTGTGGGTGAGAATCATGTCACGGACAGTATGGATTCGGGAGATAAGCAGACTGTGTCCGACGGAGAATTGCATGATGGGGCAGTTTCCGCACAGGAACAGAATGTGCAGCAGGACAAGGCAGAGATATATGTAGATGTGTGCGGAGCTGTGGCGGATCCCGGGGTTTATGTCCTTGAGGACGGAAGCCGTGTGTTCCAGGCTGTTGAGGCGGCCGGAGGTTTTCTGCCGGAAGCATCACAGACTTATGTGAATCAGGCTAAAGGCCTGGAGGACGGGCAGCAGATATATATCCCCACACAGGAGGAAGTGGAACAACAGTCACAGGAGGGGCAAGGCCAGGCCTTTCCGGTTTTACAGGCTGACGGAGGCGGTAGTGCTTTGGCTGACGGAGACGCTGTATCAGAAGACACAGCAGGAAAAGTAAATTTAAACACGGCAGATGAAGCTGCTCTTACTGCTCTTACCGGAATCGGGGCATCCAAGGCGAGAGCCATTATTGCCTATAGGGAAGAGAACGGACCGTTTACAGCCATAGAGGATATTATGAATGTACAAGGTATCAAGGAAGGTACCTTTGCTAAGATAAAAGATGAGATTGTAGTAGGATAAGGAGAACATAAATGAGCAGGAAAGTATTGGTAGTGGATGATGAGAAGCTTATTGTCAAAGGAATCCGGTTTAGTCTGGAGCAGGACGGAATGGAAGTGGACTGCGCTTATGACGGTGAGGAAGCAGTGGAAATGGCAAAGGATAAGAAATACGACATTATTCTTCTTGATCTGATGCTTCCCAAGATGGACGGACTTGAGGTGTGCCAGCAGATCCGTGATTTTTCCAATGTGCCTATTGTCATGCTGACTGCCAAGGGTGAGGATATGGATAAGATCCTGGGTCTTGAGTACGGTGCAGATGATTATATCACCAAGCCCTTTAACATTTTGGAGGTAAAGGCCCGTATCAAGGCTATCATGAGACGTGCAGGCAGCGACCATGACGGGAAGGAGAAGGCTAAGACTATCGAGGTAGGAGATTTGCGCATGGACTGCGAAGGGCGCCGTGTCTTTATTGCAGGAAAAGAAATCAACCTGACAGCCAAAGAGTTCGATGTTTTGGAGCTTCTGGTGTTTAATCCCAACAAGGTTTACAGCCGGGAGAATCTGTTGAATATTGTATGGGGATACGAGTATCCCGGAGATGTGAGGACCGTGGATGTACATATCCGCCGTCTGCGGGAGAAGATTGAGGCGAATCCCAGTGAGCCGAAATATGTACACACAAAATGGGGAGTCGGATATTATTTCCAGGCCTAAAATATGAAGAAGAAGTCACGCTATTTCAAAAGTCTGCGCTTCCGTATCCTGATTATCCTGATCATTCTGGGAATAGTGCCGAGTGTCATAGTGACAAAAATGGTCATCAGCAATTATGAGGACCGTGCTATCGCCAGCCGTGAGGAAAAGGTGAAAAGTCAGTGTGACATCCTGTGCAACCTGTTAATTAAAGAAAACTATCTCAATGACTCCAGCTCGCAGGTTGTCAACAGCAAGCTGGAGTTATTGTCTAATGTTTACAGCGGCAGGATCCTGCTGGTGGACAGGGATTTTAAGATAGTCAAGGATACGTTCGGTGTAGACGAGGGGAAGACCCTGCTGTCCCCGCTGGTCATCCAGTGTTTCAAGGGGGAGAGGGCCAGTGTTTATAACAAAAGATCACAGATGCTGAAGCTGGCTGTCCCTGTCAGAAGTCCCGATGTGAAGCAGCTTCAGGGAGCCATGCTCATATCTGTATCCTCAGATGAGATTGCACAGACGATTTCAGATCTGGACCAGAAGGGTATCCTCATTATAGGAATCATCGTGGCCCTGGCTATCCTTGTGGGGTATGTGCTTTCTACTGTGCTGGTGAAGCCTTTTGCCAGAGTTACAAAGGCCATTGAGGATCTGACAGACGGATATCAGAATGACGAGATATCTGTGCCGGACTACACAGAGACAGAGTTGATTACAGATGCATTCAACAAGATGCTGAACAGAATGAAGATCCTGGATGAATCCAGACAGGAATTCGTTTCCAATGTGTCCCATGAGCTGAAAACCCCGCTCACTTCCATGAAGGTGCTTGCAGATTCCCTGGTGGGGCAGGAAGGGGTTCCCGAGGAACTTTATCAGGAATTTATGCGGGATATCACTGCAGAGATCGACAGGGAGAACAAGATCATCACAGATTTGCTTTCTCTGGTGAAAATGGACAAGAAGGTAGCAGACATAAATATTGAACATATAGATATCAACCAGCTTCTGGAGGATATCTTAAAAAGGCTGCGCCCTATTGCCGACAAGCGAAATATTGATTTGATCCTTGACTGTTTCCGCCCTGTGGAGGCAGACGTGGACGAAGTGAAATTCACCCTTGCTGTGAGCAATCTGGTTGAAAATGGTATCAAATACAATGTAGACGACGGATGGGTAAGAGTCACCCTGGATGCAGACCACAAGTATTTCTATGTCACTGTGGCTGATTCCGGCATGGGGATTCCCCAGGAATCCATTGACCGTATTTTTGAGCGGTTCTACCGTGTGGATAAATCCCATTCAAAAGAGATCGGCGGAACAGGCCTTGGCCTGGCGATCACCAGGAGCTCCATTGCCATGCATCACGGGGCTATTAAGGTGTTCAGCAAGGAAGGGGAAGGTACAACTTTTTCCGTCCGTATCCCGTTGTCATATATTCCGTAGGAGGTGCCAGGTGAAAAGACTGATTTATATGATTCTTTCAGCAATGACTGC
This sequence comes from Eubacteriales bacterium, assembly GCA_030524175.1. Classification (GTDB taxonomy): domain Bacteria; phylum Bacillota; class Clostridia; order Lachnospirales; family Lachnospiraceae; genus Blautia_A. The sequence goes on from JAUNHC010000004.1 coordinate 103,149, forward strand.
CTGTATCCTTCTGGCGGGATGCCAGATAGAGGTGCAGGAGGACAAAAAAGAAGAAACCAGCGGCTATAATTTTTATTATATCAATGAGGATGAGAGTGATCTGAAGAAGGAGGAGTATGTTCCCCAGGAGGAAACTGCGGATTATATGATCCCGGACCTTATGCAGAAGCTGAACAACAAAACCCTGCAAGGCGGCGCCGTCAATCTCCTGCCTAAAGATGTACAGATGAATTACACCATTGAGCCCTCTGAAGAAGGCGGGGACCACAACTCAGTCCTGGTGATCGATTTTAATAATACGTATAACGATATGAGCCGGGCCCGGGAAATCCTGGTGCGTTCCGGTGTGGTGAAGACGTTTATACAGGTACCCGGAATTTCAGCCGTACGATTTACCGTGGGCGGCAAAGAGCTTGTGGATACAAAAGGCCAGCCTGTGGGAAATATGACGGCTTCCACCTTCGTGGAGCTTTCCGGTGCAGATAAGGACAACTACCGTTATGATACTTTTACTCTGTATTTCACGGATAAAAGCGGCAGCAGTCTGGTGGAAGAGAAGCGGAATGTGGGTTACAGGAGAAGTATTCCAAAAGAGCGGGTTATTCTGGAACAGCTTGCAAAGGGCCCCATGGTGAAGGGACACTATCCCACAATACCTGAGAATACAGGGATTCTCAGCGTTCTTACTTCAGACAACATCTGCTATGTCAATGTGGATCAGGTTTTTTCTGATTATGCCCTGGAGGTACCCGAGCACATTGCTGTTTATTCTGTGGTAGACTCCCTTCTGGCATCGGCTGAGGCAGACAAAGTAAAGTTGTCTGTAGGCGGTGACGGAGAAGGAACCTTTGGAGAGAATATGCCGCTGTATAATTTTTATGAATGGAATGATGATCTGATTACTGTGGAGGAAAGTGCACAGTAATGGGAGGATTAAGAAAGGAGCGCAATGGGAAGACGCCCAATGTGTCTTCTGTGCCTGCTTTTCATGGCGTTTTTATGTCTGACCGACTGGCTGGGGATGCCCCTTATAAAAGGAAATCCTCTGCCGGACAGACTGAAATCATGGGTCAGCCGCCATCCGGAAGCTTCCGTCTGCGGGGAGGTGGAACGGTGTACAGAGACAGAATTTTCCCAATCTATCTATCTGAAACAAGCCTGTCTGATTTACAAATCTGAAAAAGTTTCCATTGAAAATGTAAGAGTATTTTTAAAGACAAAAGAGAGGGTTCCGGCAGGAACTCTGCTTGTGCTGTCAGGAACCCTGCAGGAAGTGGAAGGACCGCGGAATCCGGGAGAATTTGACAGCAGACAGTATTATGCCTGCAGGCATATTTACTATTTTTTGAAAAAAGCTGTAATTATAAAAAAATCCAACAATTATTCCGGCTACGGCCAGTTTCTTTTAGACATGCAGGAGAAGTTCGCCCGGGTACTGGAGCAGACAACAGGGGAGCATGCCCCTGTATTCTCTGCTGTTGTGCTGGGGGATAAGAGCGGCCTTGACACAGAGACAAAAATGCGGTATCAGATGGCAGGGATCATTCATATGCTGGCCATTTCCGGACTTCACATCAGTGTTCTGGGCATGGGGCTTTACCAGATTTTAAAGCGGGTTGGACTTGGTATCTGGCCTTCCGGAATGATTTCTCTTGTGATAATGCTCCAGTACGGGATGATGACAGGAGGAAGTGTATCCACCATGAGAGCTGTGTGCATGTTCCTTTTGTCAGTAGGAGCGAAAATCCTGGGGAGAATCTATGATATGATGACGGCTCTCTCTGTGGCGGCTATATTGATCCTGCTGGAGTCCCCGGCATATTTGTACAGTAGCAGCTTTCTGCTGTCTTTTGGAGCAGTGCTAGGCATTGGGGCTGCGGCGCCTGCATTATGCACCATCGCCGGACTGGACAGAGTGGCTAAAGGGGCGGGGGAAAAACTGCTGAAAGCATTTCTTAGCTCTTTTGCTGTACAGGCTGTCACTTTGCCTGTGGTGTTAACCTTCTACGGGGAAGTTTCCGTGGCAGGGATTTTATTGAATCTTATTGTTCTTCCTACAGTAGGAGTGGTTCTGGCAAGCGGAGTGGGGGCAGTGCTTACAGGTATCTTTTGCATTTCGGCAGGAAGAGCTGCAGCTCTGCCTGGGAGAGCATTGCTCATCCTCTACGGGAAACTCTGTGAGCTTGCCGGCAGAATACCTTTTTGTACGTGGATCGGCGGGCAGCCGAAATGGTGGCAGGTAATGGCATTCTACAGCGTGCTGGGGATAATACTGGCATTGGGTTATCTGGCACGGAAGAAAGACAGTAAAAGAAAGCTGCTGGCACTTGGCAGTGTATTTTTGTTCGCAGGGGGAATCCTTCTTCTCGCACCTTTCCCGTCTAAAGAACTGAGGGTCACCTGTCTGGATGTGGGTCAGGGAGACGGATGTGTCATTGAGTTACCGGAAGGATATTGTTTTCTTATTGACGGAGGCAGCAGCAATAAGGCCGCACTGGGACAATACCAGCTTCTTCCTTATCTGAAAAGCCGGGGTATCTCCTATTTGGACGGAATTCTCATTTCCCACACAGATGAGGATCATATCAGCGGAGTCCGGGAGCTTTTGGAATTTATGGGAAAGGGTCTGACTACCGTCCGGGCAGGAGCCTTGATCCTTCCGGGCTGGACTGAAAAGCCCCAGGCCTACATGGAATTGGAGAAGGCGGCGGAAAAGGCAGGGGTGAAGGTGATCCCCGGAAATACAGGAGACATATTTCAAGCCGGAGAAGTAAAACTTACTCTGCTGGCACCTGAAAAAGGGCAGAAGGGCGGAGATGTGAATGAAGAAGGTATGGTAGTACAGCTGGACTATGGGGAATTCCAAGGCCTTTTTACAGGAGATATAGGAGAAAAAAGTGAGAAGCTGCTGATGGAGCGCCTTGTGGATGTGGACTTTCTCAAGGTGGGCCATCATGGGTCAAGATACTCCTCAAGTACAGCTTTCCTGGAGAAAATCAAGCCGGAAACCGCGGTCATATCCTGTTCCTCCACAAACACATACGGACACCCGTCAGATGAGACAATAAACCGCCTGGAAGATGCCGGTGCAAAAGTGGAGTACACCATGAAGAGTGGGGCAGTCACTGTGATTACAGATGGAAAAAGAATGAGAGTGGAGAGATTTAAACAGAAATAAGTTGCTGGGTTATAGCCGTTGCGATATAATTGATTCCAGAATTGGAGAAACTCCAGCGGCTATGAACACAGGAGCAGCGCTGACAAAAACAGTGATAGGAGCAGAATTTTGAAAAGCATACAGGAAGATATTAAAACAGGAAATTTTAAACAGGCATATCTTTTTTATGGAGAAGAATCATATTTGAAGCAGCAGTACAAGCATAATCTCATAAAAGCGCTAAACCCGGAGGGTGATACCATGAATTACACCCATTATGAGGGTAAGAATATCGACGTGAAAGGACTTATTGATCTGTGTGAGACCATGCCCTTTTTTGCCGACCGCCGTGTCCTGCTTTTGGAGGATACCGGATTTTTTAAGAATAAATGCGATGAACTGGCAGATTATATGAAAACTCTGCCGGAATATGTGTGTATGGTTTTTGCAGAGACAGAAGTGGATAAGCGAAGCCGGATGTACAAGGCTGTGAAATCCATCGGACGTGTGACAGAGTTTGTAAAGCAGGACGAGAAAACTCTCATGCGCTGGGCCGCGGGAATCCTGGGAAAAGAGGGGAAGAAGATCACCCAGAGGGATATGGAGCTTCTGCTCACTAAGACAGGCACCGATATGGGCAATCTCCGCATGGAACTGGAAAAATTGATCACCTATACCTACGGACGTGATATAGTGTCATCCTCTGACATAGAGGCTGTGTGCACCACCCAGACCACAAACAAGATTTTTGACATGGTCCGGGCAGTTACAGAAAAGAACCAGAAAAAGGCATTGGATCTTTACTATGACCTTTTAACCCTCAGAGAGCCGCCCATGAGAATCCTTTTCCTCCTGGCAAAACAATTCCGGCAGCTGCTTCTGACAAAGAAAATGTCAGCCGAAGGAGCCTCTCAAAATGATATTGCCTCCAGGCTTGGAGTTCCCTCCTTTGTTGTGCGGAACATTGCATCCTGCGCCCGTTCCTATTCAACAGAAACCCTGGAACAAGCTGTGGCAGACTTCGTAGACGCCGAAGAAGCTGTGAAGACAGGAAGACTGGGAGATGTATTGAGTGTGGAACTGTTGATCGTGAAGTATAGTGCTGGTTAGTGCGAGAGGGGGTTGCGAGAGGGGCAAGCTCAGAGTTGCGAAGCCCGCATGCCCCTCTCGCGCTCTCCCCTGTTGGGCACGTTGGGTTGTGGTGTGTTAGAGTGTGTTGGAGGGGACTAAATGAGGAATGAGGGGGTGGAGTATGAATTGAGATTGTTGTGCCGGAAGGGTTGCGGCCATTTTTGCATTGTATTTTTTGTCGAACTCTGATGCAGGGGAGTATAGCACAGGGAGATGCTGCTTATTTTTCTCATGCACGGACAGTATACCTCAAGGAACCTCTATTCATGCACGTCTAGCGCACTTCAAAAAAAACCCGGTAAATTCGCAAAGTTTCACCCCGATCATTATGCGCAGCCACCACCTGCGTGCCCAACAGGGGAGAGCTCGAGAGGGGCATGCGGGCTTCGCAACTCTGAGCTTGCCCCTCTCGTATCAGTAGTGGGTGCGATAACTTGCACCATATGGTAAAGCATTCAAAGGCATTGCAATCCCAAATAATAATTATCCATATAGTATAAATAAAGGTTGTTGTACCGCAGAGTACAGCAGCTTTTTTTGTTGGGGCGGAGGGGGAGTAATAATTTTGAACTTTTTAGTAATGTGAACACATTCAGTATGACAATTGCCTTTGATATAATGGGATTACAACAAGGAAAGCGGCGCGCGGCAGTTTTGTATTGGGATTAGTGATTGAAAAGGAGAAGGAAATATGATGAAAAAAAGTATCTGGAAGAAAGCAGTTGCTGTGGGGGCGGCTGCGGCTATGACAATCAGTGTAGGTGGTTCTTTGGTTTGGGCTGAGGGAGGAGATAAGAAGACGATCAATATATTTACATTGTATTCTGAGTCAAATTCTGATGCAGGGGCAGCGTATTTCAGGGAAGCTCTGGCAGAAGCCCAGGAGGCATTCCCGGATTATGAACTTGTCCATGAGACAGCAGATGTGGAAACTTATAAGACAAAGATCAAGGCCATGGTGGCAGCGGATGAAGTGCCTGATATTTTCTTTGCATGGGGTGCCGGATTTGTAAAACCTTTTGTGGATGCAGGGAAGGTTATGGCGTTGGATGAGTATATGGATGAGGAAACAAATTCACGGCTGCTGGCAGGCGCCAATGATGAGTTTTTATTTGACGGAAAAACCTATGGACTGACTTCTTATAAGTGGATTGGTGCGCTGTACTGTAATACGGAGTTGTTTGAGAAATATGAAGTTAAGATACCGGAAACCTATGAGGAATTAATGACTGCATGTAAAACCTTCAGGGAAGCAGGCTTGAATCCAATGGTTGTGGGCATGAAGGATAAGTGGCCGGGGCAGCAGTATCTGAACGAATTTACTGTGCAGCTGGCTGGTTCAGAAGAAACGAATAAGATGGCATCCAAGGAAACAAGCTTTGACAATGAATACCTTGCAAAGGCGGCTCAGCTTACAAAGGATTTAGTGGATGCAGGTGCATTTAATGACGGAGCCCTCGGACTTACAAGGGACGAGTCTGAGGCTGCATTCCTTCAGGGAGAAGTTCCGATGAATTTCACCGGCTCTTGGTTTTCAGAGCTGACATCGGGAGAAAACAGTAAGGTTGACGGAAAAGTCACAGCTGTACGGTTCCCGGTTGTGGAGGAGTGCAAGGATGTAAATAATTTCTTTGGGGGTGCGATCAATGGCCTTTGTGTGGCTGCGGATTGTGAATATCCTGAGGAAACCGCAGAAGTATGTAAGTTCCTGGCAGAGCATTCAGCTATTGCAGACGGCGGGCTTGTGACATGGGAAGTACCGGAGGAGGCGAAAGCCAGTGTACACTCTCTGAATCAGGAAATTATCGAGTTTTCAAAGGATGCAGCCGGGTATTCTCTGGCCTGGGATACTCTTCTTGAGGCAGCCGATGCGCAGGAGTGGCTGAACCTTGTGGCACAGCTGTTCGGCGGTGAGGTTGAAAGCGGCGAAGCATTTGCAAAAACGTTACAGGATACTATTGGGTAAAAGGATATGAAGGATAGAACGGCCCTGGTCATTTTGGCCAGGGCTGTATCTGAATTATCCGTAATACATAAATATCCGGGGAAAGCCGTGAGTGACAGGAGAGTAATTTATGAATCGGATTTTATCAAGCAAAAAAAATATTCTGGTATTTATGCTTCCGGCAAGCCTGATATTTTTGAGTGTCATGATCATTCCCATCGTGGCCACAACATATTACAGTACACTTGACTGGGACGGAATAGGCAGAGGAACTTTTGTGGGGCTGGAGAATTATTTTAAGATCATGGGGAAAAATGCTTACAATTTCTGGCCTTCGGTGGGGCACTCTTTTATTGTACTGCTGCTTTCTGTTCTGGTACAGGAACCAATAGCCATGGTACTGGCTCTTATTTTGGGAAAAGGAATTAAGGGGGAGAGTTTTTTCAGAACCACCTTCTTTATTCCGATGGTAGTGTCCACAGTTGTCATTGCCCAGCTTTTTATCAAAGTATACCATCCGCAGTACGGACTTTTAAATGTGTTTCTGGACACTCTTGGTCTGGATTTTCTCAGGCAGGAATGGCTGGCAGACAAAGGCACAGCCCTTTGGGCAGTTTTTATACCGCTTATCTGGCAGTATATCGGTTATCATATGCTTCTTTATTATGGAGCTATTAAATCAGTTTCCACTGAGGTGGTAGAGGCTGCAAAAATAGACGGAGCTAATTATTTTCAGATTTCCACAAGAATTCTGATTCCTCTTATAACTCCGGTGATTGAAACATGTGTTGTAATTGCTGTTGTAGGAAGTTTGAAGACCTTTGATTTTGTATATATCATGACGAACGGAGGCCCGCTGGGGGCTACGGATGTACCCAGTACAGTAATGTATGACTTACTGATCAAGAGAAATCTCTATGGGCAAGGAAGTATGGTTGCTGTATTTATTGTCGCAGAATGTCTGTTGTTCACGGTTGTACTGCAGACGGTATTCAAAAAATTAAGGAATACAGGCGGGGAGTAGGAGGGACAGAATGAAAAAAAGGACATTGACCAACACTTTGACATATGCTTTTTTGTTGATTTTTACGGTGATCCAGGTGTATCCATTGTTTTGGCTGTTTACCTTTTCCCTTAAAAATAATGATGAAATATTCGGAGGGAATGTGGCAGGGCTGCCGGCTCATTGGCTTTGGGGAAATTATGGGAAGGCCTGGGTGGATGGTAATGTGGGACGGTATTTTATCAATACTCTGGTGGTTACGCTGCTGACAATCGGAGGGACTGTAGTCTTTGCTGCTATGGCGGGATATGCGATTTCCCGCATGAAATGGAAATTTCAGAGGACAGCCCTCACAATATTTCTTTTGGGTCTGATGATTCCCATTCATGCAGCACTGCTCCCATTGTTTGTAGCCTATGTGAAAATAAAAATATTAAATACATATATATGCCTGGTGATTCCATATATCGCATTTGCCCTCCCTCTTGCCATTTATATTTATGTGGGATTTACGGAAGGAATACCGAAAGAGATGGAGGAGAGTGCCTTTCTTGACGGATGTAATATATACAGATGTTTTTTCCGTATTATTCTTCCGCTGCTAAAACCAGTGTTTGCCACAGTTACAATACTTACTTTTATCAATACATGGAATGAATTCATGCTGGCATCAATTTTTATGACAAAAAGTGAGATGAAGACACTGACTGTAGGTATCCAGGAGATGGTGGGGCAATTTACCACAAGCTGGGGCCCCATTGGGGCGGCCCTTGTGATGGCCTCCATACCCACTCTTTTTATGTATATTGTCATGAGTAAGGAAGTCCAGAAAAGTTTTATCACAGGAGCCGTCAAAGGGTGAGCATATGCGGGAAAACAGAAGGATCATGCGGAACATCATTGGGATTGTACCCGGGAGGAAATCATAATGTGGGAAGAAATAAAGGAAGCGACAGGAACAAAGGAAGTAATAGGACAGCGGGGAAAGCTGGCGGTTTTCCGCGGCCCGTATGACATAACCATTGAGGAGTACAAGCTCCCTGAGGTGAAGGAGGACGGGATTTTAATAAAAGTGGAGGCAGCATCCATCTGCGGTTCAGACGGTCATGGAGTTAAGATGACTCCGGATGAACCATGTACAATAGGACATGAGTTTGCAGGCAGGATCATTGCTATGGGAGAGAAGGCTAATGAAAGCATTTACAGTTTCGGAGGTCCTCTGAAGGTTGGGGACAGGATTGTACCGTATCCCTGGATTACCTGCGGTACTTGTCCTGACTGTCTGGAACAGGGTAACGGAGTTTGTATGATATGTGAAAATGGATTCTGTTACGGAGGACGGGACACCATGGGGACGAGCAAGATTACTGCATCGGTGGAGGATGCCCCCCATTTTAAAGGGGGATTTGCAGAATATGTGTATATTTTTCCGGGAACCTATGTGTGGAAGATTCCGGAGGATATGCCCAGCACCATAGCAAGTCTGCTGGATCCTCTGGCGGTTGCTGTCCGGGCAGTAGAAATGGCGCAGACAGAAGCCGGGGTGCCGGGGGAATCCCTCAACACCAGCACGCAGGCGGTAGTGATAGGGGCCGGGGCTGTGGGGATACTGACTGCTATGATTCTGAAAATCCAGGGCTGTCAAAAGGTGATAGTCACAGACTTTAAAAAGGAAAAGCTTCAGCTTGCCAAAGAAATTTCCGGCTGTGATGAGGTTCTGGATTCCAGTACCATGAGCCTGGAGGAGAGAATTTCCAAAATCCGTACATTAACTGGCCAAGGCCCCCATTTGGTGATCCAGTGTGCAAATTCTACACGTGCATCCATAGAAGGTCTGCAGATGGTGAGAAAACTGGGTACTTACATTGAGGTAGGAGTGCCCTTTGGATTTGGTGAGGAGTTTAAGATTGACCTGCCAAGGCTGGCATTCAGCAAGAATGTGAGAATAAACAGTCTTGTGGCCAACAGTCCGAGAGTGTTTCATAAGGCATTTCATCTGCTGGAACGCCACACAAAGTATCCTTTTTTCAAACTGTTTACCCATAAATTTTACTGTTTGGAAGATCTGCTTCCCACCATAGGGAAAATGGGTGATTCTGATTATATTAAAGGTATTATGATTTTAAAATAGGACAGGAGAGTGAGCTTATGAAAGCATTACTGTATACAGAGGCTGGAAGAGAAAATGGAAAGATAACTGACATTCCCTATCCGGTTTGCGGAGATCATCAGGTGATCGTGAAAGTGATGTGCTGCGGTATCTGTATCGGCGTGGAACAGGGACATGATACTACAGGCACATCTATGTCGGTGTATCCTGTAGTACCGGGCCATGAATTTGCCGGATATGTTTATGAGACAGGTGCAAAGGTGAAATCATGTAAAGTAGGAGACAGAGTAACTGTGGACAACACGGTACCTTGCCAGACTTGCTATTACTGTAAAAGACATGACCCTATTCACTGCCGTAATTTAGGCTCCCTTGGACATAATATAAACGGAGGCATGGCAGAGTATGTCCTGGTGAGTGCAGAGAAGGTTTACCATATCCCGGACAACATTTCCTTCGAGGAGGCCAGTATGACAGAACCGGTTGCCTGTTGTGTCCACGCAATGGATCAGATAGATATCCGCTGCGGTGATGAGGTTCTGGTCATGGGAGCAGGTCCTCAGGGGCTGATCCTGGCACAGCTCGCCAGAAATTCAGGTGCAGCCAGGGTAATCGTGTGTGCATCCACACAGTGTAAGCTTGACATATTGGAAAAATTGGGAATAGAGACGGTGCTTATGGACAGACAGGATTATTCTAAGCACGAAAAAATACTGAAAGAGAAATTCCCTCTTGGATTTGACAGAGCTATAGATGCCACAGGCGCTTCGGAGGTGGTTTATTCTCTTCCAAAGCTGATGAAGATGGGCGGGAAAATACTGGGATATGGTTATTATCATGAAGAGCATGCAGATTTGCGTTTTCCGTTTTCTGATTTCTGGGACCGTGAACTGAGTTATGTTACACCTCTGAGTCAGGTTGGGGACTTCGACAGAGCTGTCCTTGCCATAGCAGAGGGAAAAGTAAACACGAAAGTGCTGATCAGTGATGAATTTAGTCTGGATGATTATTTTAAAGCGCTGGACTTCAATATTCAGGACAGAAATGCAGTCAAAGTCTTGATCCATCCCAACAGAGAGGAATAAGTGGCTAAGCAAGCTGCGGCATGAATGGTATGGATCATGTTGTAAGAAAGGGCGCCTGCAACCGGGTTGGTGGCAGACGCCTTTTAGGAATGACAGAAGGGAGCAGCAGAATGGACATAGTAAGAAAGAAAATCAGAATTAAATTAAAGAAGTTTAAAAGTTTGCCCTTCAGCAGACAGATTCTGGGATATTATATGTTGCTTCTTGTGATCACCATATCCTTCTGCAGTTTTTTGTATATCTATATTATAAAGTCTTCAGTCTCACGTATGGAGGACAGCGCATTAGAGAAGGCACTTCAGACAGTGGAGTCAAGTTTTGCGGCAACCATTGACAGGGCAGACGAATATTCTAAAATTATTGGATTTGATACAAGTGTACAGAAATCCCTGGGAAAATCGGAACAGGGGAATAAAAACCTGATATCAGTGGATCAGACGGTGATGAGGCTGATCATAAGCAGCACATTTGTAGATTCAGTTTATATTTTTGATAATTTTGGAAATATGTATTCAGCAGCCAATGACTCAAGAAGGGAGAAAGTTTCCAATCCAATTACAGCGGCATCCTGGTACCGGGAGGTTCTGGAGCGTAAAGGCGGATTTATAGTCAGAATGAATTCAGGGGAATTTTTCGAACAGAATGCCGGGGGCGGAAAGTATATATCACTGATCCGTATCATCAATGACCTTGACAGTCAGAAGTCTGTAGGCACCATTATTTTAAATATATCCTATGGGGAAATACGCAGAGCCTGTTCTCTGGCCCAGAAGGAAAATGATGTCATAATAGAAATTCTTGATCAGGATGATCAGATTGTGATTTATGAAGGTGAAGACGGATTCGGCAGAGAGCTTACGGAGCGTTATGAAAAAGGTGAGAACTATTTCTCCTTTGAGAAGGGCAGTGAAAATTATAAAGCAGCTTTTTTGGGTGACAGGAAGACAGGATGGAAAATATGGGGGATCAGGAAGAACGAGCCCGGAATGGGGGAATTTAAATCTTTTGGAATTTGGACATTTGTTATTCTGGCACTCAATGCCGTACTCCTGAGTGTGGGGGCGATCATTATCACTAAATTTATTGAGGTTCCGGTTCAGCATTTGCTGCAGTCTATGAATCAAGTGGAAAAAAAGGAATTCAGCCCGGTGCCTGTAGTGGAGGCAAACGCAGAGCTTAATCAGCTTCAGGAAGGATATAACTGTATGGTCACTGTGCTGAATGAATTATTTCAGAAGGTATTGCGGGAGCAAAAAATGAAACGGAAATATGAACTGGATGTGCTGCACGCACAGATTAAACCGCACTTTCTGTACAATACCTTTGATTCAGTAAGTGCCCTGGCGCTTATGGACCGTTCGGAAGATGTTTTTATCATGATGCAGGCATTGGGGAAATATTACAGGACCAGTCTGCATAAAGGGCAGGAAATTATTACCATTGAGGAAGAAATTAAAATTATCTATAATTACCTGATCATACAGAAATATCGTTATGAAGATGTCTTTGAAGTCTCCTATGAGATTGACGAATTGATGAAAAAGTACAGGGTCTTAAAGCTTGTTCTGCAGCCTTTTGTGGAGAATGCAATTTACCATGGACTGAAAACCCTTGGTACCTGCGGACATATAACGATCCGCGTATGTAATGACGGTGAATTTGTACTTCTGCAGGTGGAGGATGACGGTGCGGGCATGAGCGAGGAAAAAGTGCGGGAAATCATGGAGGGAACCGGTGTCGGGGAAGATAAAAGTTTCGGAGTCCATGGGACGATAGAACGTATTGCTCTTTTTTACGGAAGAGATGATCTTGTGCGGATTGACAGTGAAGCCGGGGCAGGAACCATTATTAATGTGAGGGTGCCCAAGGAGATAGAGGACCATTGATGGGAGGTTGCTGAAATGTTGAAGGTATTAGTGGTGGATGATGAGAAACTGGTCCGTCAGATGATTCTCAGATGTATTGACTGGACTGAACTTGGGCTGGAAATTGTGGGGGAGGCTTCCGGTTCTGAAGAGGGATTGAAGATGGCAGCAGAACTGCATCCCAATATAGTTTTTACGGATATCCGTATGCCTGTGATGGATGGCCTGGAGTTTGCCAGGAGGATCACAGAACGGTACCCGGATACAAAAATTATTATCCTTTCAGGACATGATGAGTTTGAATATGCAAGTGAGGGGATTAAAATAGGTGTTTTTGACTATCTGCTGAAGCCTATTGACCAGGAAGAAATCCGTGATGCAGCAGTTAAAGTAAGAGATGCCATTTTGCAGGAGCAGGATTATCAACAGTCTATCAGGAGGCTGAAACAGGAACTTTCGGCCAATGCCGGCTATATCAGGGAAAAACAGCTGGCAGCACTGGTGCGCAGCCAGAAGCCGGATTCTCTCCTGGACAGCCTGGAATATCTGGATGTGCGCTTGAGAAAGGATATTTTTCAAGTGGCCCTTGTAGAAGTTCTGTTTGACAACAGCAGCGGCATGGATGAAGAGAACAAATTGCTGCTTAAGATGAAGTGTCAGGAACTCATGCAGGAATACTTTAAAAAAGATGAACACATATATGTGATCAGCAGCGGAATGCAGTCTATTATGATTTTGAATAACCAGATGAAAGAGGAGTTTTTTGAAATCTGTGATATTTTAAAGGAGCATCTCATCAAACATACAAAATGCGGAATCTGTATAGGTGTGGGAGAAGCGTATACAGAGCTGGAACAGCTGCATATTTCTTACAGAGAGGCAAAAGATGCTTTGAAATACAGATTCACTGCAGGAAAGAACCAGACCATCAGCTTCCGGGATATATATCCGTATTATGATACAGAGATAAATATGAGTGAAGAAAAAATCCATGAATTTGGTTTTTCTATACGATCAGGTTCCCTTAACGGAACTTTGGAATTACTGGATGAAACCTTTGAAAAAATGAGGATCATGAATTTTTCAAAGGATGAGACGTTACTTTTTGCACTGAGATTTGTCATGGAGGTTATGACAATTCTTCTGGAGCTGAAAATCCATCCGGAGGATATGCCAAAGGGGCAAAGCCAGATGATACAGGAAATATTTTCTTTATCAAGCCTTGATGAAATCCGGGGATATCTGGAACAGCTTACCCGGGAGGCATCCCGGATGATTTCCCGTGAGCTTGGGGATAAGGAGAAGGATATGGTGAGAAAGGTGACGGATCATCTTCAGGAACATTACCAAGAGGAAGAAATTTCTTTATCTTCGTTAGCCAAGGATTTCTACACCAATTCCAGTTATCTCAGCCGCGTGTTTAAAGAAAAAACAGGAAAGACTTTCAGCGGATATTTGTTTGAACTGCGTATGGGAAAGGCAATGAAGCTTTTTGCCCAGTCAGATTTAAAATCATACGAGGTAGCTGAGAGGGTTGGAATCAAGGACCCCCATTATTTCAGTGTCTGCTTTAAGAAACATACAGGCATGTCAGTGAGTGAATACAAAAAAAGCTTACATTAAGTGTCTGCCGGCCGAAATACATAAGTAAAAATATTGAATCATTCAGTCATCTTAGCACATGTATTCTTCAAAAAGCTGTTGCTATAATGTAGGAAAATCAGAGGGAAAAATGTATGAAACTGCTGTACAGTTTATTCTCTCCAGGCACTCAGAGAAAAATAGCAGGAGGAAATGAAATGGATAAGATAAAGGTTCTGTTTGCAGCGGATTTTTCTATTACGAAAAAGGATATTCTGGATAATGCATATCTTTTTGAAAAGTATAATGCGCAAGTTGAGGTGGTGGACATTGATTTAGGCAATACGGAAGAAGAACGGGCGGCATACATATTAAAAATAGAGAAGGAAGGGCCGGGAAGCATACACACATCTCCGGAATTACTGGACAAGGTAAGAGATGCAGAAATACTGATCACTGATTTTGGGGCTGTCGGGAGAGACGTGATCGAGGCTGGAATCCATCTTAAACTTATCGGTGTGCTGAGAAGCGGAGTAGAGAATGTGGATACGCAGGCAGCTTCAGAGAGGAACATTCCTGTCATCAATGCTCCCGGAAGGGTGGCTGCAGCAGTTGCCGATTATACGGTGGGTATGATGATCGCTGAAGCGCGGAATATCTGCAGAAGCAGTCTTACTGCCAACGGAGGAGCGTGGAAAATAAGATTTTCTAATTTTCCTTATTCCCATAACCTGGAAGGTAAGACTGTAGGCATAATTGGTTTTGGCGCCATCGGGCAGATGGTAGCGGCAAGACTGGTGCCGTTTGGAGTAAAACTGCTTACATATGAGCCGTACCTTCCCGTTGAAAAAATACGGGAAGCAGGGGCACAGCCGGTACCCCTGGAGGAATTACTCCGTGTATCGGATTACGTTACCATTCATGCCAGGCTATGCAGGGATACCGAGAAAATGATGGGGAGAGAACAGTTTGCTTTGATGAAACCAACAGCGTTTTTCATTAATACAGCCAGGGCAGGGCTGGTGGACGAAGTGGCTCTGACAGAAGTTTTGGCGGAGCATAAAATAGGGGGTGCAGCTCTGGATGTGTTTGCCAGGGAACCGATCTCTGCAGATGATCCCCTTCTGAAGCTGGATAATGTAACCCTGACGCCGCATCTTGCCGGAACTACCAGCAATGTGGGGCACAATTCTATAGCTGTGATACTGAAGGATTTGGATTGTTATTTTAATGGAAAGCCTATGAGAAATATTAAAAATAAGGTTACCGGCTGGTGACCGGATGAAATGGCAGGGTTGTGATAACATGGATACAGTTATAGTTTTAGATTTTGGAACGTCAAAGGTACGCGCCTGCCTTGCAAACCTTGAAGACGGGCGGATTGTAAAACTGTCTTCAAAGGCTAATTCCTGGTTCCGGCCCCGGAGCGGATGGGCGGAGATGGATGCAGAGTCCATTTGGAATCTTGCCCAGGAAGTTATGGAGGGACTTCTCAGGCAGTTGGACGGGAGTGAGACAGTATATGGTATTGGATTTTCGTTTTTTGGTGATTCTCTCATCCTTTTGGATGAGAACTATGAAGTGCTGTACCCTATGATCATGGCTTTTGATACAAGGGCCCAGGAGGAAGCACAGTATATAAGGGAAGCGGCAGGCAGTCATATATTCAGGGAGATTACAGGCGGTGAGTGCCTGTCTATGCTGGTTCCCGCTAAACTTCTTTGGATAAAGAACCATTGTCCCCAGATATATAAAAACACCAGATATGTAATGAATATTCAAGAGTTTATTTTGAATCGTATGGGCCTTCCGGTATGTACAGACTATACACTGGCTAACAGAAAAATGCTCTTGGATATCCGGCAGAAGGAATGGTCACTTTTATTATTGAAGCTGTTGTGTATTGACAGAGAGACTGTGGGTAAAAGAATAGAGGAATCCACTTGCCGGGTAGGAGAAATTGGGCATTTCGGCAGAGTTAAACTTCCGTGGAGGCTTCCTGTCATCCTGGGCGCCCATGATTCAGAATGCGGGTTTCTGGGAATGGGATTGAATCCCCAAGGGGCACGGGTGCTGGGAAATGTATCAGGCACCTATGAGATAGCAGGCTGCTTTACAGATGAGTATATGGATTTGCCGGAGCAGGCAAATGTGGAGCTGGGCTGCGGGCTTATGAGGGACAGCATGAGTCTTAACGGTTCAAGCATTGCAGGATCGTATATCAACTGGTTTCGGGAACTGACAGGGAATCAACCCCCAAATTTCTTTGCAGAGGCAGAGAAGTGTGTGAAGTATGACGGCAAGGGTGAGATATTTTTCCTTGCAGACAATGACAAGGCAGAGTTTCATATACATGGACTTTCACCGGTAACAAAAAGCATACAACTTTTTCAGGCTGTAACAGAAGGAATCACCTTTCGGCTGAAAGAAATCGCAGATGGTATGGAGGAACTCAACGGCTATCCGTTTTCCGGGATTTTTTGCGGAGGAGGAGGGACCTCATCTGAGAAATGGCTTCAGTTTAAGGCAGACTTATTTCAAAGTCCTGTAAGTCTGGTGCAGCAGGAAGAAGTATCCTGTGCGGGCGCTGCCATGATAACGGCAGTGGGAGTGGGCTATTATTCTGATTTTGATGCTGCAATAAAAAAGATGGTGAAAATTAAAAAGAAGTTGATACCAAATGAGGAAACTTCAGAGAGATACCAGGAGAAGTTTCGTATTTACCAGAAAATCATGAAAGAGCAAAGGAGAAGATGAAAATGGGCTTAGTGACTTTGAAGGAAATATTAAGTGAAAGTATAGAAAAAAAATATGCAGTAGGAGCGTTTGATACCCTGGATGATAATTTCACAGAAGCGATTATCGAAGCAGCAGAGGAAGAGGGGCTGCCCGTGATTCTTATGATACCTAATTTTTTCTGGGAGAAAAATGATCTGTCGTTTTATTTCACAAGACTGTTAGACCGGTGCCGGAGAGCAACTGTGCCTGTATGTCTTCATCTTGACCACGGCCGTTCCTTTGAGGATGTGATGAAAGCTATTCACGGAGGCTGTACTTCTGTTATGTTTGACGGTTCTGCACTCCCTATAGAAGAGAATATTGCCGTCACCAGAAAAGTTGTTGAGGCGGCCCATGCCTGCGGCGTGAGCGTTGAGGCTGAAATCGGTCATGTGGCCAGCCCGGAAGGGGAACTGCAGGCAAGTGAAGCAGATGAAACCATGTATACCAGCCCGGAAGATGCAGCTCACTTTGTGCAGCAGACACAGGTGGATGCACTGGCCGTTGCAGTAGGAACCGTACATGGAATATACAAAGGAACCCCGAAAATTGACACCCGCAGACTGGATGAAATACGCAGCAGAGTATCCATTCCCCTTGTCCTTCACGGCGGCTCCGGCCTGCCGGAAGAAGAATTCCGGGCCGCCATCGCCCACGGCATTAATAAAGTAAACTTCTTCACAGGCCTCTCCCTGGAAGCCGTAAAAGCCATCAGGCAGACATTAGATGATGCCCCAACCGGAAAAGTTCACTACATTGAGCTAAAAGAAGCCTCTCACACGGCCGTAAAAAATACCATCAAACACCAAATGAAAATATTTGGGACTCTTCCCTTTAACCGGAAATTGCTTGTCCAGTAAGGGGTTGCGAGAGGGGCAAGCTCAGAGTTGCGAAGCCCGCATGCCCCTCTCGCGCTCTCCCCTGTTGGGCACGCTGGGCTGTGGTTTACCAGAGGGTGTTGGAGGGGACTAGATGTGGGAATGAGAAGATGGAGTATGAAGAGAGGCCGCTGTGTTGGAGAAGACAGCGGTTATTTTTGTTTTGTATTTTTTTGAACTCTGATGCAAGGAGAACATAGCTCAGGGAGGTGATGCTTATTTTTCTCATGCACGGACAGTATATCTCAAGGAAGCTCTATTCGTGTAGCTCCAGCGTACATCAAGAAAGCTGCGGTAAATTCGTAAAGTTTCACCCAATTCCTCTGCGCACCCACCACCTGCGTGCCCAACAGGGGAGAGCTCGAGAGGGGCATGCGGGCTTCGCAACTCTGAGCTTGCCCTCTCGAAATACTCCCGCAGCCAATTCCTTCATCTCAAAATAGACCAAATAAAATAATCTAATAAAAAAAAGAGAGCAATCACATGACGGTATGATTGCTCTCCCTTTTAATTATAAGCTTATAACTAAAAATTACCTCTTCTATTAGCCGATGCTGTTAACGGCTTTTGTTAAACGAGAAACTTTTCTTGCGCAGTTGTTTTTGTGGTAAACTCCTTTAGAAGTTGCTTTGCTGATTGTGGAGATTGCATCTTTTAATGCGGTCTCAGCAACTGCCTTGTCGTTGTTTGCTACAGCAGCTTCAACTTTCTTGATGGATGTCTTAACAGCAGATCTGACAGCTTTATTTCTCGCAGCTTTTGTCTTGTTTACTAAAATTCTTTTTTTAGCAGATTTGATATTAGCCAATTCGTACACCTCCAATTCCAGGATAAAATAATAGTGAAAATATTTTCTTCTCCATAGAAACAGACACGGGCGTTTCTATGAAACATGCTTATATAGTTTAGTATAATTGCCAGAGAATGTCAATACATATTTCTGCAAAAAATGTAAAAAATAAAAAGAAATAAGCTGCTGGACATGAAATAAAGTACAGCAAAAAAGGAAGCTGGAGGATGAAAGGATGTTGGGAAATTATCGAATCAGAACAGACCTGGCAGTGGAGACAACAGAGCGGTATAAAGAGGAAAATGTAGAGATCCGCGGGGTGGAGATCAAGGAGGATTATGATAAAGAGAAGGATATACGTACGACGGTGGTAAAAATTAAGACTGAGAACGGTGCAAAGGCTATGGGCAGGCCTCAGGGAAATTATATTACCATTGAGGCACCTAATCTTTCGTCTCCGGATGAGGATTACCACAGGGAGGTTTCTGAGGAGGTGGCGAAACATCTGAGACAGCTTATCGATCTTTCAAAAGAGCAGTCGATTCTGGTAGTGGGACTTGGAAACCAGGGTATCACAGCGGATTCGCTGGGTCCCCATGTGGTGGAGAATCTGCGCATGACAAGACATATCATCCGTGAATATGGTCTTAAGGGCATGGGGGAAGAGAAAATGCACCGCACCAGCGGCATTATTCCGGGAGTTATGGCTCAGACAGGCATGGAGACATCTGAGATCATACAGGGTGTTGTTTCTGAGACTCAGCCTGATGTGGTCATTGCCATCGACGCACTGGCTGCACGCAGTACAAGAAGACTGAACCGCACCATTCAGATCACGGATACGGGAATCAATCCGGGCTCCGGCGTGGGAAACCACCGTATCGGGCTTACAGAGGAAAACCTGCAGGTAAAAGTGATAGGCATCGGTGTGCCTACAGTGGTGGACGCTGCCACTATTGTTCACGATTCCATGGCTCATCTTCTGGATGCTCTGGATGAAGCGGAGCAAAAGGAATTTCTTGAGGAAATGATCTCGCCCCATCTTCATAGTATGTTTGTCACCCCAAAGGATGTGGATGAAACAGTAAAATATTTAAGCTTTACCATTTCCGAGGGACTGAATCTTGCTTTTGCACAAGTATAATCCGTCCGGTTCTGTCATAGGATACCTTTAAAGAGGTGATTGTGTGACAAATTTCCAGAGGGCATTCTGTGTATTTTTAAGCCTGTGTTTTTTTCTCGTTCTGGCTGTGATGCCGGGGCCTTTTTTCCTGCGCGGCAATGTGTACAGGCAGTTCCCGCTGTATTGCTTTCTGGAAGATGAGGCCACCGATATACCTCAGAGCGAAGACCCTGAGACTTACGAAAAAATTATTGAGAGTAATGCTGATTACCTTGGGAAAAAGGCTCAGGAGGAGAATCATTCCCAACAAGAGGAAACTTTGCTTGCCAAGGCTGCAAAAGAACAGGCGGCTGCAGAGAAAAAAAAGGATACTTCTTCAAAGGACAAAGACAAAACCCAAAAAGAGGACAAACTTCAGGAAGAAAAATCAGAAGAGGACAGCAGCCTGCAGGATGAAGAAGACAGTAGGGATACTGAAAAGAAAGAAAACAACACGGCAGATACAAAGTCTGAAGATGAAACAAAAGGTCAGGATTCACAAGATAAAGGGTTAGACAGCAAAAAAAATGCACAGGGTGAGACTCAGGGTGATAAGGCTCAGGGCGAGGACGAGGGCGATAAGCCCCAAGGTGAGGAACAGGGCGGAGATTCCCGGGGAGAAGACCTGAGGGCTGCGGCTGCGGCCATTGAACCTCATCCTGTGGTTGATCTTTCTCCGGAAAGTCTGGCTGACTATGATTATCTTCTGGGTCAGTTTTTTATCCTGGATCCTAATACGGCCACCAGTGCAGACCAGCTCAATGCAGCCCGGTTCCTGGGTGAGGACTTTACCATGAAGCAGGATGCCTCGGCACCCCAGATACTCATTTACCACAGCCACTCCCAGGAAACCTTTGTGGATTCACGGGAAGGGGAACCGGAGGATACTGTTGTGGGGGTAGGGAATTACCTGACTCAGCTTCTCACAGACACATATGGGTATAATGTCATGCATGTGACAGAAACCTTTGACATAATTGACGGTGAAATTGACCGCAGCCGGGCATATGATTATGCCCGGGAGTACATTGAACAGGTTCTTGAGGAAAATCCTAGTATTGAGGTGATCATTGACCTGCACAGGGACGGCGTGCCGGAGGACCGTCATCTGGTGACGGAGATCAACGGAAAAGACACGGCACAGATCATGTTTTACAACGGTTTAAGCTATACGGTGAGCCACGGGAAGGTGGAATACCTGCCTAATCCCTATATTGAAGATAACCTGGCTTTTTCTTTTCAGCTGGAATATCAGGCAGCACAGTATTATCCTGATATTTACCGTGGAATTTACCTTGCTGGCCTCCGGTATAACCTGCATCTGCGCCCGAAGGCCCTTCTTTTGGAGGCGGGAGCCCAGACCAATACGGTGCAGGAGGTGAAGAATGCAATGGAGCCCTTTGCAGATATCCTTGACAGAGTATTAAAAGGCGGTGACAAACCAAGGTAAATTGTGCTATAATACAAAATTAGCAAACAGACAGTAAGATGAAGATAGAGGAGGAACTCCTGGAATGATAGACCAGAGTAAAATTCGTAATTTCTGTATTATTGCACATATTGATCACGGAAAATCCACACTGGCCGACAGGATTATTGAGAAAACAGGCCTTCTCACCGAGCGTGAGATGCAGTCCCAGGTACTGGACAATATGGATTTGGAACGGGAGCGCGGAATTACTATAAAATCCCAGGCCGTGCGTATTGTCTACAGGGCAAAAGACGGTGAAGAATATATTTTTAATTTAATTGATACCCCAGGTCATGTAGATTTTAACTATGAGGTGTCTCGAAGCCTGGCAGCCTGCGACGGTGCCATTCTGGTGGTGGATGCTGCACAGGGGATCGAAGCTCAGACCCTGGCAAATGTTTACCTTGCTCTTGACCATGACCTGGATGTGCTTCCGGTGATCAATAAAATTGACCTTCCAAGTGCAGATCCGTCCCGGGTTATCAGTGAAATAGAGGATGTTATCGGGCTGGAAGCTCATGATGCGCCTCAGATATCTGCCAAGACAGGCATAAATATTGAAGATGTTCTGGAGCAGATCGTGAAGAAAATCCCGGCGCCCCAGGGAGACGTTCAGGCCCCCTTGAAGGCTTTGATTTTTGACTCCATCTATGATCCGTATAAAGGGGTGATCGTATTCTGCCGTATTATGGACGGCAGCGTGAAAAAAGGAACCCCCATCAGGATGATGGCTACCGGATTTAAGACGGAAGTGGTGGAAGTGGGATATTTCGGCGCAGGACAGTTTCTCCCCTGTGAGGAGCTGACCGCAGGAATGGTTGGTTATATCACTGCCAGTATTAAAAATGTACAGGATACACGGGTTGGTGATACAGTCACTGACGATTCCCGTCCCTGCGCAGAGGCACTGCCGGGATACAAAAAAGTAAATCCCATGGTTTACTGCGGGCTTTATCCGGCAGATGGTGCCAAATACGGAGATTTGCGGGACGCTCTGGAGAAACTCCAGCTTAACGATGCTTCTCTTTTCTATGAGCCGGAGACTTCCGTGGCCTTAGGATTTGGGTTCCGCTGCGGTTTTCTGGGACTGCTTCACCTGGAGATCATCCAGGAACGTTTGGAGAGAGAGTACAATCTTGATTTAGTCACTACCGCGCCCAGTGTTATCTATAAAGTGTATAAGACAAATGGGGAGGTAATGGATCTGACTAACCCCACCAACCTTCCGGACCCTTCCGAGATTGAATACATGGAAGAGCCTATGGTCAATGCAGAGATTATGGTGACTACAGAGTTTATCGGAGCCATTATGGATCTCTGCCAGGAGCGCAGGGGCCAGTATCTGGGAATGGATTATATGGAAGAGACACGTGCTCTTTTGAAGTACAAGCTTCCATTGAATGAAATAATTTACGACTTTTTTGACGCCCTGAAGTCCCGTTCCAGAGGGTATGCGTCCCTGGACTATGAGCTTTGCGGTTATGAGCGCAGCGAGCTTGTGAAGCTGGATATTCTGGTGAACAAAGAGGAAGTGGATGCATTGTCCTTTATTGTCCACGGGGATACCGCTTATGAGCGGGGCCGTAAAATGTGTGAAAAATTGAAGGAAGAAATCCCCCGCCAGCTTTTTGAGATTCCTATCCAGGCAGCAGTAGGCAGTAAGATCATCGCCAGGGAGACTGTAAAGGCCATGCGCAAGGATGTGCTGGCAAAGTGCTATGGCGGAGATATTACCAGAAAGAAGAAGCTGCTGGAGAAACAAAAAGAAGGCAAGAAGCGTATGCGCCAGGTGGGAAATGTGGAGATACCTCAGAAAGCCTTTATGAGTGTATTGAAGCTGGATGATAAATGACCGGAGGCCATTGTGCGGGGCAGAGCGCTGACATTGTCCCGTTTTCCGGCAGCGGAGGGTAACAATTCAGGTAATCCTGAACTGTTACAACGGAGGAACATCATGAAAAGAACATACAGAAAAGTATTGGTTTTTACTTTAGCTCTGTCAGCTTCCATTTTCATATCAGGATGTGGATGCGGGAAGAAGAAGGAACCGGATGCCCAATCCCAGCAGGTGTTAAAAATTACCATCACTCCTTCTGTGGCACCGACCAAGGCGCCGGATGAGATGAATCCCGAGGCCGTGGTCACCAACGGAAATATGACCATGGTCAATGAGTATCTTGACCAGAAAAGCAGTCAGGAGAGTCAGAATGAAAACTCAGCTGGAGAATAGGGAACTTGAATTATATGTACACATTCCTTTCTGCGTAAAGAAATGTGATTACTGTGATTTTTTGTCAGGTCCGGTATCTGTGGAAACACAGGAAAAATATGTCACGGCTCTGGAACAGGAAATGGAGACAGTTAAGGAAGGGGTAGGGAGAAATGTGGTTTCCGTATTTATAGGAGGCGGCACCCCTTCTCTCTTATCTCCTTCTCATATGGAAAGAATATTAAAGCAATTATATAGGAAATTTAATATTACCCCGGATGCCGAAATCACTATGGAGGCCAATCCGGGGACTTTGTGTTTGGAAAAGCTGGAAACCTGCCGGAGATGGGGAGTTAACAGGTTAAGCATTGGTCTTCAGTCCCCTGATGACAGGGAACTGAAGATGCTGGGGAGGATCCACACATACCGTGAATTTGTGGAAAGCTTTACCATTGCAAGAAACGCAGGATTTGATAATATAAATGTTGATCTGATGTTCGCCATTCCCGGGCAGGAATATGAAGGGTGGATAAGGAATCTGAAGCAGACTGCAGAACTGGGGCCGGAGCATATTTCAGCTTACAGCCTTATTGTTGAACCGGGGACTCCTCTGGCACAAAGAAACCTGGAGCTGCCTTCTGAGGATACGGAGTACCGTATGTATGAGGATACTGGGGAGATACTGGGAGAATACGGCTATGAGCAATATGAAATATCCAATTATGCCAGGCCGGGTTTTGCCTGCCGCCATAATGCAGGATACTGGAAAAGAACAGATTATCTTGGACTTGGACTGGGGGCAGCCTCTTTATTTGACCACAGGCGTTTTTCCAACACAAGTGATATGGAGGAATATATAAAGGACTGCACCCGCCCGGAGAAGCTGCGAAGAGAGGAAACAATGTTGACCAGGGAAGATGAAATGGGAGAATTTATGTTTCTGGGACTTCGTATGGCGGAGGGGATCAGTAAGGCTGAGTTTGAAGATATATTTGGATGTAATATAGAAGCAGTATATGGCAGTGTCCTGAATAAGTATAAAAATATGTCACTGTTAGCAGAAGAAGACAACAGGATTTTTCTTACCCGTAGAGGAATCCATGTGAGCAATACCATAATGGCGGATTTTTTGCTGCCATAGAGAAAAAGAAAGAAGGAATGAAAATGCTGCAGATTTTGTGCCTGTTTTTTCCTGGGTGTCTGTCAATGGCAGTGTACCGCCTTGTGCGGGGGAAAGATGAAAAGGATAAAGGACTGTTTGACTTGGTTATGATTTACGGCGCATTTGCTTTTGTAGACACTGCCATAGCCTTGATCTTAGTTTCTTTTTTCGGGAATGCCGGTCAGACCTGTATTCAGGGAAATGTGAATGATGGATATATATCCATGAAATTTATGCTCATCAGCATAGTAGTGGCTGCTGTTGTTGGATTTGCAGGCAAGGTTATTGAAACTTATGCACATTATGAGCTTACTGTAGGGAAAAAAGAAGGTATGAAAGATGAAAAAGAGGATTAAGGATTTTTTGGGATACCTTTTTGTTTTTCTCCTGAGCTTTATAGGGGGACTTTTGGCTTTTGCTGCGAAATGGGCGGTTTCATCCTTTGGCAATATTTCAGTGGATGAGATCATATTTCATCTTAAGGTGCCCTTACAAGGAACTGATACCGGTGCCGTAAAGGCTTTTGCCATACAGGCGCTTATTCCGGCCCTCATTATCACAGGTGTGTTTTTAACTATGCATGTACTGGCCGGAAGAAAAGAGGGGATTCTCCGTCGCTGGAGAGAGCGGGATAAAAAAGAAGTCTGGCTGCGCATGAAGAAGAAAACAGGGGAGGAGAAAGAATGTCTCATTGTCCCTGTTGTTTTTTCAAAAGGTGCTGTCCTGGCTCTTGCCTCTCTGTGCTGTTTATTTGGCATATCTTATGGAGCAAGGATCATTCCTGTGGCTGATTATGTGAAACGTGCATTGCATGACTCTTCTTTTATTCAGGAGAATTATGCGGATCCTTTGAGCACAGCCGTCACTTTTCCTGAAAAAAAGAGAAATCTCATTTACATATATCTGGAGTCTATGGAAACTTCTTTTATGGATGAGGCTCACGGGGGTGCTGTGAAGGTTAATTACATACCGGAGCTGACTGAGCTGGCAGAGGAGAATATAAGTTTTTCTTCCAAGTCAGGGGATAAGTTTGGCGGCGCCCGTATGGTTACGGGAACTACCTGGACTATGGCCGGGATGTTTTCCCAGACAAGCGGGCTGCCCCTGAAGCTGCCTGTGAGAAATAACGAAATGTCCCATTATGAAAAATTCTTCCCGGGGGTTACAACACTTGGGGAGATACTTGAAGATGCAGGATATGACAACTGGCTTGTTCTTGGGTCTGATATTACTTTCGGAGGAAGAAAAGCCTATTTCACCCAGCACGGGGATTATCAGTACCTGGATTATATAACAGCTCTTAAAGATGGCCTTATCCCCCAGGGGTATAAAAAATTCTGGGGCTTTGAGGACAGAAAATTATTCCAATTTGCAAAGGAAAAGGCTGATGAGCTGTCCCATGGCGGCAAGCCTTTCAATATGACTCTGCTCACAGTGGACACCCATATGCCCAATGGCAGCAGATGCAGTCTCTGTGAAAAACAATACCCCACTAAATATGAGAATGCTCTGTCCTGCTCCAGCCGTCAGGTGGCAGACTTTGTGAAATGGCTTAAGAAACAGGATTTCTATAAAAATACCACTGTGATCATATCCGGCGACCATATCAGCATGGCACGGGGATTTACAGATACTGCCATTCCTGCGGGTTACCAGCGGCAGACTTATAATTGTATCATAAATCCGCCTGTCAAGCCTGCGAAGGAGGAGAACAGGGAATTCACAAATATGGATATGTTCCCCACAACTCTGGCAGCATTGGGATGCACCATTGAGGGAGACCGTCTTGGCCTGGGCACCAACTTGTTTTCTGAAAGAAAAACACTTCTTGAAAGTGTGGGAATTGAAAAAATGGACAATGAGCTTCAGGCAGGATCGAAATTTTATGACAGCCATTTTATGTATGGAAAAAAAGATAAGTAAAATTATTTTTACCCCTTGCCAAACACATGTTTGGGAATTATACTAGGATACATACACGTATACCGGGGATTCCGGCAGAAGCGGTCAGGCTGCTTTGCTTACAATACAGGATACGATAACAGAATGGAGGAACAAATGGCTGCAGATACTATGAGAAAACAGTTCATTAGAATCAGGGGAGCCAATGTGAATAATCTTAAGAATTTAAGCGTTGATATCCCCAGAGATAAATTTGTGGTTTTGACCGGATTAAGCGGTTCCGGCAAATCCTCACTAGCTTTTGATACTATTTATGCAGAAGGACAGAGAAGATATATGGAATCTCTGTCCTCTTATGCGAGACAGTTCCTGGGGCAGATGGAGAAGCCGGATGTGGAGAGCATTGAGGGGCTTCCCCCTGCTATTTCCATAGACCAGAAGTCCACCAACAGAAATCCCCGTTCCACAGTGGGGACAGTGACGGAGGTCTATGATTATTTCCGTCTCCTGTATGCCCGGGTAGGCATCCCTCATTGCCCCAAGTGCGGCAAGGAGATCAAGAAGCAGACTGTAGACCAGATGGTGGACCATATCATGTCACTGCCGGAGAGGACCAGGATCCAGCTTCTGGCACCGGTTGTCAGGGGACGTAAGGGTACTCATGCCAAACTGTTGGATCAGGCTAAGAGAAGCGGTTATGTGCGCGTCCAGATTGACGGAAATCTCTATGAGCTTTCCGAGGAAATTAAGCTGGACAAGAATATTAAGCATAATATAGAAATTGTTGTGGACCGACTTATTGTGAAGCCGGAGATTGAGAAACGTCTGGCTGATTCTATTGAGACTGTACTTGAACTGGCAGACGGACTTCTCATGGTGGATACCATGGATGGGAATGTGATCAATTTCAGCCAGAGCTTCTCCTGTCCTGACTGCGGGATCAGTGTGGATGAGATCGAACCCAGGAGCTTCTCCTTCAACAATCCTTTCGGCGCCTGCCCTGACTGTCTTGGACTTGGGTACAAGATGGAGTTTGACGAGGAACTGATGATCCCGGACAAGAGTCTGAGCATTTCCAAGGGAGCGATCGCGGTAATGGGATGGCAGTCCTGTACAGATAAGGGAAGTTTTACCAGGGCTATTCTTGACGCACTTGCCAAGCAATACGATTTCAGCCTGGACACCCCATTTAAAGATTATCCCGCAGAAATCCAGGATATTATCATCCATGGCACCAATGGACATTCTGTCAAGGTATATTATAAAGGCCAGAGAGGGGAGGGCGTGTATGACGTTGCCTTCCCGGGACTGATCAAGAATGTGGAGCAGCGTTACAGGGAGACAGGGTCTGACGCCATGAAGCAGGAATATGAGACATTCATGCGCATCACCCCGTGTACCGCATGTAAGGGACAGAGACTGAAGAAGGAATCCCTGGCAGTGACGGTTGCAGATAAGAATATATTTGAGATCACCAATCTCTCTATAGAAAAATTAAAGAAATTTCTGGATGAAATGGAGCTTACGGAGCAGCAGAAGCTTATCGGCAAGCAGATTCTTAAGGAGATCAAGGCAAGAGTTGGATTTTTGTCTGATGTGGGGCTTGATTATCTTTCTCTGGGACGTGCCACGGGAACCTTGTCCGGCGGCGAAGCACAGAGGATCCGTCTGGCTACCCAGATCGGATCCGGGCTGGTGGGAGTGGCATATATACTGGATGAACCAAGCATCGGACTTCACCAGAGAGACAACGACAAGCTGCTGAATGCCCTGATGCATCTGCGGGATCTGGGCAACAGCCTCATCGTGGTGGAGCATGACGAGGATACCATGAGAGCTGCCGACTGCGTGGTGGACATTGGCCCGGGGGCCGGGGAACATGGAGGCCAGCTTGTGGGGATCGGTACTGCCGAGGATTTGATGAAGAATGAGAATTCTGTCACAGGTGCGTACTTAAGCGGTAAGCTGAAGATTCCGGTGCCTTCAGAGCGCAAGAAGCCGACAGGCTTTCTTTCTGTGAAAGGTGCTGCGGAGAACAACCTGAAGAAGGTAAATGTTGATATCCCCCTTGGGATCATGACATGTATCACAGGTGTTTCCGGTTCAGGTAAAAGTTCGCTTATCAATGAGATTCTTTATAAGCATCTTGCCAGAGATTTAAACAGGGCAAGGGTGATTCCGGGAAAGCATGACGGGATTTCCGGTATTGAGCAGCTTGATAAGGTGATCGACATTGACCAGTCCCCTATCGGCCGTACCCCCCGGTCCAATCCGGCTACTTACACAGGCGTGTTCGACCAGATACGTGATCTGTTTGCCTCCACTGCAGATGCCAAGGCAAAGGGCTATAAAAAAGGACGTTTCAGCTTCAATGTGAAAGGCGGGCGCTGTGAGGCCTGCAGCGGTGACGGTATTATCAAGATTGAGATGCATTTCCTTCCTGATGTGTATGTACCCTGCGAGGTATGTAAAGGCAAACGGTACAACAGGGAGACGCTGGAAGTGAAATACAAGGACAAAAATATTTACGATGTTCTGAACATGACTGTGGAGGAAGCACTTCCCTTCTTTGAGAACATTCCTTCTATACGCAGGAAGATAGAGACTCTTTACGATGTGGGGCTTTCCTATATCCGTCTGGGGCAGCCGTCAACAGAGCTTTCCGGCGGAGAGGCACAGAGGATCAAGCTGGCCACAGAGCTGAGCAAGCGCAGTACAGGCAAGACTATATACATTCTTGACGAGCCTACCACAGGTCTGCATTTCGCAGATGTGCACAAGCTTATTGAGATACTGAAGCGTCTCTGCGAAGGGGGTAATACCGTGGTTGTGATCGAACATAACCTTGATGTTATCAAGACTGCAGATTATATTATTGATATGGGGCCGGAAGGCGGAGATAAGGGCGGTAATGTGATCGCCAAAGGCACACCTGAAGAGATTGCGGCAAATCCTGCCTCCTATACAGGACAGTACGTGGCAAAATATCTTAATGAAATTTAAGCAGGAAGAAAAAGCTTTCCATTTATGAGTGTTTTGTATATAATGATACCAGGGTCAAAAGGTCATACAATGCATGCTTGCATGCAATTGTATGACTTTGGGACCCGCAAAACATGAGAAAGTAGCCCGAATAGGGCGGATTTCGAATGTTTTAGGATTTTGGGAGCACGAAGTGCGGAAAAATCCGTAGGTATCAGGGGTCAAAAGACCTTTTGACCCCTTCATCATATAAGCAAAACCTAACGAAGTACAGAAAGAAAGGGGATTCCAATGGCTGCGAGTGATATCGGGATTGACCTTGGAACCAGGAACAGTCTTGTATATTCCACCGGAAAGGGGCTTGTGCTTAAGGAGCCTTCTGTGGTGGTTTATGATAAAGATACAGAGAAAATAAGAGCGATCGGTGAGGAGGCCCGGCAGATGGCGGGCCATGTGACTTCCAATATGGAGGTCATCCGCCCTATCCGTCATGGCGTGATCGTAGATTATATCGTTATGGAGAAGATGCTGAAATATTTCATCTCCAAGGCTATGGGCAGGAGAGCTTTCCGCAAGCCGCGTATTAGTATCTGTGTGCCCAGCGGTATCACAGAGATAGAGCGCAAGGCAGTGGAAGAGGCCACTTACCAGGCAGGGGCCAGGGAGGTCTTTCTGGTGGAGGAGCCTATCGCCGCCGCTATCGGATCAGGAGTGGATGTGTCCAAGCCCTTCGGGAATCTCATTGTGGACATCGGCGGAGGGACTACGGATGTGGCTGTGATCTCTCTGGCAGGTGTGGTGGTTTCCAGTTCCATCAAGGTAGCAGGAGATAGCTTTGACCATGCTATCATGAATTATGTGCGCAAGAATCACAGTCTCTTTATCGGTGAGGATACAGCAGAAGCTATTAAGAAAACCATTGGTACCGCCAGCGAGGAAGCAGACACCAGGACCATGGAAGTGAAGGGAAGAAACGTGATCACCGGACTTCCCAAGGTGGCAACTCTTACCTCTGAGGAGATCCGAATGGCCCTTAAGGATGCAACAGGCCAGATCGTGGAGACAGTACACGGCGTTCTGGAGAAGACACCGCCGGAGCTGGCTGCCGATATTGTGGACCGGGGGATCGTTCTCACAGGCGGAGGTGCGCTGCTTCACGGTATGGATACACTGATTGAGCAGAGGACAGGGGTGAATACTCTTACGGTTCAGGATGCCATGATGGTAGTGGCTGTGGGAACCGGGAAGTATGCTGAGATTATGGCTAAGATAGATGGATAAGACGGGGGTGCTGCAGGGGCAGCGCCTCTTTTGTATAAGTTAAAACAGGAGTGACTATGAAGGTACTGAATAGTTACAAACAGGAGATGAATTTATGAGTGAGACCATCAGCGGTTATATTGACCATATTATCTTCCGCAATGATGACAATGGTTACACAGTTATGGTGCTGAAGGACACCGGGGAGGATGAGGAACTTACCTGCGTGGGAAGCTTTCCGTCAGTGAATCAGGGGGCTACCATTGAGGCGTCAGGTGTTTTTACAAAACATCCTGTCTATGGGAAACAGTTCCAGATCACATCATTTGTGGAGAAAATGCCGGAGGATGCATTGGCTATGGAGCGCTATCTGGGCTCCGGGGCCATCAAGGGAATCGGAGTGGCCCTGGCAGCGAGGATTGTGCGTCATTTTGGGGAGGAAACCCTGCGTATTGTTGAGGAAGAGCCGGAACGCCTGTCTGAGGTGAAAGGCATCAGCGGAAAAAAAGCAAGAGAGATCGCAGCCCAGGTCACTGAGAAGGCAGACATGAGGCGGGCTATGATATTTTTGCAGAAATACGGGATTTCTCTCAGTCTTGGGGCAAAGATTTATCAGAAGTACGGACAGTCACTCTACGGTGTTCTTCAGGAGAATCCCTACCGGCTGGCTGAGGATATCAGCGGTGTAGGATTTAAGATCGCAGATGAAATAGCTTCGCGTATCGGTATCCATACAGATTCTGATTACAGAATCAGAAGCGGCATGCTGTATACTCTCCTACAGGCGACCGCCGAGGGCCATACCTACCTTCCCAAGGAGCAGCTTTTCGCCAGATCCGCTCAGCTTCTTGATGTGGACCCGTCCTATATGGAGAAGCATCTGATGGATATGGTCATTGACAGAAAACTGATTTTGAAAGAAACAGACGGAGTGACCATTGTATATCCAAGCCAGTATTATTATCTGGAGCTGAATACAGCCAGAATGCTGTGTGAGCTTAATATCCTCTGCCCGGAGGATGAGAAACTGGTGGAGCGGCGCATTGCGCAGATTGAGAAAGAGACAGGAACCGTACTTGATGAGATGCAGAAAAAGGCGGTGACCGAGGCTGCCGGACATGGACTCTTTGTCCTTACCGGAGGCCCCGGAACAGGAAAAACTACCACGATCAACGCTATTATCCGGTTTTTTGCAGGGGAAGGTTCTGAACTGCGTCTGGCAGCACCAACAGGCCGGGCGGCCAAGCGGATGACAGAAGCCACAGGCTATGAGGCACAGACGATCCACCGCCTTCTGGAGCTTGACGGAATGCCGGAGGAGGAGAGGGAAGGGCAGGGAATCCATTTTGAGCGGAATGCCCAGAATCCTCTTGAGACAGACGTGATCATCATAGATGAAATGTCCATGGTGGATATCCAGCTCATGCATTCTCTTCTCCAGGCAGTGACAGCGGGAACGCGGCTGATCCTTGTGGGAGATGAGAATCAGCTTCCAAGTGTGGGGCCCGGCAATGTGCTGAGAGATATTATCCGCAGCGGACAGTTTCCGGTGGTGGAACTGAAGAAGATTTTCCGCCAGGCATCAGAGAGTGATATTGTGGTCAATGCACATAAGATCAATAAAGGGGAGCAGGTGGCAATTCACAACAAGAGCAAGGATTTCTTCTTTCTCAAGAGATATGAGGCAGATATTATCATCCGTGTGGTCATAGCCCTCATTCAGGAAAAGCTACCCCGATATGTTGACGCAAAGCCTTTTGAAATCCAGGTGCTCACCCCCATGAGAAAAGGGCTGCTGGGTGTTGAACGTTTAAACCAGATACTCCAGCGGTATCTGAACCCTCCTTCCCAGGAGAAAAAGGAGAGGGAATACGGCCAGCACCTTTTCCGGGAGGGGGACAAGGTAATGCAGGTAAAAAACAATTATCAGCTTGAGTGGGAAGTGAGAGGAAAATACGGCATCCCTGTGGAAACAGGTGTGGGAGTATTTAACGGCGATACGGGCATTCTCATGGAAATCAATGAGTTTGCGGAGACGGCATCCGTTGAGTTTGAGGACGGCAGATTTGCAGAGTATTCCTTCAAGCAGCTTGAGGAGCTTGAACTTGCTTATGCTATCACGATACATAAGTCCCAGGGGTCAGAGTATCCGGCAGTCATACTTCCGCTGCTGTCAGGTCCCAGGATGCTGCTGAACAGGAATCTGCTGTATACGGCTGTCACCAGGGCCAGAAAATGTGTTACTGTGGTGGGCAGCGAGGAAACCTTTGCGGAGATGATCCGTAATGAGAAGCAGCAGCAGCGTTACAGTTCTCTTGACAAGAGGATTACAGAGCTTAGTGAGTCAGACTGCTGATTGTGCATAACGGTTCCGGCAGCACAGTTGTGTCATTCAGAGAGCGTCATCGGGGAGAAAGGACGCCTTTTGAAATTAAATACAGATAAAATATTAAATATGTTGTTTCCCAGACACTGTCCTCTGTGTCATATGATCTTGAAAGACCAGGGCAGGGTTCTCTGTCCGGAGTGTGAGAAGGAGCTGCGTCCGTTAGGTGGACCCCGGTGTATGAAATGCGGCAAGCCTGTTGCCCCGGAGGCAGAATTCTGCAAGGAGTGTTCTGCCCGCCCCAGACATTTTACCCAGGGAAAAAGTATTTTCCTGTACGATGAAAAAATGAAAGTCTCTTTGATCAAATATAAATATTTCGGATGCCGTGAATACGGGGATTTTTATAGCAGAGCCTTGGCTGTATTCAGCAGAAAAGAGCTTGACCGGTGGGCGCCGGATTTGATCGTCCCTGTGCCCCTCCACAGAAGGAAGCAGAGGATGCGCGGGTTCAACCAGTCGGCTTACCTTGCCGCACATGTCAGCAAACTTACCGGTATCCCGTGGGACAATACGCTGGTACGGAAAATTCACCCCACAAAATCACAGAAAAAGCTTACCGCCGTCCAGAGAAGAAAGAATCTTCAGGAGGCATTCCGGGTGGAACGGCGGGTGGACGGGCTGAAAATACTTGTGATCGATGATGTCTACACAACCGGGAGCACCGTGGATGCCATGGCTGCCTGTTTGAAGGAGATGGGAGCGGAAAAGGTATATTTTCTCACTGTTTGCAGTGGGCAGATCTAAGGGGAAGGATTCGAAAAAACACTTTTCATAGGTAGGGATATATGATACAATTAGCCTGTATGATTATTTCCAATTCCAAGAAATGACGATTATGAGGAGTAATTTATGTTAAATGAAGAAAAGGTAAAGGTAATGAATAAACTTGCCATGTACGAAAAAGGCGAGGGAAGCAGCTACCTTCCGATCAGCAAGTATTACAGAAGTGATTATATCGGTCTGGCACTCATTAAGAATTTCTTTCTGGTGACAATAGGTTATGGCCTGATCCTGGCTGGCATTGCGGCATATTTCGGTGAATATCTCATGGACAATATCCATAAGATGGATTTGGTATCCATGGGAATTTATATTCTGGTGGGTTATGTTATAGTGCTGGGTGCCTATTCCATATTAACCTATATCCAATATTCCATAAGATACCACCGGGCCAAGAAAAGCGTAAAGGCTTATTACGCAGAACTCACCGCGCTGGGCAAGATTTATAGCCGTGAAGAAAAGAAAAGTACAGCCCGGGGAGCATCAGGAGGATATAAAAAATGACAGCATTACTTGAATTTAAGCAGAAGATAAAGAATTTATACGGTCAGTATGAGATATATATCCTGCCCGTTATGAAATTTGTCCTGGCCTTGGTTTATTTCATTTGGATCAACGCTAATATGGGATACATGAGCCAGCTGGATAATATTTTTGTGATATTGATCCTCGCATTGATTTGCTCGATACTGCCTCCTTCAGTGACAATATTCTGTGGTTTTGTGCTCATGGTGGGTCACTGTTATGCACTGGGGATCGAGGTAGCCGCTTTTATGCTGGTGCTGATTTTATTCATGATGATCCTTTTCCTGCGTTTCAGTGCAGGGATGAATATAGTGCTGGTGTTTACGCCGCTGTCCTTTGGATTTAATGTCCCCGCACTGCTTCCGATCGGTGCAGGACTTTTGAGCAGTCCCCTGTCCGCACTTCCGGCAGGCTGCGGTGTGATAGTATATTATTTTATCCGTTTTCTCCGTCAGCAGTCAAAGGTACTGCAGAATCCGGATGTTGTGATAACAGAGAAGCTGAAGCTGATGGCAGACGGCATAGTGCAGAACTGGGCTATGTGGGTGACTGTGATCGCATTTGTGCTGGTGGTACTCCTTGTCAACCTGATCCGTACCCGTGCCTTTGATTATGCATGGAGGATCGCCATTGTTGCCGGAGGCGTTACCTATGTGCTTATCATCCTTGCAGGCGGTTTCTTTTTCAACGTCAGTATCAACATGGTACTCCTTCTGATCTATGCAGTGGTGTCTGTGGTGGTGGGTATCATTCTGGAATTCTTTGTTTTCGGAGGGGACTACAGCCGGACAGAGAGACTGGAATATGAAGATGATGAGTATTACTATTATGTGAAGGCTGTGCCTAAGGCATCTGTTGCAACTACAGAGAGAAGCATTAAGAAGATCAATGCGGAACCTATAAGAGAAGAGAAGAAGGCTGAGGAACAAGTGGTTTCTTATGCCAATCCGATTTTCCACGGCGATGAAAAAATAGTGGAAAAAGCAGTAGAAGAAGCAGGTACGGTTGCTCAGAAGCCGGAAATGGAAGATGTGGATTTTGAGAAAAAATTAGAGGAGTCTTTAAAGGATTTATAAGGCTTCGGGAAACCGGAAGGAAAGGAGAACACTATGCAGGAGATTGCAAGGGTGCTGTCAGGCTATTGGGCTAAAATATCGCTTCCCGGCATCGGCGTTATTGATATCATAGAAATCGCTCTAATTTCGTTTTTTATTTATCAGTTTATGGTATGGATCAAGTTCACACGTGCCTACACCCTGCTGAAAGGTATCCTGGTGGTACTGGTGTTTATCCTGCTTGCCTATATCTTTAAAATGAATACGATCCTATGGATCGTAAAAAATATGGCAAACGTGCTGATCACCGGTGTGATCATTATTTTCCAGCCGGAGCTCCGCAAGGTTCTGGAGCAGCTTGGCCAGAAAAAAATCGTATCGGCGATCATTCCCTTTGACACAGGGAAAGAAGTGAAAGAACGGTTTACGGACAAGACGGTCAACGAGTTGGTAAAAGCCTGCTTTGACATGGGCGAGGTGAAAACCGGAGCCTTGATCGTCATTGAGCAGGACATCCGTCTCACAGAGTACGAACGGACAGGTATCAATGTAGATGCAGTGCTGACAAGCCAGCTTTTGATCAATATTTTCGAACATAATACGCCGCTTCATGACGGGGCTGTCATTGTGAGAGGGAACCGCATTGTGTCGGCTACCTGTTATCTGCCTCTTTCTGACAATATGGAGCTCAGCAAGCAGCTGGGCACCAGGCACAGAGCAGGGGTGGGAATCAGCGAGGTCAGCGATTCGCTCACTATCATCGTCTCTGAGGAGACAGGGCAGATTTCTGTGGCTCAGAACGGTAAGCTCACCAGAAGCCTGACAAGTGCCCAGCTCCGGGATATTCTGGTGAAGGTCCAGAATAAGAAAGTTATTGATAACAATAAGCTGAGACATTTGTTGAAAGGGAGAGTGAAGCATGAAGAAAAAACTGGCCGGTAATATCCCTTTGAAGATCATGTCTATTGTGGTGGGAATCCTTGTATGGCTCGTCGTGGTTAACGTAGATGATCCCATGGACAGGAAGACATTCATAGTGCCTGATGTGGAAGTCCTGAATATAGATTACCCTGATGAGATCACAGGGAAGATGTGTGTGATGGATGAAAAGGAAAATCCGGTCCGCGTAACTATCAGCGCTCAGAGAAAGACACTGAACAAGATAGAGACTTCTGATATTCATGCCGTTGCAGATCTGCAGCAGGCACTTAGCTTTGAACCTGACCAGGTAATGGTACCCATAACAGTCACATGTGCAGGTATAAGACCGGAGAACATCAGTGTATGGCCTGTAAACCTTGGTGTCCGCATGGAGGACAAGGTGACCCAGCAATATCCTGTGAATGCAGTCACAGAGGGGGAACCGGGCAGGGGATATGAGATCGGGACAGTCACATCCAATCCCGAGAAAATCAGAATTACAGGACCAGAGTCCCTGATGAATAAAATAGATATAGTAACAGCAAGTATCAGTGTGTCAGGAAGCGTGGAGGATAAGAGGGAAGCGGTTACACTGACCATTACCGACAAAAATGGTTCTACATTCTCTGAGAGTCAGATGAACAACCTTAAAATTGATTACAGCGGCAAGGTGACAGTCACAGCTAAACTCTGGAGGATCAGGACAGATGTGAAGATATCTGCCGGCTATACAGGGGAACCGGCCCCGGGATACCAGGTGGAGGGCAGCGCTGAGACAGTGCCCACAACAGTGAGTGTGGTAGGCAGTGAGGAAGCATTGAAGAACCTGGAAAACATGGGGAATACGATCTGGATTCCGGATATTGACATCACCGGCAAGAGTCAGGATGTGGAAGAGAAGGCCAGTTTATCGGAGCTTCTGGATGAAGATCTGAGACTGACAAACGGCACCAGTGATGATGTATGGATATCCATTAAGATCCTGCCGGAAGGAAGTCATTCCTACAGTCTCCCAACCAGTGAGATTAAAGCTGAGAATGTGCCGGAGAAGAAGCAGGTGGCTTTTGAGACAGATAAGATAGAAATTTCTGTCAAGGCATCAGAGGGAGATATTAATACCTTCAATATTAATAAGGTAAAAGCGTCCATAGACCTGGAAGGAATGGAAGAAGGAAGCTATGAGATTCCTGTGAAGATTGTCCTTCCGGATGGTTATGAGCTTATGGATGAGGTGACCACAGAGGTGAAGATTTCTGAGGTTTCCAGTGTAGAAGAAAGTAATGAATAGGGGAGAGAAAACATGATTAGTCAGAAGGTAATGGTAAAAAATCCAACAGGGCTTCATCTTCGTCCTGCAGGCATTCTGTGTAAGGAAGCAATGAAATACAAATCCCTGATTACTTTTTCTTTTGACGGTGGAACCGCCAATGCAAAAAGTGTGTTGAGCGTGCTGGGTGCATGTGTGAAATGCGGGGATGAAATCGAACTGGTCTGCGAGGGCAGTGACGAAGACGAGGCTTTGACAGCCTTGGTGGACGCCATTGAGAGCGGACTGGGGGAGTAAAAGAAGCAGCAGTAGTTGGCCTGGACAGATGCCGGGTACAAAGGCAGTGTCCGGGTTAAGGGTAAGAAAGAGGAGGATTTATTGTGAAAAGAAGAGTAGTTGCAGTCTTGCTAAGTTTTGTCTTATGCATGGCATCAGTGGTTCCAGCAGGTGCGGCGGATTTTATTTCCCAGCCGTCAGCGGAGACTGTTGATATGACCGGCGGATCAGACGTTTCTGCAAGTGGTATGTCAGAGGGGGATCTCTCCGGGGACGACACTTCAGATACTGAGCCGGGGAGCCGGCAAGACGGGACTGATGTACCGCCGGAACAGGGAATGCCTGCCCCGGATACAGACCAACCGGAAACACCGGATACAGACCAGGAGAATCCTGTGGGTGACGGGCAGGATACTGATATTTTTACAGAGCCGCCCCAGGAACCGGCTGATCCTTCCGGAGATATAGATTTATTCACCAGCGGAGCAGTGGAAACAGAACCGTCACAGGAGCCTGTGATGGGAGTATCTGCAACTCTTGTGGAAGTCAATAAAGATGACTGGGAGGAAGCAGAGAACGGAGGATTTAAGCTTCGCAAGTCTGCCGGAGTATACTATACCTCAGCAGACGGAGTTGTTTATATTAAAACAGTTAAGAATAAGGATGCCGCATCCTCAGATACGGCTGCTCACTTGGGATATGCAGGATATTATTTCTTTGACGAGCAGGGGATCATGGTGACCGGTCAGAAGACTATTTCTGATTCCTTGCTGAACAAGGCGTCATCGGTTCTCACAAATTCAGTTCCGTCAGACAATGCGGACGGCACCGAACCTGTACAGACAGATATGCCTGCAGACGGCACAGCCCAGGCAGAGGAGGTTTACTCAGCAGAGGAACCGGCAGCAGAGATGGTTTTTGGTTCCGGTGATGTATCATTGCCTGATGACGGATCTGTAGTGAACAATACAGACATGGCCGGAGAAACCATCCAGGGCGGCGATGAGACAGACAACAATATTCCGGCGGACAGTACAGTTCCCGGGGATGAAAGTATTCCTGGAGATGATCCGGCAGGACAGGTTCCCGGGTCAGACGATGCTCCTGCTGCGGACGATACAGACGGAACAGTCGAAACACCTGCAGCAGATGATGAGACACCTGTTTATAATACAGGAGATGAGAAAGAATTTTACTTCACAGACAGTACCACAGCAGTTCTTTATGAGGGCGAGACAGGTACGAAGTTCACTCCGGCCAATTCAGATTTGGGCCAGATGAAGAAAAAATACTGGCTGTGGACGGGGACTGCTTTCCGTTATTATGACTCCTCAGGTAAGTTTTTGTCTGTAGATGAATTAAAGAACATTAATATAGCCCAGAATAAGTATACCGGTTATTATGGTATCGACGGCAGCTACTACTGTCTTGACACAAATGGAGTTCCTCAGGTAGGGGATATCACCCTGTCAGGAGTGAAGAATCCGGGAAAATACTATTTCCAGGAAACTGCCGGTGAAAATGGGATTAAAGGTGCAATGCAGCGAAGCAGCTGGCGGTGCAAGGATACAGCCAAGGGCAGCCAGTGGCTCTATTATAAGAGCAACGGCGTGCTGTACGAGAGAGGAATGGTAGCCACAAAGCTGGACACAGAGGTCATGGGTAATTATACATATCTCTTATCTTCTGATGGTTACATCCAGAAGAGTGTCATGAAAAAAGCTGCTAACGGAGCATATTACGGAACAGACAAATATGGCCGTGTCTATAAAGAAAAGCTTGTGAAATTCGGAACTGCAAGATATTATTTCGGCAGCAACGGCAAAAGAGTTACATGGACTAAAGTGTGGCGCCGCTGTAAAGGTGCATCCAACCGTTTCTACTACTTCGGCAGCACACCTGGAAAGGTAGCTGAGAAAACCGGATGGCAGAAGGTTACCAGCAACACAGGCAAGATGTACGGATGGTTCTACTTCAGCAGTACAGGGAACCACTATATTAACAAGTGGGCACAGGGCGGTTACTTTAAGGAAAACGGACAGCTTGCCAGCGGTGTGACAGAGGTTGACGGAAAGACATATTTCTTCCAGGTATCCAACTCCACCACACACAGAGGCAAACTGTTTAAGAGTACATGGATCAGCTACAAGAATAAATGGTATTATGCACAGAGCAACGGTGTTCTCTATAAGAGCGGCTGGAAGAAGATTGACGGTAATTACTACTACTTCCAGGGAGATTTCACAACCAAGACAAATGCCTTTGTGAAGCGTGGCAGTGTAAACGGTTATGTTGACAATAAAGGCAAGTTCTGTACCGGCTGGGTAATCACCAGCAATGCCAACAACCAGGTAAAATATGTCAATCCTGATGGAAGCGGTTTTATAAAAAATACTTCAAAAGTAATCGACGGCCTCCGCTACTATTTCGATAAAAACGGTTACAGAAAAAATGACCTCACCTCCGTTTACCGAGGACCATATTACGTGGAAGTTGACAGAGTAAACGGCGTCATGACAATCTTTGACTCCGGCCGTACAGTACCAGTGAAGACAATCCGTGTATCCGTAGGACTCCCTGGTACATCCACACCGACAGGCACTTATTATCTTTCAAGAAGTGGAAGATGGCAGCCATTGATGGGACCATCCTGGGGACAGTATGGCACACATGTTGTCGGCGCAGGCCAAGGCGGCATTTTCGTTCATTCCGTAGCCAGCCCATTAGCGAATGCCTACAACCTTCCAGTAGGAGAGTACAATAAGCTTGGCAATCCGGCATCCCATGGGTGTATCCGTACCTGTGTGGCTGATGCCAAGTGGGTATATGAGAACTGCAACGGTGCAAGGATTAAAATCTTCGACGGAACATACAAGGCAGACGAAGCCCTGAAAGGCCCGTTAGGACGCAGAGCACTTGTTAAATACGTAGGCGGCGGCTATGACCCCACAGATCCTTCCGTATAATACATCACAAATTACATACTAAACAATAAACCCCAAAGCGCTCTCCCGAAACCCGGAGAGCGCTTTACTACGTCCTGACTGCTGCCCATTCAAACAATCTCCCGGCAAAACATAACCGCTCCAAAAAGGGTGAAAATGTAGAGGAAGGTGAGGGGAAGAGAAACCGGTGCGGGGGCTTTGAGCGAGGACGAGACAGATCTTGGCTTTCAGTTGGAACGATCAGGAAAAGCCGCGCCTTGGCGCGGAGTAAGGCCTGTCTGAGCAGCGTTTGCATCAGCAAACGCTGCGAGTTGCCGCACACCTTTTCCGTCCCCAAGTAACAACTGAAAGCCTAGATATGTCCGCCGCAAGCGATGCCCCCGCACCGGTTTCTCTTCCCCTCACCGTTCAATAACCTTCCGGGTCCCTTCCCCCTCATAAACCCCTTGAATTTCTCCCTCACCCCATGTATAATAAAAACGTAATAAAACTTTAATAATTGCGGACTAATTGGTAATATTTGGGAATGAGAGGGATATAATGAAAAAATGGAAGAAATGGCTTGCGGCAGGTTTACTGACGGCTTTGATGGGGGCACAGGCAGTTTCGGCATCCGTGTATAATCCCATTGGGGGATTCTATGACAGGCGTCAGACAGTGGCCCAGGAAGAGCGGATGCAGGACAGCGATGAATCACCCTTGTTCAGGGCGCAGAAGGTGAATCCCAATGCGTGGAAGAAGATTGACGGCGTCTGTTATAACGGAAGCGGCGTTGAGATACCAGGGGCGATTACCAGAGGCATTGACGTATCTGAGTTTCAGGGGAAAATCAACTGGCAGAAAGTAAAGAATTCTAATGTGGATTTCGCCTTTGTACGTA
The DNA here is from genome assembly GCA_030524175.1 of Eubacteriales bacterium. Lineage (GTDB taxonomy): Bacteria > Bacillota > Clostridia > Lachnospirales > Lachnospiraceae > Blautia_A. The sequence continues at coordinate 144,658 of JAUNHC010000004.1, forward strand.
TTGCCTACGGCACTGGCTACATGGATAAGACTTACGACTATAATATGGAACAGGCGGAAGCTGCGGGCGTCCCTGTGGGCACCTACGTGTACAGCACGGCAACGACAACCACAATGGCCCACAATGAGGCAAAGCTTGCCATTGAGAAAATGAAGGGCTATAAGGTATCCTATCCGGTAGTTTATGATCTGGAATATGCAAAGATGGGACAACTGTCACCCACGAAGGTTTCACAGCTTGCGCTTGCCTTCTGCAACGAGGTGCGGAAAGCTGGATATTATCCTATGGTTTATTGTAATACATACTGGTATAGTAATCATATTGACTGGAGTCTTCTCTCCGGCCTTGATGTATGGATCGCCCAATACGGAGATAAAATCCAGGCACCATCCAATGCCTCCTACAATTATACGATCTGGCAGGCCACGGACGGTGACGGCGGCGGTACGCTGAATTCCACAAAGGGGCTGATAGACGGGATTCCAACCAGCAATGATGTAGACATTGATTTTGGATATTTTGATTACACAAAGAAAATAACACCAAGATGGCAGCCGGTATCTACGTATTCACCGTCTTCTAAGCCGGATATAAATTCAGGCGCAGCGGTGAATCCCGGAAAAAACGGCTGGGCGGAGGAAGACGGCAAGACCTACTATTATGTCAATGACCAGAAGGCCACAGGATGGAAGAAGATAAACGGAAAAAATTATTATTTTAACAGTAAAAGCGGTGCTCTTTATAAGAATGCACTTCTTACCTCTTCCAAGCTGAATATCTGCTATGTGGATGAGGAAGGTGCCAGAGTGTCAAACCAGTGGGTGGACTGGAAAGACAAGCGTTACTATATGGGCGCTAACGGCTACGCAGTAAAAGGCTTTAACAAAATTAGCGGCAAGTATTATTATTTTCATGCCCAGAACGGCTATATGTACAAGAACAGGAAAATCATTTCCAAGGCAGGGAATATCTATTATCTGGGAAGTGACGGTGTCAGGTATTCCAACGGCTTTTACCAAATAAAAGAAAACGGCAAGACAAACACCTACTATTTTGCCGCCAATGGCCGGGCGTATAAGGGATGGCATACCATTAACGGAAAGAAATATTATTTCTATAAAGGAAACAAACAGGGCTCAGGAGTACGGGCAGAGAATATCACGCTCACCAGTTCGGCAGGAGTAGTATCCGTGTTTAATAAAAACGGAGTCTGCACGAAACAGTATAAAAAGTAAACTACGCTTTTATTGAGGGGTAAGGATAAACACAAAATGAAAAAGAAAAAGATATGGACTTGCATTTTTCTGGCTGCAGTTATGGCAGTGACCGGCATTTCAGGCACACTGCAGACTATGGCACAGAAAGACACAAGAGCTGTGAAAAAACACGTAGTCGTGCTTGATCCGGGACACGGCGGAGGTGAGACAGGCGCCCGGGCAACCTATAACGGCGTCACTTACAAAGAAGAAGAGATTAACTGGAAAATTTCAAACTACACAATGCAGGAACTGGCAAAGCAGAGTGATATAGAGGTACATCTTACGAGAACCTATACCCAGTCCATGGGACTACGTGCAAGGGTGCAGACAGCGAAGAACTACGGCGCTGATATTCTTGTGAGTCAGCACATAAACTCTGTGGACAGCCCATCTGCCAAGGGTGCCTCAGTGATGATTTCCAAAGGGACTTACCGTTCTTATCTGGCTGCGAAAGAAAAACTGTTCGGAAGCTATGTGATGGACGAGCTGGGGAAATTAGGAATCTATAAACGTTTTCCTGAAACTGGGGGAATGGAGTACCGCATGTCGGAAAACGGCAGTAAGTACCCTAACGGAAAACCCCGGGATTATTATGGTATCGTGGCATCCAGTATTGAGATGGATCTGCCGGGTGTGATCATTGAACATGCCTTTATCAGCAATTATTCCGATGTTAAGAATTTCCTCAGCACAGACGCTAAGCTGAAGAAGCTGGCACAGGCTGATGCCAGGGCTATTATCCGGTACTGTAACCAGCTTCCGGATGAGGAAGTCCCCGGTCCTGATGTGGATCCTGACAAGAAAAACGGCTGGATCAAAGAAAACGGTGACTATTATTACTATGAGAACGGCGAAAAGGCTGTGAACCGCCTGCTTTTCCTTATTCCCGGAATTTATTACGTTGATGAGGAAGGAAAACGCCAGTATGGCTGGCAGGAATTTGAAGGAAAAACATACTTTTTCAAGGACGACGGGATCGCCCACTGTAACTGGATGAATGATAATGGAACCTGGTATTATTTCAATCAGAAGTACGGATATCTTTATAAGGACATTGCACTGGTTTCCGGTGCGGGGAATGTGTATCTTTTTGACAAGGACGGCAAGCGCCTCAGCGGGTGGTGTACCTTTAAAGGAAAACGCTACTATGTAGGTGAGAAGGGCTATGCACTGCGGGGGATGCGGAAGGTAAACGGAAAGTATTATTATTTTGATCCCACCAAGGCTTATCTTTATACAAATAAGAAGATCACCATGAAAAACGGGGATATCTATTATGTGGACAATAAGGGAGTCAGGTATGACAAAGGCTTTAAAACCTTAAAATCCGGAACAAAGACATACACCTATTTCTTCCAGAAAAACGGTATCGCGAAAAAGGGGTGGATGAAGCTTAACGGTAAGTGGTATTATTTCACAAGCAAAGCCAGAGTTATGCTGAAAAGCACCACAGTTACAAACTCAAAAGGTAAGGTGTACAAATTCAATTCTAAGGGTATTTGTACAAACCGGAAATAACCCTACTTGAATCAAAAGGGCAAAAATGCTATAATATCAAGATATAACAAGAGATGTTCATCAGAAATATTATGAAGATATGTACAGCAGGCAGTGACTGACTGTACTGAAGTGTAGTTAAATGTTGCAGGCATTATGGGGGGATGGCAGATCACTGCTTCTTCATAGTGTCTGCAACATTTCCTTGTTTTCGGGAGTAAGATTCAGGCTGACAGATGTGAAACAGTGCATGGCTGGCACAGGAAAGAGGAAAATATGAAAAAAATAGTGATTATCGGAGCCAATGATTTCCAGAGACCTTTGATTCAGAAAGCAAAAGAAATGGGGTATGAAACTCATGTGTTTGCCTGGAAAGAGGGGGCCAGCGGAGCTGTTGATGCAGATTTCTTCTATGAGATCAGTATTACGGAGAAAGAAAATATTCTTGAACAATGCAGAGAGATCAAGCCGGATGCGGTGGCAACCATTGGTTCAGACCTGGCTAATGTGACAGTTCAGTATTTGTCTGAAAAACTTGGCCTGCCAGGTAACAGCAGCGACTGCATTTTAAATTCCACTAATAAATATGCCATGCGGTATACCTTTCAAAATGCTGGTATTCCGGTCCCTTTTTTTCAGTCCGTGGAGACGGGGCAGCGGATTCATCCGCCTAAGTATCCGGTGATCGTGAAGCCCACTGACCGTTCCGGCAGCAGGGCCATCACCAAAGTGGAATGTCCTGAGGAGCTTAAGGCGGCTGTACACCACGCCATTGCCCAATCCTTTGAGAAGAAGGCGATCGTGGAGGAGTATATTCCCGGAGAGGAATACAGTGTAGAGACCATCACCTTTGAGGGCAGGCACACCTGCCTTGCCATCACGAAGAAATTCACAACAGGTGAGCCCCACTATATTGAGGTGGGACATTTGCAGCCGGCACCCCTTACAGATGAACTGGAAGAAAAGGTAAAAGACATTGTGTTTAAAGCACTTGACGCCCTGGAGGTGCGTTATGGTGCAGGCCACAGCGAGCTGCGCATCGACAGAAAGGGAAATGTTCGTATCATTGAAATCGGTTCCAGGATGGGGGGAGACTGTATCGGTTCTGATCTTGTTCCTCTGTCCACAGGACAGGATTTTGTGGGAATGGTTATTGATGTGGCAGCAGGTAATCCACCGAGATTTAATGAAAATGCAAGACAGAAGGTTTCTGCCATACGGTTTGTTATGAATAAAAAGGACCTTCAGCATATGGAATATCTGAAGGAAAATCACCCGTCAGCTATCCGCAGATCAGTTTTGGAAACACATCCTGACAAAGCTGATATTGTGGACAGCGGAAGTCGCCCTGGTTTCTATATTTTGCAGACAGAAACCATGGAGGAAATGGAAATGCTCCTTCACGAAGGCCCTGCCGAGAATCCGGTCCATATTTTCCCAACCCCGGTCCATGAGCTGCGCTGGGGGAGGAATGAGAATTCTTTCTATATGAAAAGAGATGATCTTCTGCCCTTTTCTTTCGGAGGAAACAAGGTACGCTTTGCCCGGAAGTTTATTGAGGATATGCAGAAAAAGCATTGCGACAGTATGATCATCTACGGGAACTATAATTCCAATCTGTGCAGGATACTTGCAACCTTGTGCAGAGGGCTTAACATGCCCTGTTATATGGTACACAACACAGAGGATATAAAAGAACCGAAAGAAACTTCCAACAGCAGGATCATCCGGCGTATGGGGGTAAAAGAAATTCCCTGTACAAAGGAGGGCATAGCCGCGGCTGTGAATGATGCCATGGAAGAACTGCGTGAGAAAGGGTTCCGTCCATATTATATTTACGGCGATGAAAACGGACAGGGAAACGAGTGGGTGCCCATGCAGGCTTATGTGGAAGCCTATGATGAAATCTGTGCTTATGAACAGGAGACAGGCATAAAGTTTGACTATATTTTTCTGGCATCCAGCACAAATGCCACCCAGTCAGGGCTTTTGATGGGAAGTCTGTTAAGAAAGGACAGCCGTAAAATTGTGGGAATCTCTGTGTCCCGTAATGCAGCACGGGGAAGAGAGGTAATATACCGGAATATCAGGGAGTATGAGAGGAAGTTCTTCAGGGAGAAACCTGAATATATCCGGCTTTCAGAGAAAGAGCTAAATGAAAATATCTATTTTACAGATGCCTGTATGGAAGGGGGATATGGTGTTTATTCTCCGGAAATCCAAAAGGTCATCCATCAGGTCTATGTCTCTGACGGCGTTTACCTGGATATGACGTATACAGGTAAAGGTTTTTATGGTATGATGGAATATCTGAAAGAACGGGAAATCAGCGGGAAAAACATTCTTTTTCTGCATACCGGGGGTGCTCCCCTTTTCTTTGATTTCCTGGAGGAAGAGGGAAATAAATGAAGAAATTGATGATTTTAGGAGCCAGCTATTCACAGCTTCCTTTGTATCATGCGGCGCGTAAGCTGGGCATACGCACGGTTGCCGCCAGCACTCCGGGGGAATGGCCTGGATTTGCCGCGGCAGATGAGAGTTCTTATACTGATATATCAGATCCGGAGGCTGTTCTGGCAGCAGCCAAGGAACATGGCATTGACGGGATCACTACCTGCTGTCTGGACACAGGAGTGAAGGCTATAGGGTATGTGTGTGAAAGGCTGGGACTGAAAGGAATTTCGGCCGGTGCAGGTCTGGTGAGCACAGATAAATACCTGATGAAAGAAGCTTTTCAAAAAGGGGGAGTGCGCTGTGCCCGCCATATCTGTGTCCGCAGTCTTTCTGAGTTGGAAAATGCCCTGGACAGGCTTTGTTTTCCTGTGATCATCAAAGCGGTGGATCTGATGGGAAGCCGGGGGATTTTCCGCTGTAATACAAAGGAGGAAGCCCGGGAATATTATGAGCTGACCATGGCTGCAACAGGAAAGGACTACTGTCTTGCAGAGGAGTTTATTGAAGGACAGATACTTGGCTGCGAGGCTATGATATGTGACGGCGAACTGCTGTATTGTCTTCCCAATAATATTGATGCCTACCAGAGCCATGTGCCCACACCTGTAGGGCATTCGGTTCCTTATAAAAAACAGTCTTTATTAGAGGAGGAGATCCGCAGGCAGGTATCTCTTGCGGTGAAAGCCACAGGGCTTGACAATTGTCCTGTAAACTGTGACTTAATAGAAAAGGATGATCAGATATATGTGATTGAGATTACCGGGCGCGCAGGTGCAACCTGTCTCCCGGAGATGGTAAGCTTGTATTTCGGCATTGATTACTATGAGGCTATTGTGCGTCTGGCCCTTGATATGCAGCCGGAGATAATGTTTAAAGACAATCCTCCCTGCCGTCCCAACCTGTCAAAAATCCTTACCTCTGACTGTCCGGGAATGGTAAAACATATTGAAAACACCAATCCTCCGGCAGAGGATATCGTGGATATTTCTTTTAATATTTCACCGGGAGATCAGGTGCGCCGCTATGAAAACGGCAGGGACCGCCTGGGGCAGATCATTCTTACAGGAGACACTCTGGAAGCTTGCGAAACCCGTCTGGGAGAGGTTTTGTCGAAAATAAGCATTGAAATTGTACCATGATTGTGAGAAAATAACATGAGAAATCCTATACAAACGAAGAAAAGTGTATATCTGATGCTGCATGTCAGCCTTCTGTTCAGTTCCCTGAGCGGTGTCTGTTCCAAAATGGCATCCAGATATACGGATAATATATTTTCCATCCCATTCCTGTTCTGGTTTGGGCTGGTTTTTGTGATTATGTTTGGCTATGCTGTTATCTGGCAGCAGATTTTAAAGAGACTGCCCCTTACAGTGGCCTATGCCAATAAGCCTGTGACCCTGGTGTGGGGGATCATCTGGGGGAGTATGATTTTCGGTGAGAAAATCACCTGGAACATGTTTGCAGGAGCTGCCGTCATATTTCTTGGGATTTACCTTGTCACAAGTGACAACACTGTGCAGGACAGTGATCCGGTGAAAGGCGGTGGGCAGTCATGAGTAGTCTGGGAACAGCAGTCTGCATCCTTCTGGTATCTGTGTTCATCTCATCAGTGTCGCAGATACTATTGAAAAAAGCAGCAAACAGAAAATATACAAGTCCGCTTAAGGAATATTTGAATCCGCTGGTTATAGGCGCCTATGCCATGTTTTTCGGCTCTGTGATACTGACCATGCTGGCATTGAGATATGTACCCCTTTCTATGTCTCCCATCCTGGAGTCCACCGGGTATATCTTTGTGTCTGTGTTGGGATATTTTTTTCTGAAGGAGCGATTCAGCAGAAGAAAGCTTTTAGGTATTGCACTGATCTTGGTGGGGATAGCCGTTTTTTCCATGTGATCGGCAGGTAAGGAGACAAAAGAGATGCTGGTATCTATCGTTATACCTTGTTACAATTCTGAGCAGACCATCGGGAAGGTGGTTGAGCTTTCGGTAAAGGAATTTGAAAAAACAAAGGATTATGAATGTGAATTTGTCCTTGTCAATGATTTTTCCCGTGACGGGACCTGGAAGGTGATCGAGGAATTGGCCGCCAGATATCCCAATGTAAAGGGCATCACTCTGGCCAAGAATTTCGGCCAGCATAATGCGATCATGGCAGGGCTTCAATATACAGAGGGCGAGTTTATCCTGGGCATGGATGACGATATGCAGAACCATCCTTCCCAGATCCCGCTGTTTCTGGAAAAGATGCAGGAGGGATATGATATTGTATTCGGGGTATTTAAACAGCGTAAATTCTCTGTGATAAAAAATATTACAGGTGCTGTAAGCCGTTTCCTTTTGTGGCATCTTCTGGAGCGGCCCAAACATATCCAGATGAGCAGCTTCTGGTGCTGCCGTAGATATGTGAGGGACGAGGTTGTAAAGTACGACGGATACAACACCTTCCTTCAGGTCTTGTTTTTCCGCACCACCCATAATATTGCAAACATTGAGATTGAGCATTATGCAAGGGAGGCGGGACAGTCTAATTATAATTTCCGCAGAGGCCTGAAGCTGTTCATGTCCTGTCTTAACTTTACTGTCATTCCTTTGCGGGCAGCCACTCTCCTTGGTACACTGTTTTCGGGAGCCGGTTTTATCGGGGCCTTGGTCGTGCTTATACGTAAGCTTATAAATCCGGCGATCGCCATTGGGTGGTCATCTCTGATGTGTGCCATGCTTGTATTTTTCGGGTTCAGTTTTCTGATGCTGGGCATTATAGGGGAGTATATCGGCAAATTGATTTTGAATATCAACAAGACACCCCAGTACGTAATACGCCAGACAGCGAATTTAGATAAAGAGAAAAAAGAGGAAACAAATGATTGATTTTAACAGACCCGCCTTTGTGGGGCAAGAACTGGAATATATCAAGGATGCAGTACACAGAGGCATGCTGTGCGGAGACGGAGAATACACAAAGAAATGTTCTGCCTGGATGCAGGAGCGGTTTCAGGTTAACCATGTGATGCTCACCACTTCCTGTACCCATGCACTGGAGATGGCAGCCTATCTGGCAGATATCCGGCCGGGGGATGAGGTGATCATGCCGTCTTATACCTTTGTCTCCACAGCCGATGCTTTTGTACTCAGGGGTGCCACAATAGTCTTTACAGATATCCGCCCTGATACCATGAATATGGACGAGCAGCTCATCGAACAGGCCGTTACATCCAAAACAAAGGCTATTGTACCTGTGCATTATGCCGGGGTAGCCTGTGAGATGGATTCGATCATGCGTCTGGCAGGTAAATACGGACTGAAGGTGATCGAAGATGCAGCCCAGGGAGTCGATGCTTTCTACAAGGGAAAAGCATTGGGTACCATAGGAGATTTTGGCTGTTACAGTTTCCATGAGACGAAGAATTATACTATGGGTGAAGGCGGTGCCCTGCTTTTTCAGAAAGAAGAGTATTTGGAGAAGGCAGAGGTTCTGCGTGAGAAGGGTACGGACAGAAGTAAATTCTTCCGGGGACAGGTAGATAAATACCGCTGGGTGGACTATGGTTCTTCTTATCTTCCCAGTGAATTGAATGCGGCTTATCTTTTTGCTCAGCTGGAAGCCTGTGATAAGATCAACAAAAAGCGCATGGAGATTTATGAATATTACCACAGAAACCTGGCAGTTCTGGCAGAGGAAGGCAGGATAGAGCAGCCCTTTGTGCCCGGGGAGTGTATTCACAATGCACATATGTACTATATCAAGGTCCGGGATATGGAGGTGCGTACCAGACTGATCGCCTACCTCCGGAAAAAGGGGATCTGCAGTGTATTCCATTATGTTCCCCTGCATTCTGCGCCGGCGGGAAGAAGGTTCGGCCGCTTCAGCGGAGAAGATGTTTATACCACAAAAGAAAGTGAGCGTCTGCTCAGGCTTCCTATGTTCTACAATCTGGAAATGGAAGATGTGAAGCAGATCGTGGACGCAATTGTTGCCTTTGATGAGTTTTAAAGGGTTTAAGCGAAGTTTTGCGCTTAAAAAATATGAATGAGGTAAAACTATGAAAAGATGGAAAAGAATCCTTACAGCCGTACTTACAGGAACTATGACAGCCGCACTGGCGGCAGCGGCTCCCGTATGGGCATCCGTTGATCTGGAGGCCGTGTATGGGATTTCCACCAATGACATTCAGGGCTGGCCCAAGGGGCCTGAAATTTCCTCTGACACAGGTATCATCATGGAGGCCGAAACCGGGGTGGTGCTCTATGACAAGGGCGCCGATGAGCTGCGGTACCCGGCAAGTATCACCAAGCTTATGACACTGCTTGTGGCAGTGGAGAATGTAGGTCTTGATGAGACTGTCACTTTCACAGAGACAGGGGTGCGCGATGTGACTCCGGATTCAGGGAATATCGGGATGCAGCTTGGGGAAACCATGAGCATGAGAGACTGTGTGTATGCCATGATCATTTATTCTGCCAATGAAGTTGCAGCCCAGATTGCAGAATACGTAGGCGGCACGGAGCAGGATTTTATTGATATGATGAATGAACGTGCGGCAGAGATCGGCTGCACAAATACCCATTTTGCCAATGCCAGCGGGCTGCCGGATCCCAACCAGTATACAACTGCCAGGGATATGGCGCTGATTTTCCGGGAGGGATTGAAGAACAGTACCTTCCGTGAGATCGTGGGAACTCCTACGTATATTATCAAACCCACAAATATGAATAGTTCTGAGCGGAAAATGCACACGCACCATCCGCTTTTTGCAGAGGAAGCTCCTCTTTACTATGAAGGCTGTATCGGCGGAAAGACAGGAATGACAAATGATGCGGGACATACGCTTGTGACTGGTGTGGAGCGTGACGGTGTGACGTATATCGCGGTGGTAATGCGGGCGTCAGAGTTAAGTCCTGCATGTCTGGACAGCCGGGCCATGTTTGATTATGCCTATCAGAATTTCCGGAAAGAGGAGTTTGAGGGCAGCAAGGTCATATTGCCAAATGGAACCAATGCCGATGCCCTTACCTCCAAGGTTGAAAATATTAAGGGCAAGGATATGGAATGCTTTTATCTTTCTGATCATTTAGTAGGAATGGGAAGCCTGGTCCTCCCGTCACCCACTCCTGAGGTCCAGGATGAGGTGGAGGAAATCGGGGACGCACAGGACGAGCCTCTCTACCGGGATGCAGAGGAAGAGAAGGACAGTGCTGACAACGGACAGGAAAAAAAAAGCCTTTCTGACACAGCGAAATTACTGTTTGCAGTGATGGGAGTTATGGCAGCAGTCCTGGTTGTACTGCTCATAGCTCTCAGTGTGAAAAAGCGTAAGCAGAGGAAGTATAAACAGAAAAGAGGACAAAGACATGGGAAAAATTAAAGTGACAGAATGCGGGGACATTGAAGGACTGAAGGTGATCGAGCCTGCAGTTTTCGGAGACAGCCGCGGTTACTTCATGGAGACTTATAATTTCAATGATTTCAGTGAGGCCGGTATAACTGTGGAGTTTGTCCAGGATAACCAGTCCAGCTCACGCCGGGGAGTGCTCCGGGGACTTCATTTCCAGATCAACTACCCTCAGGACAAGCTGGTGCGAGTTGTCAGCGGGGAGGTATTTGATGTGGCTGTGGATTTGCGGGAAGGGTCCAAGACCTATGGAAAATGGTACGGTGTTGTCCTTTCTGCGGAAAACAAGAAGCAGTTTTTTATTCCAAAGGGCTTTGCCCACGGTTTTCTGGTACTCTCGGAAAATGCTGAGTTTACTTACAAATGCTCGGATTTTTATCATCCCAATGATGAGGGCGGGCTTATCTGGAACGATCCGGATATCGGTGTAGAATGGCCTGTTCCTGATGACATGGAGCTGATTTTTTCTGACAAGGATCAGAAATGGGGCAGCTTCAAGGAGTTCCGGAGATAGGAGAGAGCTATGCTGAAAACGATTTTCTCACTGCCGGCGGATTTATATAAAAACCGCCGGTTAGTCTTAAAACTGGCAAAAAATGATTTCAAGACCAGGTATGCCGGTTCCTATATGGGGACTGTCTGGGCTTTTATCCAGCCGGTGGTCACTATTATGGTGTATTGGTTTGTATTTTCTGTGGGGTTCCGGTCAGGAACCGGGGATCTGGGCGTTCCTTTTGTACTTTATCTTGTGGCCGGGATCGTGCCCTGGTTCTTTTTTCAGGATGCTCTCATCGGGGGCACTAACGCTCTTATTGAATATAATTACCTTGTAAAAAAAGTCGTCTTCAATATCAGCGTGCTTCCTGTTGTGAAGATCATATCAGCGCTGTTTGTACACGGCTTTTTCGTGGTGTTTACCATTATTTTATTTACCTGCAACGGGTGGTTCCCGGATATTTATTACCTGCAGATTTTCTATTATACCGGCTGTACGTTTTTACTTGTTCTGGGACTGTGCTATGCAACCTGTGCAGTGGTTGTGTTTTTCAGGGATCTGACTCAGATCATCAGTATCGGCCTGCAGGTAGGCATTTGGCTTACACCCATCATGTGGATCGCAGAAAATTCTCTGAAGGGTCATGAAATCCTGCAGAAAATTCTCCAGTTTAACCCCATGTACTATATTGTATCCGGATACAGGGATACCTTTATTATGAAGAACTGGTTCTTCCAGCATCCAGGCTGGACTTTATATTTCTGGGTATTTACAATTCTATGCTTCCTGTTCGGCAACTGGGTATTCAGGCGTCTGAGAGTTCATTTCGCAGATGTACTGTAAGCAGCCTGGCCATGAGAAGGGATCGCATAGATACAAAGGATTTAAAGAAAGGGAACAACGTGGAAAACAAGAAAGTCATTCAGATTGAACATCTGTCTAAAATGTATAAGCTTTATGATAAGCCCTCTGACCGTCTCAAGGAATCTCTGGGGCTTACCCGGCAGAAACGTTATCGTGAGCATTATGCTCTTCATGATATAAACTTTGATATAGAGGAAGGAGAGTGTGTGGGAATCATCGGAACAAATGGTTCCGGAAAATCCACCATACTCAAGATCATCACAGGGGTACTTTCTCCCACAGAGGGGACGGTTACTGTGAACGGACGCATCTCTGCCCTATTGGAGCTGGGAGCCGGATTTAATATGGAGTATTCGGGGCTTGAGAATGTGTACCTGAACGGCACCATGATCGGGTTTTCCAAGGAAGAGATCGACCAGCGCCTTGATGAGATCCTGGCATTTGCCGACATCGGGGATTTTATCCATCAGCCGGTGAAAATGTACTCCAGCGGTATGTTTGTGCGTCTTGCTTTCGCTGTTGCGATCAATATTGACCCGGAGATCCTTATTGTGGACGAGGCATTATCCGTAGGCGATGTTTTTTTTCAGGCTAAATGTTACCATAAATTTGAGGAATTTAAAAAACAGGGAAAAACCATACTGTTTGTCAGTCATGACCTGAGCAGTATTGCAAAATACTGTGACCGTGTTGTACTTTTGAATAAGGGCCAGATGTTGGATCAGGGTTCCCCTAAGGCAATGGTAGATATGTACAAGCAGCTTCTGGTGAATCAGGACCCTGTAAAGCAGGGCGGGGGAAGCGGGAAGGCAGCGGAAAACTGGAGAGAGGGCTTCCGGGTTAACCCTGATACGCTGGAATACGGAGAGAAGCAGGCCGAGATCATCGATTTTGTGGTTCTTGATTCTGAGGGCCGTCAGACCAATACCATAGAAAAAGGGACAGTCTTTGAGATAAAAATGCGGGTGCACTTTAACGAAAGCATCCAGCAGCCTATTATGGCCTATACCTTTAAAAATATCCAGGGTACGGAGATCACCGGAACAAATACTATGTATGAAGAAGCTGTCGTGGAGCATCCTGACGAAGGCAGGGAATGTATTGTGACCTTTAAGCAGGAGATGAACCTGCAGGGCGGGGAATATCTGCTCTCCTTCGGCTGTACAGGCTATCGTCAGGGGGATTTCAGTGTGTTCCACCGGCTCTATGATGCCTGCAACATCACGGTGGTATCAACTAAGAATACGGTTGGATTTTATGATATGAATTCTGAGGTGACTGTGGAAGAATAGAGATGGGCCTCAGAAGTATATGCAGGGAAACGGCTGTGAGGCCGGTTATAAATAAAGGAGAATCCTATGCAGGAAAAGATTGGAAATGTAACTTTGGACTTTGAATATTATCCCGGAGAGGATTTGTACAGTGACGGTCCGGTGGAGGAAGAGCTTCTGGAGATCGCCAGGAACTATGGGGAAGAGGAACTGAACCAGGTGATCGCCCAGAGAAACAGCTGGCCGGTTCTCTATCATTTCTCCCATATCCGCCAGAATATCCTGGAGTGGCTGCCGATACAAAAGAATCATAAGGTATTGGAGATCGGTTCCGGCTGCGGTGCTGTCACAGGTGCCCTTGCCAGAAAAGCAGGGGAAGTTACTTGTATAGAACTGTCAAAAATGCGCAGCACCATCAATGGGTACAGGAACAAGGATTACGGTAATGTGAAGATCATGGTGGGAAATTTCCAGGATATAGAGAAGAATCTGGAGGAAAAGTTTGATTATATTACTCTTATAGGAGTATTTGAATATTCCGAAGGTTATATAGGAACCAAGGAGCCTTACCAGGAGATGCTGAAGAGGATTTCACGTCATCTTGCACCTGAGGGGAAGCTGGTGATCGCTATTGAGAACCGTCTGGGCCTTAAATACTGGGCCGGATGCACGGAGGATCATGTGGGCAAATACTTTGAAGGGCTGGAAGGGTATCCTGACACAAAAGGAGTAAAGACATTTTCCCGCAAGGAACTTAAGGATTTGATAGAAGGAGCCGGGGATTTCAGAACAACATTTTATTATCCGTACCCGGACTATAAATTTCCTATGGTGATCTATTCTGACAAATTTCTGCCGAAAAAAGGGGAATTAAAGGATAATTTCTGCAATTTTGACCGTATGAGGCTGCAGCTTTTCAATGAGCCAAGGGTGTATGATACGCTGACAGACAGCGGATTATTCCCTGAGTTTTCAAATTCCTTCCTTGTGCTTGTGGAAAGGGGGAAGAATTAATGGCAGAGCTTATTTACAGTAAATATTCAAATGAGAGAGGCCGCCGTTTTGCAATCAGGACAGATATCCTGGAGGAGGCAGGTGAGCGCTATGTGGAGAAGAATGCCTTCTATAAAGAGGGGAAAGCCCACGTGGACAATCTGCTGCGCTGGTACAAGGAACTGACAAAGCTATATGAGGAGATCCCCTTTGCCTGCAATAAATGTGAGAAGTCCGGGGAGGGAGTCCGCCTGGAATATGTGGAAGGGCAGACCTTGGAAGCTCTTCTTGACAGTCTTCTGGAACAGGGGCGTGTTGATGAGGCGGAGAAAAAGCTCACAGCTTACCTTATGCAGGTGAAGTTTATTTATGATAAGGAACCTTTCACGGTGACAGAGGAGTTCCGTAGGGTATTCGGGAACGGAAAGGTTCCGGAAGGGCTTACATGCGCTCCTGTGACCAACATTGACATGGTGTGTGCCAACCTGGTGCTCACAGAGGTACCCACAGTCCTGGATTATGAGTGGACTTTTGATTTTCCGGTGCCCTGCCAGTATGTGTTGTACCGTATTATCCATTATTATCTGGATACCCACACTGTGCGCAAGGCTCTGGATGCATCGGCATTTTACAGGGATTTCGCGGTTACTGAGGAACAGAGGGAGTTTTTTGGCACCATGGAGGCCAATTTTCAGCGGTATCTCACCGGTACGCATATTCCTGCCAGGGAAATGTTTGCGTCAATGACCCCAGGCGTGGCCAATGTGGAAGCGGTAAGCGGGGGCAGGCTGCAGATATTTTTCTCTTTTGGCGCCGGATACAGGGAGGAGCAGTCTCAATGCTTCCCTATGACAGAGGGAGCGGCTGCGTGTACTGTGAAGCTTCCGGCAGGATGTGTGCGGATCCGGATCGATCCCGGCGACCAGGCTTGTGCCGCCCTTTTTGAGAAGGTTTCCTTCGACGGGGCGGAGGCAGAACTAGAAGAGGCAATCATTGACGGAGGTTTTCTGTCAGGCAGATGGGTCTACATTGCCCAAAGTGACCCGAATATCTCAGAGATTCCTGTGCCCAAAGGGGCAAAAGAGCTGGAAATAAGTGTGAAAACATACCCTGCGGCCCCCGGACTTTTGCTGCATATCCAGGCAATGGATCAGGAAATAGTCAGACTGAAGGCAAAGGTCCAGAAGCAGTCCAGGCTGATCCAGGATATGAGAAATACAAAGATATGGAAGCTTTACCAGAAATACCGTGACAAGGTAGAGAGGAAAAAATAGCATGGATGACCGTATTGTAATCTTAGACAGCTGCCGATATAGTGTGAAAGATAACGGAACCTGCATCCTGCGGGGGTGGATGTATATGGGAGATGACGAACCCTCTGTTCAGGTGCGGGCAGACCATATACCTCTGGAATGCAGTATGACACGCTGGGCAAGGCCGGATGTCCTGGCTGCCAGGCCGGAACTTATATTTCCCGATGAAAATGCCGGATTTGAGATACGTATTCCCAACATGGAGCACATTTTCTCTCTGGCAGAATCCCTGCGGGTGCGTATTTGTTATGACAGAGAGAGCCTTCCTGTGATGCAGAAGGATATGAAGCAGGTAAAGAGTGAGTATTACGGTGATACTCTCAATTATTATATGGAATGCGTGGAGCGGAGGCTGGATAATGTCTATATCCAGGGATGGTGCATCAATACTTTTGGGGAATTGAAAATGGCGCTGCTGGATGAGAAAGGGGCTGACCAGAGGGATGTGCACTGGGGCAGCGTGCGCCGTGGAGATCTCCCCGAGCAGTTTGATGTTTCCCTTTCCCAGTGCCACGGGTTTATTATTGAGATCCCCAGAGATAAAATTAAAGGGAAACTCCTCCGCCTTACTTTCGCCAATAATGCTGTGACGAAAGAAGAAGTCATCCATATGCGGAAGTTCGACAGGGAAAACGCCCGTCTGGGCCGGATATTAAAGACGGTAAGCAAGGACAATAAGGAAAAAAATAAAGAAATTATCCGGGAAATGGGAATCCGCGGTTTTCTGGACTATCTCAGGGAGGAATCAGGCTCCTTCGCAGATAGTTACGGATATTATGAAAAGAAGCACCGGGCAACTGCAAGAGAATTGAAGCAGCAGGCAAAGGAAAGCTTTTCTCCTGCCCCTCTTTTCAGTATTGTGGTACCTTTATACCATACGCCTCTTAATTTCCTGAAGGAGCTTGTGGATTCCGTGGTGTCCCAGAGTTATGTCAACTGGCAGCTTTGCCTGGCGGACGGAAGCAAGGATGATTCCCTGGAGAAGTATATCCAGGCCAATTATGGAAAGGATAAGCGCATCTGTTATAAGCACCTTCAGGACAATACAGGGATCGCTGGAAATACCAATGCAGCCATTGCCATGGCAAAGGGGGATTATGTAGTCTTTGCAGACCATGATGACGCCCTGGCGCCGGAGGCACTGTACTGGGTGGCCCGCACTTTGGCAGATCATCCGGAAACTGAGCTGGTATATTCAGACGAAGACTTGATGGATGAAAAAGGAAACCGCATATATCCTCATTTTAAACCGGATTTCAATCTTGACTGCCTTCGCTGTATCAATTATATCTGCCATCTCGTCACAGTGAAGAAGAGTCTTTTGGACAAGGTGGGCGGTCTGCGGAAGGAGCTTGACGGCTCTCAGGATTTTGATTTCCTGCTCAGGTGTGCTGAGAACACGGAGCATATCCGCCATATCCCCAGGGTATTGTACCATTGGAGGAGCCACGATGGCTCTACGGCAGGCAACCAGGACAACAAGCAGTATGCCATTGATGCCGGAAAACGGGCTTTGGAGGAACATTATGCCAGACTTGGGCTTGAGGCAGAGGTGGAATTTGCCGGGATTTTCATTGTGTTCAGGACGAAATTCAAGGTACAGGGAAATCCTATGGTGTCCATATTAATTCCAAATAAAGACCATACAGAGGATCTGGAGAAATGTATTGTTTCTATTCAGGAGAAGAGTACCTGGAAAAACGTGGAGATCATTGTCATTGAGAACAACAGTGAGAATGAGGGTACATTTTTATATTATGAGGAACTGAAAAAGCGTTATCCCAACGTGAAGGTGGTAAACTACCAGGGCGAGTTCAATTATTCTGCCATCAACAACTTTGGAGCAGGTTATGCCCAGGGCGAATATCTTCTTCTGCTGAACAATGACACAGAGGTGATCACCCCGGACTGGCTGGAGCGGATGATAGGGTACTGTCAGAGAGAAGATGTGGCGATCACAGGGGCCAAGCTTTACTACCCGGACAATACCGTGCAGCACGCAGGCGTGGTGGTGGGTATGGGAGGCTTTGCCGGACATATTCTCACCGGGTACGGAAAGAATTACGTGGGCTACATGGGAAGGCTGAAAACCGCCCAGGATGTAAGTGCAGTCACAGGTGCCTGCCTTATGGTGAAACGAAGTATTTTCCAGCAGCTTAAGGGGCTGGACGAAGGCTTCGGGGTGGCACTGAACGATGTGGATTTCTGTCTGCGGGCCAGGGCGCTGGGGAAGCTGGTGGTATTTATTCCTGACGCAGAACTGTATCATTATGAATCCAAATCAAGGGGCCTTGAGACAACTCCTGAGAAGCAGGAGCGTTTTAACCGGGAAATCCGCCGTTTTCAGGAGAGATATAAGGAGCTTCTGGAGAAGGGCGACCCTTATTATAATCCGAATCTCAGCCTTGTGCGGGGGGACTGCTCACTGCGCAAGGCCCATGAGAATGTGGGAGGACGGAAAGCATGAAACACCAATTGCTGGAGGTAGAAAGAGAACGTTTCTTTCTCAATGACATTTGTAAATATTCCATACGGGGCGTGATCCCGGAGAAGTATTCCATAGAAGCTTATCTGGATGATACACGGTTGGAGGCCTCTCTTGAGCGCCAGATCGCCAAAAGCGCTGTGGAAAGGTTCAAGGACGGGGAGATGCTGGGGGGCCAGAGAGTGGAAGCCACAGTGACCCTTCCCAGGGAGCTGGAGGGGTATAAGAAGCTTAACGTATTTGCTGTCTTTGAGAATAACAGGCTTCCATGGTTTCACATCAAGGTCAAGGAGCTTCTGAAGCGGAGAGGAAGACCACAGTATTATATAGAAGAAGAGAGGGTGAACCGTAAGGAGCACACTCTTACTCTGCGGGGCTGGGCTGCTGCATCCACCCATGTGCAGATCAAATTGTTTGATGAGAATAAGCAGCCTTTGGAGGTGCGGGTACAGAGAAACAGCCGTATGGATGTGGCGGATATGTTTAAAGAATTTCCTCTCACAGACGACTGCGGTTTTTATGTGGAGCTGGATGAGGTTAAGGGAAAATATCTGTACCTTGTCATGCGGGACAAGGAGGGCAGTAAATCTGTCTATAAGGTGGGAGTAGGCACAGGGGAAGTGTTGCTTGGAAAAGCCGGGAAATACAGAAAGAAGGGGATGGATTATCTCCGGGCCCACGGTGCAAAGGCACTGATGGTGAAGGCGGTCCGCAAGCTGTCTGAGGTGTCAAACCGTCCTGTGGATTATGCCCAGTGGCTGCCAAAGCACCTGCCCACCCCTGCTGAGCTGGAAAAGCAGAGAAAGACAGTATTTAAAATAAATCCCAAAATCAGCATTGTAGTTCCTCTCTATAAGACAAGAGAGGATTACCTTAGCCAGCTTGTGGATTCTGTAAAAGCCCAGACCTACACAAACTGGGAGCTGTGTCTCTCTGATGGCAGCGGTGCAGACTCCCCCATCAGAAGTATTCTGGAGAAATATGCTTCTGAGGATGAGCGGATCAAGGTGGTTTTCCATCAGGAGAGTCTGCGGATCGCAGAGAATACCAACGCGGCAATAGAGATTGCTTCCGGAGATTACATTGCTTTTGCAGACCATGATGATGTGCTTACCGCCCATGCATTGTTCGCCTGTGTCAAAGCCGTCAATGAAGACCCGGACATTGAAGTTCTCTATTCAGATGAGGATAAAATGTCCATCAAGGGGAATAAGTTTTTCCTGCCCCATTTTAAGCCGGATTTTAATCTGGACTTGCTTTGTACGGTAAATTATATCTGCCATCTCTTTGTGGCAAAAAAGGAACTGGTGGACAAGGTGGGAATGCTGCGGCCGGAATTTGACGGCGCCCAGGATTATGATTTTATTTTCCGCTGTGTGGAAGCCACAGAGCATATCTGCCATATTCCTATGATCTTATATCATTGGCGGAGCCACGAGGATTCCACTGCTGAGAATCCGGAGAGCAAGATGTATGCCTTTGATGCAGGGCAGAGGGCGGTGCAGGCTCATTTTGACCGGATCGGTGTGAAGGCAGAGGTATATAAAGGAGAATATCTGGGGCTGTACAGGACCAGATATGTGAGAGATCATGATCCTCTGGTATCTATCATCATACCAAACAAGGACCATATTGAAGATTTGGAAAGGTGTATTTCTTCCATTGATGAACGTTCCACATATAAGAATTACGAGTACATTATCGTGGAGAATAACAGCACGGAGGAACGGACCTTTGACTACTATAAAAAGCTGGAGAAAGAGAATCCCAGGGTGCATACTGTGTATTGGGACGGGCCCTTTAATTATTCGGACATCAATAATTTCGGCGCCTCCTATGCAAAAGGAGAATATTTTCTGCTTTTGAATAATGACACAGAGGTGATCAACAATGACTGGATAGAAGAGCTTCTTGGTTATTGTATGCGGCCTGATGTGGGAATCGTGGGAGCCAGACTCTACTATGAGGACGACACAGTACAGCACGCAGGTGTTGTGCTGGGATTCGGCGGTATTGCAGGACATTGCTTTGTTCAGCAGCCAAGAGGAAATACAGGATACTGCCACAGGATCATCTGCCCGCAGAATTACAGCGCAGTGACAGCTGCCTGCATGATGGTGAAAAAAGAAGCTTTTGACAAGGCAGGAGGTTTAAGTTCTGATCTGGCAGTGGCATTTAATGATATCGACTTCTGCCTGAAGGTGAGGGCAGCAGGCTATCTTGTTGTATATAACCCTTATGCGGAACTGTATCATTATGAATCAAAGTCCAGGGGACTTGAGGATACACCGGAGAAGAGGGAGCGGTTTGCAAAAGAGATTGCAACTCTTGAGGCACATTGGCCTGATATATTCAGCAAACCCGACCCATATTATAATCCAAACCTGACATTGAAAAGCCAGGACTTTTCTCTGAAACGGCTGTGATATATAAGGACGGAGGCGGCAGTCACCGTCAGACACCATGGCTGTGAAGACAGAATTGCCCGGGATATCCGGGCGGAAACGGGAGGTTGCTTATGAAAGTATTAGTAACAGGAGTTAAGGGCCAGTTAGGCCATGACGTGATGAATGAACTGGCAAAAAGAGGCTACGAGGGTGTTGGAGTGGATGTGGAAGAGATGGACATCACCGACAGCGCTGCCGTAGAACGTGTAATGCGCATGGCCGGTGTTGATAAGGTGATGCACTGCGCTGCCTGGACAGCAGTTGACGCGGCGGAGGATCAGGTGGAGCTTTGCCGCAAGGTGAATGCCCTTGGAACTGAGAATATTGCTAAAATGTGTAAGGAACTAGATCTCCCTATGGTCTACCTGAGTACAGACTATGTGTTTGACGGAGAAGGGACAAGACCCTGGGAGCCGGATGATGAGCGCCATCCTCTTAATGTTTACGGACAGACAAAATACGAAGGGGAGCTGGCCATTGAAAAGTATCTGGACAAATACTTTATTGTGCGCATTGCCTGGGTATTTGGAGTCAACGGTAAGAATTTCATCAAGACTATGCTGAAGTTAAGCGAAAACCATGATACGATCACAGTTGTGAACGACCAGATTGGTTCTCCTACTTACACCTATGACCTGGCCCGGCTCCTTGTGGATATGCTGGAGTCAGATAAATACGGCAGATATCATGCCACAAATGAAGGGCTTTGCTCTTGGTATGAATTTGCCCAGGAGATTTTCCGCCAGGCCGGAAAAGACGTGAAGGTGGTTCCTGTAAGCAGCGAGGAATATCCGGCAAAGGCGAAACGGCCTCATAACAGCCGGATGAATAAGGATAAGCTGGATGAAATGGGCTTCACACGCCTGCCCTCCTGGCAGGATGCTCTTTCCCGGTATTTGAAGGAGATCATGTGACCGGCAGCAAATTATGGGATTTGATCTGCAGGAAAGGCTGGCTGTTATGACAAAGATAAAATCAGGATTCAAGGATTTCCATATGGGTAAGGAGAAGAAGACACAGATTCTTCTCCTGGGAGCCCTGTTTTTCAGCTGTCTGTTCATCTTCCGCAATTATATCTTCGGCAATGAAATAATGGTCTTTAATGACATCGGAGAGGATACATGGCAGCTATATACCATGCATTACGCAGGAATTGTAAATCATTTGAGAGAGGGAACTTTTTCCCTGTGGGATTTTACAAATGGTTTCGGCACAAATATGTTTAATCTGAACTTGTTCGATCCCTCTATTATCCTGCTTTGCCTTTTAGGTGTATTTTTAGGACCTGCACATATGCTTATTTATCTGGTGTGGCTGCAGATATTGAAGATATTGATCGCAGGATGGGTATTTTACCGTTTTTTGTCTCTGTTTTCCTTCAGCACCCAGGCTAAGTTCCTTGCGGCCTTTGCTTATGGGCTTAACGGGTATCTGATGATATGGGGCCAGCATTATCAGTTTGGTATGGTGACAATATACTTTCCCCTTATGCTCTTGTTCTGTGAGAAGCTGGTGCGCCGGGAGAAGGGGCGGGGATGGTTTCCTGTCATTGTGTTTTTGAGCGGGATTTACAGCGTTTATTTCACCTATATGAGCCTGGCAGGGATTGGGATTTATCTGCTGTTCCGTGTGCTGATGCTGGAGGGACTGTCAGGTAAGGAAAGAGTACGCCGGTTCTTGGGAGGCTGTGCTCAGATACTCCTGGGCCTGGGAATGAGCTTTGCTGTTTTTCTCCCTATGGCCAGTGTGCTTCTCAATGTTTCTGCCCGTATGGACGGAGGAAGCGGGGGAGTTCTGGGATATCTGAAACAATATCTCACCCTTTATCCGGGAGAATTTTATGAATCGGTACTTATGAGATTGTTTTCCACAAATCTCCAGACAGTACATAGTCTCGGGGACGGAAAATTCGAGACATTATGGAATTATTATGAGGATCCTATATTTTTCTGTTCTGCAATGTCAGTGATGCTGAATGTACAGTTTCTCATTGTTTTTCGTAAGGTCAAGGCGCCCAGGAGAACAAAAACAGCAGTGTATGCTGCGGCTGCTCTCATGGCGTTAACGGTTCTGTTACCCTTGGGCGGTTCAGTATTTAATGCATTTAACATTCCCACCAACAGGTATACCTTTGTCCTGATTCCCTTTTTTCTCCTGGTCACAGCCTGGATGTGGGACTATTTGAGGACGGGCGGCAGGATATGCTGGCTTGCTCTGTTAATTGTTTTCTTAGCACAGAACAAGGTTGCGCATCTGGGATATGACCAGAGTGTTTTTAGTGAATACCGCACAAATGCCGTTGTGCTTGCTGTGACAGGTGAGATTGCCGTTCTTTGCCTTGGGGCAATGATGGTGCTGAAATCCACCCATTCCCGGAAAGCCTTGCTGGGGATCATGGCTGCAGTGATGGTAGTCAATGTGATCTCCGAGAGTGGAACTGGCTATGAAGACAGGATCACACTGCGCAAACGGGATACTCCTTTGGAAGAAATGGGGGAACAGTTGGAGAAATATAAGGAGGAAAGCACTTCTCTGGACAGTGAGGAGACAGCAAGAGCCTCTCTTATCATCCCTCAAACGTATTTCAGAGAACTTTACCGCCAGGATCTGCAGGACGCCCTTGCATATCTGAGAGAAAACGATAAGGAATTTTATCGTGTGGAGAAGGACTTTATGTCTGCCACTTTCGCCATGGACTCTCTTGCCCAGGGATACCGGGGGATCAGTACATATAATTCTGTCATGAATAAAAATATGAAAGATTTTGTGGATGTGTGCTATCCGGAGTTATATTATAAAGACCATAATCATTACGCCTTCTGGGATAATGGGGAGGATAACTGGTTTGCTGCGTTTACAGGAGTAAGGTATCTTATTTCCGGGAATAAAGAGCTGGATCCTTCTAAGTACAGAATGGTGAAGCAGTTCGGAGGGATTTATCTCTATGAAAATGTGCTGGAATCCAATACAGCTAAATTTTATAACACAGGGATTTCAGAAAAATCCTTCAGGAATCTATGCACCAAGGAGAGCCGTGAGGAGCTTTTGAATTCAGTGATCGCACTGGAGGGCGGAAGTGAAGTCCCGGATATGGAGGCTGTGAGAAAATTAAAAGAGGATGGCGGACAGCAGAAGGCGTCTGCGGTGACCTTGGATGCGCCTGTTAAGGATTCTCTGGTGACAGGAAGGATTGAGGCGGCGGAAGACGGATACGTGATGTTCCTTATCCCCTTTGAGGACGGATGGAGCCTTACGGTTGACGGTGAGGAAACAGAGCTGATAAAAGGAAATCTGGGATTTCTTTCCTGCCGTGTACAGGAAGGTGACCATGATCTGGTCCTGACTTTCCGGGCACCTCTGCTTAAAGAAGGGATATGGCTAAGCTGTGTCTTCTGGCTGATCTTCGCTGTATGGCAATTATACAGACATAAAAGGAAAAAGACAGGAAAATCATAAAAATAAAAGCACGTCATATAAGAGGCAGATGCATCTTGTAACCTCTTATACGATGTGCTTTACTGTTTATTACTGGACTTTCCAGGAACAATATTTCAGGATTTCACAACCTTCACCATGGCAAAGAGCAGCAGAAGGAAAATGACAATACCTGCCGCGCCGATAAGATAATAGGGCATATTCGTTCTGGATGCGGAGAAATCCTGAGCTGCCTTCATGTTGGCTTCGCCGTTGACTACAGCTGTGTTATCCTGTTTCTGTACATTCTCCAGGACTGCAGTTCCCACCGGAGTTCCTCCGAAGAGATACTGGCGGAGGATCTGGCCGTTATCTTCAGTATCCTCTGTGGTAAGGCTGTCGCCCCCTGATCCGGCCGGTACCATCACGGTTCCTCCTGACAGGAGACTGAAATCATCATCTCCAAGAGTCAGTTTCTGGAAATTATTGAAGCCGTAGTCAAGAGTTGTGATAGCCTCGTCATCTGTCTGGCCGGAGGCACCTTGCAGTACAACGCTGATCAAAGTGACGCCGTTACGCTCTGCAGCACATACGAGAGTGCTTCCGGAAGCTTCTGTGTATCCTTCCTTCCCGCCAAGGCATCCCTGGTAATAGGCATCGCTTGCATTGTTGATCATTGTGAAATTATTAGTCAGTACACGTTCACCTCCGGAAACATTAGTCGCCGGGATGGTATATGAAGTGGTGGCTGCAATCTTACGGAAGGTCTCATTACTCATTGCAGCTTTCATGATCAAGGCCATATCGTGGGCTGTGATGTGCTGGTTTTCGTCCGGCAGTCCGGTTGGGTTGGTGAAAACGGTGTTGGTGCATCCAAGCTCCTGTGCGCGGGAGTTCATTTTCTCCACAAAAGCTTCCACGGAACCGCCGATATGCTCTGCCACCTGCAGGGCGATATCATTGGCTGACTGAAGCATAATAGCATAGAGGCATTGTTCTACGGAAAAGGTTTCGTCAAGCTGTGCGGAAATATTGGCACCGCCGTCTGTGACGCCTGACACGCCAGTGGCTGTCATTACCACCTGATCCTCCGGATTGGCATTCTCCAGGGCCAGAAGGATAGTCATTATTTTTACTGCACTGGCAGGATAGAGCGGCTGGTCCATATTCTTTGCATAAAGAATGGTATTGGTGGAATCCTCCATAACAATAGCTGCGGTGGAGGTGATATCAGGACCCTGAGGCCAGCCGGGGATGGCATTTGTAGTGATGGAGGAACCACCCTCCCCAGACGCTTCTGTCTGTGTTTCTGTATCTTGAGTTTCCTCAGCAGCAAATACCGGGGTGTGGAAAATCAGTGAGGCAGAAATTCCAAGCGCCAGCAGTCCTGCGGTCAATCTTCTTTTTCTCATAGTAAATACTTGCTCCTGTTTTGGTAAATATTCATAGTGTAAGAGTGTAAGGACTGTTTTGATCAACAGTCCGGTAAAGATAGTATAACACATTCGTTCCATTTCTTGCAAAAAATATAGTACAATGTTAAAATAAATTCATAAATTTTCCGCTGACGGCGGAAATGGAAGAATCAGAGGTTGAAATTACATGAGTAAAAATAATAACCCGGCGGGGAAAATCCAATGGGCCAGGATGTTTAAAAAATTGTCTCCCTACACTGTCCAGAAGGGCTTCCGTTATCTGAAGCATTATGGGCCGAAGGAGTTCTGGATCCGGCTTCATGAGAGGTTTGAGCCGGAAGAGGTTCCCTACGGGCCTTGGTATGAGGCATATAAGCCAGATGAAGAGACACTGGAAAAACAGAGAAAAGGGAAGTTTGCCTATGCGCCCCTGATCAGTGTGGTAGTGCCGGCGTATAAAACGCCCAGGCTTTTTTTATGTCAGATGATAGACTCTCTTCTGGCCCAGACATATACGAACTGGGAGCTGTGTATTGCCAACGGGAGCCCTGAGGATGAAGATATGAGGCAGGTTCTTTCTTCTTATGCCAAAAGAGACCGCCGGGTCCGGTACCGGGATCTGACGGAGAATCTGGGGATCGCTGAGAATACCAATGCTGCCTTCGCCATGGCAGAAGGGGAGTTTACAGGCCTTTTGGACCATGATGATCTCCTGGCGCCTAATGCCCTTTATGAGGTTGCCAGGGCACTGGAAAGAGAGCCGGCAGCCGATGTAGTGTACACAGATGAGGACAAGGTTACAACGTCACTGGATGAGCATTTCCAGCCTCATTTAAAACCGGATTTTAACCTGGATCTTTTGCGTTCCAATAATTATATCTGCCATTTTTTTGTGGTGAGACGTTCTATTGTTGAGAAGACGGGAGGATTCCGCAGAGAGTTTGACGGAGCCCAGGATTATGATTTTATTTTCCGCTGTGTGGAACAGGCGGAAAAGGTAGTCCATGTACCGGAAATCCTGTATCATTGGCGCACCCATAAGGCATCCACCGCAGATAACCCTGCAAGTAAGATGTATGCATTTGAGGCTGGAAAGCGTGCTATTGCAGAACACCTTAAAAGAACAGGGACAGAAGGGGTGGTAAGCCACACGTCCGATTTAGGATTTTACCGCGTAAGCTATCCCGTGCAGGGCGAGCCGTTAGTCTCCATTATTATTCCTAATAAGGATGAGAAGGAGGCTTTGCAGGCCTGTCTGGATTCTGTAAGGAAAAATACAACTTATAAAAATTACGAGATCATCATTGTGGAGAACAACAGCACTACGGATGAGATATTTCATTACTATAAGGAACTGTCAAAAGATCCGGGGATCCATCTCCTGCGGTGGAAAAAAGAATTTAACTATTCCGCCATCAATAATTTCGGTGCCGCCCATGCAAAGGGGGAATACCTTTTATTCCTGAATAACGATGTGACGGTCATCACTCCTGAGTGGATGTCTGAAATGCTTGGGGTCTGCCAGCGCAAAGAGGTAGGTGCCGTTGGCGTGAAGCTGATCTACCCGGACAATACCATCCAGCATGCCGGCTGTGTAGTAGGAATGGGCGGGATCGCCGGGCATATGTTTGTGGACATGCACGCCAACCGTACAGGATATCTTCACAAGGCATCGCTTCTCCAGGATATGAGCGCGGTGACAGCAGCCTGTATGATGATGAAGCGTGATGTCTTTGAACAAGCAGGCGGGTTTACGGAGGAGCTGTCGGTTGCTTTTAATGATGTAGACCTTTGCCTGAAGGTAAGCAAAGCAGGATATCTGGTGGTCTATGACCCCTATGCCCAGCTCTTCCACATGGAGTCAAAATCCAGGGGAGCAGAGGACAACAAAGAAAAGGTGCGCCGTTTCCAGACAGAGATCGAGTATATGCGCTGTCACTGGCTGGATATTCTCAAAAACGGAGACCCTTATTATAATAAAAATCTTTCCCTGACAAAATGGAATTATTCCCTGCGTCCTTTGCCGGGAATGGGAAAGAAGGACGACAAGGAGAAAAAATGCAGGAAGTATCAGTCATAATCCCTAATTTTAACGGAATCGCCTATCTGGACGGTGTCCTGTCAAGCCTGGAGCGCCAGACATGTAAGAATTTCGAGGTCATAATGGTGGATAATGGTTCCTCTGACGGAAGCAGTGCGTTTGTGGCTTCCAATTATTCCTGGGTGCATATTATTGAACTGCCGGAAAACTTCGGCTTCTGTAAGGCGGTGAATGAAGGGATACGTATGGCCAGGGCGCCTTATGTCCTTCTTCTCAACAATGACACAGAGGTGGATGCGAATTTCCTGGATGAGATGACAGCGGCTATCCACAGACATAAGAAGGCCTTTTCCTGTGCTGCGAAAATGGTACAGTTCCATGACAGGGAGAAGCTGGACGATGCAGGAAATTATTATTCCGCTCTTGGCTGGGCCTATGCCCGGGGCAAGGGCAAGGATGTTTATTCTTATGAAAAAGAAGAGAAAATTTTTGCATCCTGTGCAGGGGCTGCTATTTACAGAAAGAAAATTTTTGATAAAATAGGATATTTCGATGAGGAACATTTCGCCTATCTGGAGGATATGGATGTGGGATACCGGGCACGTATCTACGGTTATCAGAACTGGTATGCCCCCAAAGCTGTAGTCTATCACGTGGGCAGCGGGACAAGCGGTTCCAGATACAATCAGTTCAAAACGCGCTATTCCTCCAGGAATAATGTTTACCTTATTTACAAAAATATGCCGGTCCTTCAGCTATTGCTGAACCTTCCTTTTCTGCTTGTGGGTTTTGGGATAAAAATCCTGTTTTTTTCCATGAAAGGATTTGGACGTGAGTATCTGGCTGGGATCAAAAACGGCTTTCAGATCAGCAAAAAAGGAAGAAAAGTACCTTTTTCCTTTGTCCATATCCACCATTATCTGAAGATACAGACAGAACTGTGGGCAAATATGTTCCGCCGGTTTTTTGCATAAAATAGGCTTTTTCATAAAAATTTCATAAAATATAGTTTAAGATTTTATTGCTTTTGCAGGCTATCTATTATAATATAAAAGCAATGAAATGGATTGAGGTGGCAGAGATTGTTTAAGGATAACCAAAAAAATTTCAGTCGTCTCCATATGCTGATTGATGCATTTGTAATGGCAATATCCTATGTTTGTGCCTTGGCGATACGATTTGTGGGGCCTTTTGCCGACTCGGCAAGCTGGGCGAAATCTTTCGGGCAATATATGTTTGTCCTGGTTTTTATCATACCAGGCTATTGGATTTTATATCAGGCATTTACTTTATATACTCCTATGCGGATGCAGGGGCGCCGTCTTGTACTTTCTAATATTGTGAAGGCAAATGCGCTGGGGCTTGTGATCATCATGTTCGTTTATTATAACCTTGGTGAATTGCATTATTCCCGTGCAACGCTCTATATGTTCTGCTTTTTTAACATTTTTCTGGATTGGGGAGCACGTATGCTTGTCTTTTACCTCCTGCGGGATATGCGCAAAAGGGGGATGAACCAGAAGCAGATAGTTCTGGTGGGATACAGCCGTGCTGCGGAGGAATATGTTGACCGTATTGTACAGAACCCTCAGTGGGGATATGTTGTCCGGGGAATCCTGGATGACAATGTACCAGCAGGAACTGTGTATAAAGGAGTGAAGGTAATTGGAAGGATTGCAAACCTTATGGTTATCCTGCCTGCCAACAGACTGGATGAGATTGCTATTACACTGGGCTTAAGTGAGTATTACCGCCTGGAGGAGATTGTGGCGCTTTGTGAAAAGTCAGGAGTACACACAAAATTTATTCCGGATTATAATAATATTATTCCCACAAAGCCCTATACAGAAGATATCTTAGGCCTGCCGGTCATAAATATCCGGTATGTGCCTCTGAGTAATACATTTAATGCAATGGTGAAGCGGGTGATGGATGTGGTTGGCTCCATACTGGCCATAATCGTTTCTTCACCTGTTATGATTCTCATGTGCATCCTCATTAAGCTGACCTCCCCGGGTCCCTTGATCTACAAGCAGGAACGGGTAGGTTTACGCAATAAGAATTTCTGGATGTACAAGTTCCGCTCCATGGAAATACAGCCAGAAAGTGAGGAGAAGAAAGCCTGGACAGTTAAGAATGACCCAAGAGTGACAGGAGTCGGCAGATTTATGCGGCGGACCAGCATTGATGAACTGCCTCAGCTGTTTAATATACTAAAGGGAGATATGAGTCTTGTGGGACCAAGGCCGGAGAGGCCGTTCTTTGTGGAGAAGTTCCGTGAGGAAATACCAAGGTATATGGTGAAACACCAGGTTCGTCCGGGACTGACCGGCTGGGCCCAGGTGAACGGATACCGGGGGGATACCTCTATCAGGAAGCGCATTGAATGCGATTTGTACTACATTGAGAATTGGACCATAGGATTTGATATCAAAATATTGCTGCTGACAATATTCAAAGGTTTCATTAACAAGAACGCGTATTAAGATAAGGGGAAGAAACATGGCAAGACCAGGAAAAAAGAGAAAAGTTTTATTTGTCCTTGAAATTGTTGTCTTACTTTTGTTCATCGGCGGGCTGTATGTCTACGGCCAGATCGTGACTAAGCTGGACAAGATTGAAACACCGGTGTTGGATCAGACAAGCATTGAAATTAATCCGGAAGCACCGAAAATGACTGGGTATAAGACATATGCCCTTTTTGGCATTGACCACAGAGATAAGAATTCAGAATTAGGCGGAGAGAACAGCGATACTATTATCGTTGCAAGCGTTAACAATGACACAAAGGATGTGAAGCTGGTTTCCATTTACAGGGACACGCTTTTATATATTGGGGATGACACCTACTCCAAGGCTAATGCAGCCTATGCATACGGCGGTCCGGAGCAGGCCATCACCATGCTGAATACCAACCTGGATTTAAATATAGATGCCTATGCCACAGTGGATTTCAATGCGCTGACCACTGTTATTGATGAATTGGGCGGGTTAGATATCCCTATGTCTTATGCTGAGATTGAGCATATGAATAATTACTGTGTAGAGACATCAGAAGAGACAGGGAAGAGCTATACCCCTATAGAGAAGCCGGAACCGGCTCCTGAAGACCAGGAGGCGATCATCGGAACTTATCACCTTAACGGTGTACAGGCTACTTCTTACTGCCGTATCCGTTATACAGCCAGCCTGGATATGGGACGTACAGAACGTCAGAGGCGAGTGATCCAGATGATCGTGGACAAGGCTAAAAAGGCTGGGATCACCACTATTTTCAACATTATGGATCAGGTTTTCCCCATGGTGACAACCTCGCTCAATAAGACTGAGATACTGGAGATGCTGCCTACTCTTATCGGGTATAGCGTGGACGACACTACAGGTTTCCCGCAGCAGTACAAATTCTCAAATATCAAGGGAAGTATTATTGTGCCCACTACCCTGGAATCAAATGTTGTTGAGGTGCATAAATTCCTTTACGGTGAACAAAACTATACACCAACCCAGCAGATTGTGGAGAGAAGCCAGAAGATTATAGAAATTGTAGGCGGAGATGAAGTGCTTTTGGAAGAAGCACCTGTCACAACTGAGGAACAAGACAATAACGATTCCTTTACCTGGAGCGGTAATGACAACGGTGACGGTAATTCCGGCGGAGGAGATTATGATCCCGGATATGACGGCGGAGGAAATTACGATCCCGGAAACGGCGGCGG
>JAUNHC010000033.1 GCA_030524175.1 Eubacteriales bacterium
TAGGTGGTGTGGGAGGTCGGTAGATAAAATAATTATCTACCTCCTACCCGATATAGGAACCTATTATGTATACAGTGCCGCAGATCAATGAAACCAGTGCAAACAGGTCGATGGTATGTATTTTAATAAGAAAGCACATCAGTGCAGTAAGATTCAAAATAAAGAGCAAGGAGCCTGCTATCCGATAATATTTCAGAGAGATTATTTCATTCACAGATTCCAGACCTAAAAATGAAGCAATCAAAGAAAGTGACGACAGGCCATAGGAAAGAGCGGATACGGATGGACTATGGGATTCATATACCGCAGCCGGTCCTTTAATTCCGAAAAATACAGAAGCAATGCATAATATTAAATACAGCAATGAAAAAAACAATAGAAAATCGGCTGAAAGTTTGATTAAGTGTTTACCTTCCTTTTTAATGTTCATAGATACCTGCCTTTCAAACGGACATGTCTGCTGACACAGACACCACCAGTCATGAAAGTGGATTTCGCCGTCTCACGGCTGCTGTCCGGGACTTTCATGGTATTTAAAAGTGTTTACTGTGAATTTTAACATGACAAGGCAGATTTTGATTTTTTCTGGTACAAATTGGTTTGTTTTAGGGATTATCTTGCAGAAAGGCATATAGTTTAAATATCTGTCCCTCTGAGCAGATTTTCATACGTCCTCCATATTTTTCTACAATACCTTCAATCGATAAAATTCCAATGCCCCCGTTCTTTTTTTCTGACATCATTCTATCCGTGAAACGGCTCACAGTTCCGTCGTATGTGTTTTCGCATAAAAGGCTTATGCGGTCAGCCGTTCTTAGGATCCTGAGATGGATATACCTGGGGCCGTCCGGCAGTTTACCGCAGGCTTCCAGGGCATTTTCCAGAAGATTTCCGAAGAGGACAGCTAAATCTGTTACAGGGATCCAACATTTGTCAAAGCGGACAGGAGTGATCAACAGTCTGACATCAGTCTCTTCTGCTTTTCTCTTGTAATACTGGAACAGCATATTAAGGGGAAGGATATCACATACCGAAGTGGTGTCCGGAAGTAAATATTTCTCTTTATATTCAGAAAGGTACTCTTCAAGCCCTGTCATATCCTTGTTTTGCACATAGCCCATAATTGTGATAATGTGCTGCCGCCAGTCGTGGCGCACCCGGGCATCGGAATCAATTTTGTTCTGAAGACCCTTATATTGGGTTTCCCAGAGACTGAGCTGATTCTGGGCTATTGTAAGCTGTTCCCGTTCCAGAGATGCATCATAGTTGTCCACAATGGATCTAAGAGTCACGTAATACGAAGCCAAAGCGAAAATATTCAGAAGGATTAGGGGGAGAAAGAGTTCTTTATCTATATCTGAGGCGCTTTCATAGAGACTGTTTACAAGAACGGAAATCGTGACAAAAAATAAGGCCGGAAGACAGAAGAGGAATTCCGTATGTTTCATTATAATGTTTTCCTCTACAATTCTTTTATAATAGCCAGACAGAGAAAGGTAAACGACCAGAAAGATGAGGATACAATACAGAGTTGCCGCAAGCAGGAGGTTACTGTATTCATAGGCAATAAATTCTGGGAAATGGTGAAATCTGAGAGTGGCGTTTGCCAGGAAAAAAGAATTCATCTGTACATTCAGCAATACGAACAGCACAAAGAGCAGAAAAATTATTTTTTTCTGCGTGACAGTTTTATAGAATATTATCGTAAAAAGCAAAATCAGTAAGGCGCCGGCTTTTTTATTGGGATATGGTGATATTTCAGTGAAGGTAATGCATACGATCAGGGTGATCAATATAAAGTGGACGCACAGCCTGATCCAGAAAACTTTTTTGCTTACACTTAAGCTGCCGCCGAATACCTTCAGTAAAAACACCATACTAAGTCCCAGAAATACCAGGAGCTGAAAGGCATGCCAGAATATGTTGAGATCGATCATAGCTTTAATTTTCCAATTCTTTGAAAATGAAATTTACATACTGTTCATTTACCTGAGCCATGTAACGGCGGCTGATGGGCATGTAGTATATATTGCCGCTGTTCAGTGACCTGAGGGTGATGTTCCGGCTGTCTACCTTAGCGGCATAGGACAGGTTGACGATGGTTCCTCTGTTGCATCGGATAAAACCACGGTGCCCTTCTAACAGAGCCTCTATTTCCCGGAAGGTCATACGGGTGGAGTAGATCCGTTCCTCCGTACATATGGAGATATAATTAGCATGATTTTCTGCATAGAGTATCTGGGGCAGGGAAAGCTTATACCAGCATCTGTTTTCTTTTATACAGATGCTGGGCGGTTCTTTTTCGGTTTTGTTTACAATATCACTGAGCAGCTCGGCTATCCTCTCATAGGTATATGGCTTGATGATATAACCGAAGGCTTTTACATCATATCCCTCCAGTGCATATTGGGAAGTGACCGTGCAGAAGACGATCACTCCCTGGTATCCGTTTTTCCGGAGTATACGGGCCACATCAAGACCGTTGCCGTCCCCGATGAAAATGTCCAGGAAAATGGCATCTGCCACTGAAAAATCTCCTGCATCAAGAAAGTCATCTGTTGAAGAAAAATGGGAAATCCCGCAGTCTTGGTTTTCAGTATGAAAAAACTTATTTATATATGTGATTAAAGTAGTCAAGTCTTTTTCGCAATCTTCCACAATAATTATATTCATCATACAAATCTTCTTTCCTGGTGATCAGTCAATGTGAGGGCTAACATTAAAATTGTACTTATTATATATATTTTATCACGCAGTGTATAGTGAGTCAAACAGTGGATTTTTGTATTTTCACAATGAATAATGTAATCAAAAAACAAAATTATTTCTTGACTTTCTGTGGTTCTCATGTTATCTTATAACAGTACGTGAAGAAAAGAAAGCAGAGTTCCGCTCTCA
Source organism: Eubacteriales bacterium (assembly GCA_030524175.1). GTDB lineage: Bacteria > Bacillota > Clostridia > Lachnospirales > Lachnospiraceae > Blautia_A. Next base: position 2,899 of record JAUNHC010000033.1, read on the forward strand.
CCTTAGCGCAGACAGGCGACTTGGGTTAATATTGCACAGTTCCGCAGGCATATTGTGTCAGTGGGTGTAATAGAGTGTGGATATCTGTCCGCACTTTTTTTTATGGACAGGATGCGGTAAATATAATGCCGTACGGGGATCTAAAGAGAGTGACGGAAAGTCATCATTTATCTATCATTTATGGAGGTGCACTACTATTAGCAATTTAATGATTAATGAACAGATCAGAGACAAAGAGGTACGCTTAGTCGGAGCGGATGGAGCACAGCTTGGAGTTATGTCCGCAAAAGATGCAATGCTCAAAGCTCAGGAGGCAGGGCTTGATTTAGTTAAAATTGCGCCTCAGGCAAAGCCGCCGGTATGTAAGATTATCGATTACGGAAAATACCGCTACGAGCTGGCCAGAAAAGAAAAAGAAGCCAAGAAGAAGCAGAAAACCATCGATGTCAAAGAAGTGCGTCTTTCTCCAAACATTGATACTAATGACTTGAACACGAAAGTAAATGCAGCCAGAAAGTTCCTTTCAAAGGGCGACAGGGTAAAGGTTACCTTACGTTTCCGCGGAAGAGAAATGGCTCATATGGGAGCAAGCAGGCATGTTCTTGACGACTTTGCAGCGAATCTGGCAGATATTGCAACTGTGGAGAAGGCTCCAAAGGTTGAGGGCAGAAGCATGACTATGTTTTTAACTGAAAAACGTTAAAATATATGTAATTAATATAATTACACCTACGAAGATTAAGGAGGAAATTACAATGCCAAAAATTAAAACTTGTAGAGCAGCAGCAAAACGCTTCAAAAAAACAGGTACAGGAAAATTAGTGAGAAATAAAGCTTATAAGAGCCATATCTTAACCAAGAAATCTCAGAAGAGAAAGAGAAATCTGAGAAAATCTACTGTTGTTGATTCTACTAATGTTAAGAACATGAGAAAAGCTTTACCATATTTATAAGAAGATATTATAGAGAAGACGAACAGGAGGAAATTAAGAAATGGCAAGAATTAAAGGCGGCTTAAACGCAAAAAAAAGACATAACCGTACATTAAAATTGGCAAAGGGCTACAGAGGAGCCCGTTCCAAACAGTATAGAGTAGCAAAACAGTCTGTAATGAGAGCACTTTCCAGCTCCTATGCCGGAAGAAAGCAGAAAAAACGTCAGTTCAGACAGCTTTGGATCGCACGTATCAACGCTGCAGCAAGAATGAATGGCTTGTCCTACAGCAAACTGATGCATGGCCTGAAGGTAGCTAATGTTGATATCAACAGAAAGATGCTGGCAGAACTTGCAGTTAACGATGCAGAGGGATTTGCAGCACTGGCTGAGGTTGCTAAGAAGGCAGTTGCTTAATCAGCAGAGTATTTGTACATGATAAGTCCGGGGGGAAACCCTCGGGCTTTTTTGTATACTATGCCCTTAAAGTCAGGGTTGATTTTATAAATCTTAAATTTTCATAAATTTCCACTTGCATTCAAAATTGCAAGATGCTATAATCATAACATTAAAGTATTAGTGAGAGAAAGTCAGTAGGAGGCCAAAGCCGGCTGGGAGTCCAGCGGGCTTTTTACCTATACATACATGGGACAGCGCCAAAACGAAACCTTCTGACAATTCATGAAAACAAGGAGGAGAATATTATGAGGAATTGGAAAAAAGCACTGAGTGTAACCGCAGCTATGGCAATGGCAGTATCTGCATTAGCAGCACCTGTATCTGTAAATGCAGCTGACGAGGTATTTAAGATCGGTGGTATCGGACCAACCACAGGAGGGGCTGCTATTTACGGCCAGGCTGTTAAGAATGCAACTGAGCTTGCCATCAATGAAGTGAACGAAGCCGGCGGAATCAACGGATATCAGGCTGAGTTTAATTACCAGGACGATGAGAATGATGCAGAGAAATCTGTAAATGCTTATAATACACTGAAAGACTGGGATATGGATATCCTGGTTGGTACTGTAACTTCCACTCCCTGTGTGGCAGTAGGAAATGAGACAGCTGCTGACAATATGTTCCAGCTCACACCTTCAGGCTCTGCTGTAGAGTGTGTTGTTAATCCTAACGTGTTCCGTGTCTGCTTCTCTGATCCTAACCAGGGTCTTGCTTCTGCACAGTACATAGGAGAGCACAAACTTGCTTCTAAGGTAGCAGTTATCTATGACAGCTCTGATGTATATTCTTCCGGAATTTATCAGAAGTTTGCAGAAGAAGCCGGAAACCAGGGGATTGAGATTGTTGCTGCAGAAGCTTTTACCGCTGACAATAAAGCAGACTTCTCCGTACAGCTTCAGAAAGCAAAAGACGGCGGAGCAGAGTTGATCTTCCTTCCGATCTACTACACCGAGGCTTCTCTGATCCTTGCCCAGGCTAACAGCATGGGAATGGATATCCAGTTCTTCGGATGTGACGGTATGGATGGTATTCTGAATGTTGAGAACTTTGATACTTCTCTTGCTGAAGGTCTTATGCTTCTGACACCGTTTGCAGCAGATGCAGAGGATGAGAAGACACAGAATTTCGTTAAAGCATATGAAGAAGCATATGGTGATACTCCTAACCAGTTCGCAGCAGATGCCTACGATGCTGTTTATGCAATCAAGGCTGCAGCAGAAAAAGCTGATGTGAAGGCTGATATGGAAGTTTCTGATATGTGTGAAGCTCTTAAGACAGCTATGACTGAGATCACTCTTGATGGTATCACCGGTGAGGGAATCACCTGGACAGCAGACGGCGAGCCTTCCAAAGCTCCTAAGGCTGTTATGATCCAGGATGGTGCTTACACTGCAATGGAATAATCATTGCTGCTGTTTTCCATATGACTGTGGATAAGAAGTATTAATTAAAAAGAACAAATAATAGAAAATGACTGGGGCTGTCTGAATTCACGCAGGCAGCCCTTGTTTGGAAAGAAAGGATGTTCCTATGAGTTTTTTATCGTATCTGATAAGTGGTGTCAGCCTGGGAAGTGTGTATGCGATCATTGCACTTGGCTATACCATGGTATACGGGATTGCTAAAATGCTGAATTTTGCTCATGGAGACGTAATTATGGTGGGCAGCTTTGTGGTGTTTTCCTGTGTCAGCGGCATGGGACTGCCGCCTCTGATCGCAATTTTGCTTTCAGTGATCGTATGTACTACTCTCGGTATTGTTATTGAGGGTGTGGCATACCGTCCGCTTCGTAATGCGGCATCTCCTCTTGCAGTTCTGATCACGGCTATCGGTGTCAGTTATCTGCTGCAGAATGTGGCACTTTTAATTTACGGCGCCAATACGAAATCATTTACCTCAGTTATCAAGGTTCCTGCACTGAAATTAGCAGGAGGTGCTCTTGTTATTACAGGAGAGACTATGGTAACGATCCTCAGCGGTATTGTGATCATGATAGGTCTGATTCTGTTTATTAAAAAGACAAAAACCGGACAGGCCATGCTTGCTGTTTCTGAGGATAAGGGGGCAGCACAGCTTATGGGAATTAATGTAAACCGTACAATTTCCATTACCTTTGCTATCGGTTCTGCGCTGGCAGCGATAGCAGGTGTACTTCTATGTTCCGCCTATCCTTCCCTTACTCCTTACACCGGCGCTATGCCCGGTATCAAGGCTTTTGTGGCGGCTGTATTCGGTGGGATCGGTTCTATTCCCGGTGCGTTTATCGGCGGTATTTTCCTTGGTATTCTGGAAATTTTCGGTAAGGCCTATATTTCATCTCAGATGGCAGATGCGATTGTGTTCGCTGTCCTGATCGTAGTTTTGGTTTTGAAACCTACAGGCATTCTAGGAAAAAATATTCAGGAGAAAGTGTAGGTGACAGATATGGAAAAGAAGAAAATGAGCAAAACTACAAAAAGCAATCTGATTACATATGGTTTAGTCCTGGCCTGTTACCTGGTTGTACAGGGAATGATAGCAGGAGATTTGCTGTCAAACCTTATGCAGGGACTTCTTGTGCCTTTATGCGTATACGTTATACTGGCGATCTCACTGAACCTAACTGTGGGTATCTTAGGCGAACTGAGTCTGGGACACGCCGGGTTTATGTGTGTGGGGGCATTCACAAGCGCCGCATTTTCAAAGGCGACAATGGAAAGTATATCCTCAGCGGGACTCCGTTTTTTCCTGGCACTGATCATCGGTGCTGTGTGCGCAGGGATTTTCGGCCTTTTGATCGGGATACCTGTGCTTCGGCTTAAAGGAGATTACCTTGCCATCGTGACCCTGGCTTTCGGTGAGATCATCAAGAATATTGTGAATGTTCTTTATGTAGGTATTGACAGCAGCGGTATCCATTTTTCCATGAAGGATGTAATGTCCCTTGGCATGGAACCGGGAGGAAAAGTGATCATCAGCGGGGCCATGGGAATTACAGGAACCCCCAAGGCTTCTACCTTTACCATAGGTATTATACTGATATTTGTGACACTGTTCATCGTGCTGAATCTTATAAATTCCCGTGACGGACGTGCGATCATGGCAATCCGTGACAACAGGATCGCTGCAGAATCTATCGGTATCAATGTGACGAAATATAAATTAAAAGCCTTTGCTGTTTCTGCCGGACTGGCTGGTGTGGCCGGTGTGCTTTATGCACATAATCTGTCAACACTCACTGCTCTTCCCAAGAACTTTGGTTATAATATGTCCATCATGATCCTGGTATTCGTTGTCTTAGGAGGAATTGGAAATATCAGGGGTTCCATTATTGCCGCTGTTGTATTGACAATGCTTCCGGAGCTTCTCCGAAGCCTGAATGACTACCGTATGCTTCTGTATGCGATCGTACTGATCGTCATGATGCTTTTAAACTGGAGTCCGAAGGCGATCGAGATGAGAGAACGGTATTCCCTGAAGCGTTTATTCGGCAGAGGGAAGAAAGAGAAGGAGGCATAAGAGATGGCATTGCTTGAAGTAAACCATTTAAGTATATCATTTGGCGGTCTGCATGCAGTGGATGAATTCCATGTCTCCATTGAAAAAGGACAGCTTTACGGTCTGATCGGACCAAACGGTGCCGGAAAGACTACAATATTTAATCTTCTCACAGGAGTATATAAGCCGGATGAAGGAATCATCAAGCTTGACGGTATGGATATTACAGGTAAGAAGAATATAGATATCAATAAAGCAGGAATTGCCAGAACCTTTCAGAATATCAGGCTCTTTTCCCAGATGTCGGTTCTGGATAATGTGAAGGCCGGACTGCATAATAAAAATGAGTACGGTACTTTGACAGGGATTTTCCGTCTTCCCAAGTATTTTAAAGTGGAAAAAGATATGAACGAGGAGGCAATGAAGCTCCTTAAGGTATTTGACCTGGACAAAGAGGCTGACTATCTGGCTTCCAATCTCCCTTATGGAAAGCAGAGGAAGCTGGAGATCGCCAGGGCCCTTGCAACCAATCCAAAGCTCTTGTTGTTGGATGAGCCGGCGGCAGGTATGAATCCCAACGAGACAGAGGAGCTTATGAATACGATCCGTTTTGTGAGGGATAAATTTGACATGACCATCCTTCTCATTGAACATGATATGAAACTGGTATCCGGAATCTGCGAAGAGCTTACCGTTCTTAACTTCGGACGTGTGCTGGCACAGGGAGAGACCTCAGAGGTTCTGCACAACCCGGAGGTTATCAAGGCATATCTTGGAGAATAGGAGGAGAGACAAAATGGCATTACTGGAAGTAAAGGACATACAGGTCTATTATGGAATGATCCAGGCATTGAAGGGTGTTTCCTTCGAGGTGAATGAAGGGGAGGTCATTGCCCTTATAGGTGCAAATGGCGCCGGTAAAACCACAACCTTACATACGGTAACAGGGCTTCTCCGCGCAAAGACAGGCCAGATCAATTTTGACGGGCAGGATATCACAAAGATCCCGCCTCATAAGATCGTTACCATGGGTATGGCCCACGTGCCGGAAGGCCGCCGTGTGTTCGCAAATATGTCTGTATTGCAGAATCTGAAGATGGGGGCATTTACCAGAACTGATAAAGTGGAAATAGAGGAGAGTCTCCGGAAAGTGTATAAACGTTTTCCGCGGCTGGAAGAACGTCAGAACCAGATGGCAGGAACCTTAAGCGGCGGTGAGCAGCAGATGCTGGCAATGGGGCGTGCACTCATGAGCAAACCCAGGATCATACTTATGGACGAGCCGTCTATGGGGTTGTCACCGATCTTTGTAAACGAGATTTTTGATATTATCAAGGAAGTCAGTGAAAGCGGCACAACAGTACTCCTTGTGGAACAGAATGCGAAGAAGGCTTTGTCCATCGCAGACAGGGGATATGTCCTCGAGACAGGAAAGATCATCCTGGACGGCAATGCGGATGATCTGTTAAATGATGAGTCTGTACAGAAAGCGTATCTTGGAGAATAGGAGGGAGATTATGGATAACTTTGTAATTACCATTGCAAGGCAGTACGGCAGCGGCGGACGGACCATCGGTGAGATGTTGTCAAAACGCCTGGGAATTTCTTACTATGACAAGGATATTATCCGCATGGCTTCTGAGGACAGCGGAATACACGAGAAACTGTTCGGCCGTGTGGACGAATACAGCAGTGCAAAACCGCCCCTTTTTGCAAAAACAAGCATTTATAAGGGAGAATTGATTCCTCCTCAGAGCAAGGAATTTACCTCGGATGAGAATCTGTTCAATTATACTGCCAAAGTCATCCGGCATCTTGCAGAGACAGAATCTTGTGTTATTATCGGCCGCTGCTCTAACTTTATACTCAAGGATTACCCAAACGTGCTCAGCGTATTTATTCATGCATCTCATGATTACCGTATGCAGGAGGCATCAAAGAAGCTTAGTAAATCTGAGAAAGAAATAGAAAAATTCCTTCAGAAGGATGATAAGCGGAAGTTTGAATATTACCGCCGATTTACAGGTGGAGAGTGGACGGATGCCACAAATTATGATCTATGCCTGGACAGCAGCAAGCTTGGGTATGAAAAGTGTATTGAGGAAATTGAACACAGGCTGAAGGTACTGCGGGAAAAATAATTTCTGCTGCACATACAGTGCGGAGAAATCCGCGGGAATCAAGGGGGTACTATATTTTTTAATCTGTAAAAATGTGTCCGGAACATGGAGGGCAGGAAATCTGACAGAAAATCAGTTTCCTGCCTTTTTAGTGTGCAGAAAATAAGACCAAAAGGTACGGTCTGTGTATAAATGTTCTGAATGCAGGTCCGGAACGCCATACTTCTTTCTTGAGGCCTCCCCACATATATTATTGAGAGGAAACCGGCAGGTAGCAGGAAATGAAAAAGGGGAAAATTATTTTTGCAGTAATGCTGGCGGCAGCATTGGCAGCGTCGGCTTTCGGTAAAAAAGAAGTGAGGATGACAGCAGCCCAGGTGATAGCAGGAAAGGGAATGATCCGGCTGATGGAGGAAAACATAGAGCATCCTAAAGTTGCATTGACCTTCGACGATGGTCCGAGTGCTAAGTATACACCGCAGCTTCTGGACGGCCTGAAAGAGAGAGGGATCCATGCCACATTTTTTCTCATGGGGAAAAATATCGTAGGCAACGAACAGCTTGTAAAACGCATACAGGATGAGGGGCATCTTATCGGCAATCACACATACAATCATGTGCAGCTTAACAAAATATCCGAGGCAAAGGCAAAGGAGGAGATTGAGAAGACAAGTAATGAAATTTATGAGATAACCGGAACCTATCCTGTATATCTCCGTCCCCCTTTCGGTGCCTGGCGCAAGGATCTGGAGCTTACAGTAACTATGTTTCCTGTATTCTGGGATATTGATACATTGGACTGGAAAAGCAAAAATGTGTGCTCTGTCCTTAATATTGTAGAGAGCAATGTGGAAGACGGGGCGATCATTCTTATGCATGACGGGTATCAGACATCAGTGGAGGCAGCCCTTCAGATCGTGGATCTGCTCTCAGGACAGGGGTATGATTTCGTTACTGTGGATACATTGGTGGTTCCGTGATCAGCTTAAGACGTAACGATTCCTTTATATTTCATAACTGCAAAAGTTAAAAATAATCCCTTCCATCCGTTGAAAATCCATGGGTTAAAGGGTATAATGGGAAGAACAAATGTACGGGAGTGAACCATTATGGATTTATTTGAATATGCAAAATCAAAGACCCTTGACCGGGAGTCGCCTCTGGCTTCCAGGTTACGTCCAACCACATTAGACGAAGTGGTTGGACAACGGCATATAGTAGGGAAGGATAAGCTGCTCTACCGGGCAATTAAAGCGGATAAGCTGACCTCAGTTATTTTCTACGGACCGCCCGGAACCGGCAAGACGACTCTGGCAAAAGTGATAGCCAATACCACAAGCGCTAATTTCACCCAGATCAATGCTACCATAGCAGGGAAGAAAGACATGGAAGAGGTGGTGAAGCAGGCCCAGAATGACCTTGGAATGTACGGGAAGAAGACAATTCTGTTCATAGATGAGATCCATCGTTTTAATAAAGGTCAGCAGGATTATCTTCTGCCCTTTGTGGAGGACGGCACGATCATCCTGATCGGTGCCACCACGGAAAATCCTTATTTCGAGGTAAACGGCGCTCTTCTGTCCAGGTCCATCATCTTTGAGCTGAAGGCGCTGGAGATGAGTGAGATTAAGGAATTGATCCTCCGTGCTGTCAATGACTGTGAAAAGGGAATGGGGAATTATAATGCAGTGATAGAGGAGGATGCCCTTGAATTTCTGGCAGATATGGCTGGCGGCGATGGGAGAAATGCCCTCAATGCAGTGGAATTGGGGATTTTGACCACACCGCGCAGTGAGGATGGAAAAATCCACCTCTCCCTCGAGGTTGCTTCGGAGTGTATCCAGAAGCGGGTGGTGCGCTATGATAAAAAAGGCGATAACCATTATGATATTATCTCTGCCTTTATTAAAAGTATGCGGGGATCCGATCCTGATGCCGCAGTCTATTACCTTGCCAAGATGCTCTATGCAGGGGAAGACGTAAAATTTATTGCAAGGCGTATCATGATACTGGCCTCTGAGGATATTGGAAATGCTGACCCCCAGGCATTATGTGTAGCGGCCGCAGCCGCCCAGGCGGTGGAGCGTGTGGGAATGCCGGAGTCTCAGATCATTTTGTCCCAGGCAGTGACGTACATGGCATGTGCGCCCAAGAGCAACTCGGCCGTCATGGCCATTGATGCTGCCATGCAGTCTGTGAAGCGCACCAGGACAACCGTTCCTTCCCACCTCCAGGATGCTCACTATGGAGGACATGAAAAATTAGGTCATGGGGTTGGTTACCGGTATGCCCATGATTATCCAAATCATTATGTGCAGCAGCAGTATCTTCCTTCGGAGATTATAAATGAGAGATTTTATGAACTGAGTGATATGGGATATGAGAAGAATTTAAAAGAACATATGAAACACATAAAAGAGAAGGCATAACGGAGAAATGCGGCTAAGAAATGGAGGAGCTTTATAAAAGCTCCTCCATTATTTTTTCATAGATCACCTGGCTTTTGTCGGACCAGTTCCGGCACATGGATTTGGCGGCCTCCAGATTAGGGGCAGACATGGTCAGATCAATGAGAGAAACATTCCGCTCGATCAGACGGCAGCGTACAGCATAACCATCCTGTCCTGTAGTGTAATAATCTGCCGGTGTGAGGATGCGCCGCTGCATTTGACGGCCATTCTTTTTTAAGTATTCTTTTACTTCCTTTTTTATCTCAGGGGATACTTCATCTGAAAAATAAGACAGGGTAGTATTGCCGTCTTCCGTAATCTTGTAATAGGAAGTATTGGAAACTGTCTGTTTCTCAATGAGGTCTGACTCCTCCAGCTCAGACAAGGCCTGCTGGAGATGGAAGTAATTTGTATATTCCCGGTCAAGTATGAATTCAGAAATCTGTGAATTGGTAAGAGAGACTTCTGAGTTCTGAAGCATATACAGTACAATTAATTTGTAAACAGTGAATGGTGTTGCCATTTACTACCTCCTTAGAAAATCAGGTGTGAGGAATAAGTGCCTTTCCCTGGAAGCTTTTATATTCTTTCATACGATGATGGAGAAGATTTAAAACTTCACGCTTCCTGGCAGCCCATACAGGGGCGGTCAGAAGTTCCTTGGGACCATCACCGGTCACACGGTGGATCACAATCCCGGGATCAAGGTGTTCCAGACATTGAATGACTAAATCCAGATATTCATCCCGTTCCAGAACACGGAAGGAACCTTTTTCATAGTCCAGGGCCAGATCAGTGCCCCTAAGTACATGAAGCAGCTGAAGCTTGATTCCCTGAATGTCTTTCGTATTTAAATATTCCATGGTAGCTAAAATATCTTTGCAGTTCTCTCCGGGAAGCCCCAGAATGGTATGCACGATCACCTCAATCCCCTCCCTGCGCAGTGCCTGAACTGCAGTCTCAAAGGTGATCAGGGGATAACCGCGGCGGATATATTCTGCAGTGGTTTCATGTATGGTCTGAAGACCAAGCTCTACCCACACAGGCTTCTGCCTGTTCAGTTCTGACAATAGGTCTATAACCTCATCACCGAGACAATCCGGTCTGGTGCCTATGGACAATGCAGCAATCTGCGGATGTGAGAGGGCTTCCGTAAAAATTTTCCTTAGGTAGTCCACAGGTGCATACGTATTAGTATATGCCTGAAAATAGGCAATATACTTATGAATGGGCCGTTTTTCCGAGAGCAGGGCAATCTGTGACTCTATCTGCTGGGAGATACTAAGAGAAGCATCAGCAGCAAAGTCTCCGCTGCCGCCCTCACTGCAGAAAATGCAGCCTCTGTGTCCAAGGGTGCCGTCCCGGTTAGGACAGGACATTCCTCCGTTTAACGTAACCTTGTAGACCTTTTCTCCAAAACGCTGACGCAGCATATAGTCCAGTGAATGGTAAGGTTTACCGTTCCATTGCATCATACTGGTGTATCTCCGGAATCAGGAAGTGCATCTTTATCAGAATCATCCTCTTCCTTAGGAACGTAATTGTCAAAAATTTTAACCAGGAATTTTGAGTTAAAATACGCTACCGTGGCGAAGCCCATAAGGATAAAGAGCATGATCAGAATGGACTGCACCTGGAAGCTTGGGATGAATAAAATTGCAACAGGTATCAAGCTGATAACAAGCATTAAAAATGTATAGGGCAGATGACGTATTGCCATCAGGAATGCGTTGACAAAAGTGTTCTTCACTGTATTGTAAAACTTGGACAATACAGGGTAAATATATAAGAACAGCAATGCATACAAAAATGTAAATGCGATGAATATACAGAATAAAACCTTGTACATTGTACCTTCCATGTTATTTACGATATTAAGGTCCAAAAACAGCATGACTGCAGTTGCCAGCATGATCACGTTAATGATGGTAGCCTGCTTGAAATTCTCCTTGAAGGATTTGAAAAAGCTTCTCACAATATAAGACTCTTCGTCCCTTGCCATCTTAAGGGTTACATAATACATAGCGGTGATGGAGGCACCGGCAGTGACGATGGGAATACAGCAAATCAGGCAAAGCAGGTTCAAAATAATCAAATCCGCCACCCTTCCCATAAAGACGAAAAATTTATTATCCATGTTGAAAAATCTGTTCATTTTCTGCAGCTCCTTTTTCTGTTACGTGTTCTATACCTGTTGAACTGACCATGGTCAACAGGGTATAAAAATAAGTAATATAGTTTAATGATAAGTATAACGAATATGGAGCAAAAAAGCAAACTGAAAATGTATATGCACAGGTGTTTTGACAGCAGTTCAGATGGGCCTTAACTGTTGTGAGCCGGCATTGTCTGTTACGTGGAGGAGATAAATGTTTTTGATTGACAACCCGGAATCTAAGAAATATAATGAATTTATGATTTCTGCGAATGGCTGCTGCCATTCGCAGTTGTCGTTTATGGGAATATGAACAGATTTGTTCATATTCAGAAAGAAAGGAGGGGTGAGATATGGAACAATCCTATTGCCTTTTGACAGTTGACGATGAATCGGACATCCAGCGCACAAACAGGAAATATCTGGAAGCCCAGGGCTATAAGGTTGACACTGCTGTCTGTGCTGAGGAGGCTTTGGATATGCTCCGGCAGAATCGTTACGACTGCATTCTGCTGGATGTGCTTATGCCGGATATGGATGGTTTCGCTTTATGTCAGGCTGTGCGTGCCCTTACATCGGCTCCGATCCTGTTTCTGAGCTGTATGGACGATGAGGAGGATAAGGTGAAGGGATTGATGGCAGGCGGAGACGACTATATTACGAAGCCGTACAGCCTGAAGGAACTTTCAGCCCGTGTCTATGCCCAGGTAAGAAGAAGTATGATGAAACGGTTTGTCATTGACCATGACCAGCAGCTTCTCACTGTTGACGGCCGGGTGATATCCCTGCCTCAGAAGGAGTTCGAACTATTCCTTTATCTCTTGGGGAATCCAGGCCGGGTGCTGACAACCAAGGAATTATACAGTGAGGTTTGGAATCCGGGAAAGGTGGATATGACCAATACTGTGGCAGTACATATTGCCAGGCTGCGGCGCAGGCTTGAAGGGACAGAGGAAATTGTAGGCAGGATTGAGACAGTACGGGGGGAGGGCTACCGGTTTTTTCCGGGAACTGAAGTGAGGATAAAATTATGAAGCGATTCTGGGTGATATTTGCACTGATACTCTCCTTGTGCCTTGCCGTATTTTTTACTGCGTCCAGGCCTTATGTATCAGAAGGGCCCCGGGCGGAAAACGGTGTCATAGATTTCAGCGGAACGGATTTCTCAGCTTCCGTATATGCACTTCAGGGACAGTGGGAGTTTTATTACAGTAAGCTGTATACTCCGGAGGATTTGGAGAAAGGTATTTCTGATGACAGGGAGATGATCGAGCTTCCCGGCCCCTGGACGAAAAAAGGGTATCCGGGTCTTGGATATGCCACCTACCGCCTTACTGTGCGCACCGGTGACGAGAAGGCTCTTCTTCTGTATATTCCGGAAATCATGTCTTCCTCAGTGGTATGGGTGAACGGTGATGAAATATTCAGGGCCGGAAGTGTGGGAACATCTGCTGGTGAGACTACACCGGGGGTGCGCAATGATCTGTTGTCTGTGGTGCCTGAGGATGGGACTCTTGAACTGGTTATTCAGTCAGCTAATTATCATATGAATGGAAGCGGGCTGTTTTATTCTGTGATTATTGGCAGGGATACGGTACTGACGCATTGTTTTATGTGGCAGAGAATTGCGGTGGCAGCGGCATTGGGAGGTATTCTGCTCATGGGTGCTTATCATTTGTTCCTGTATTTTTTCCGCCGCAGAGAACGAATGTATCTTACCTTCAGTCTTATCTGTCTGACAACGGTACTTCGTCTGGGAATGGAGAGCAATTCCCTTTACCAGTATTTCATGCCCCGGGGCATCGGGCCGGTGATGAACAGGGTATTTCTGGAGTTGTTTGTATTTCACAGCCTTTGTATCTGCATTTTTATGCTGCAGGCGTTTTCTATCCGGCTGGGCCGGGTTTTGCGGGTAATCTATTCAGCAGCGTTTATACTGCCTGTAATAGGGATTTGCTTATTGCCATATGCTTCGGCAGTAAACTGTATGTTTGTGGTAATGATTCCTTATGTCATATCTGTGGTGCTGGTACTGCGCTCCGGAAAAATAGGGAAGGACCCGTATAAGCTTTTATACTTGTGCGGACTTATTACCTTCCTGCTTTATGGTCCCCTTACGAAGACGGTTTTTGAGGGCGCGCTCTTTGTTCCAGCAGTCGTTCCTAACCTATTTCTGATCTTAACACAGTGTGTCATGCTTTCCCGTAATTATGCGGAGGCTCACAATGAGGTGGAGAGGATAAACGCAAACCTTGAACTTCTGGTGGAACAGCGCACCGCGGAACTGAACCGGGCCAACCAGTATCTGGCCTCTTCCCAGGCAGCCCTACGGGAAATGATTGCAAATATTTCACATGATTTAAAAACTCCTTTGACTGTGCTGAATAATTATCTGGAGATTTTGGGAGACGAAAGCATTGTGACTGATGACCGGGAACGGGCAGAATACCTGGGAATAGCCTATCACAAGAATCTGGATTTACAACGGCTTATCCATAATCTTTTTGAAATTACCCGGATGGAAGGGGGAACCCTTGTGTACCGTAAGGAGTGGCTCAATGCCGGGCAGCTCATGGAGGAGGCAGAATGTAAATATGGAGAGCAGGTCCGTAACAGCGGACTGGAGTTTTATGCAGAAGCAGATGACGGGGTGGAACTGGAGGCTGACAGTAATAGAATTTGGAGTGTACTGGATAATCTTGTGTATAATGCCATACGTCACACGCCGGAGGGCGGCAGTATTGCAGTCAGTATACAGAGAGACGGGGAAAAGGCTGTATTAAGTGTGAAAGATACCGGCACAGGCATTGCCGCAGAGCACTTGTCTCACATCTTTGAACGATTTTATAAGGTTTCAAAGGAGAGAGGACAAAAGGACGGCTCCAGCGGACTGGGGCTGTATATTGTACGTACAGCAACAGAGGCTATGGGAGGCACTGTCACAGTTAAAAGCGAGCCGGGAAAAGGTTCAGAGTTTATTCTGACATTTTCTGCAAGATAAGAATGAAAAATGTATGAACCGGACAGGTACTTAACTAATAAAAACAGGTATGGAAATGCGAACACGTGTAATCATGTGTTCGCATTTCCTGCTTTCAGGGAATATGAACGATTTCGTTCAAAATTGTAAGTCAAAATGATTTGGTAAATAAAAAACATAAAAGGAGAAGTACAGAATGAGAATTAAAAGAAAGGTTTTATCAGCAATATTGTGTCTATGCCTATGCCTGATGCCGCTTGAAGGTGTTTTGCCGGTGTATGCATACAATGAGGACGATGTATTTACAGACAGGGAGACACCGGAGACAGATTCGTATTTTGATCATGATGATGTACAGACTGCGGACGACTATGCAGAAGCAGAAATGTTTAGTTCAGAACAAGTTTTTGAAGACGGAACCGAAATATTAACAGAAGAAAACGATTCTGGAGATTTGATGACAGCATCCGATGACTCGGGATATGTTTTTGAGGGGGGGGGTATTAACTGTCAGTAGTGACAGTGGAACAACTGCCTGGAGATATGATAAGCAAATAGGTAAGGACGAGGTACGCAGAGTAATACTGGAAAATGGTGTAAAAAATATAGAGAATTCAGCATTTTATAACTGTATTAATCTGGAAAGTGTTGACTTTTCCGGCTGTACTGATCTGGAAACCATAGATGATCAGGTATTCCGGGGATGCGGAAAATTAAAAAGTATCGACTTATCTGCCTGCAAGAAATTAAACCGGATTGGGAAAATTGTGTTTTGGGAATGCAGTGAACTGGAAAGTGTAAACTTGTCAGGGTGCAGCCGTCTGCAGATAATTGACAATAACGCATTTTATAAATGTACACAATTGAACTCAATCAATTTTTCCGGCTGCAGTGGATTGGAGACAATTAAAAATTTGGTGTTTTGGTATTGCAGTAGCCTGACCAGTATTGATCTATCTGACTGTACCAATTTAGAAGCCATTGGTAATCAGACTTTCAGAGAATGCAGTGAACTGGCAAGCATCGATTTATCCGACTGCAGTAAGCTGGATTCTATTGACGACCAGGCGTTCGCCCAATGTATTAAGTTAAAAGAACTTCGGTTAGGTGGCAATTCAGCCCCGTCATCCTTGGGCGGGCACCTTTTTAGAGGGGTACCAGGAGGTTTTCATGTTCATGTACCCGAGAATGCTAGCGGATATAATGCGTCAGACTGGTCACCTGGCACACTTGTGTATGGTTCTGTTGATTTGAATTCTTCTAAGGTTGATATTGTTTTTTTGGACAGCCAGAACAATTCTGTTACAGATGCAGAGTATGGAGAGGTTATCACTTTTCGGGCAAATGTGCGGGATGAATTACAGAATACGCCGGCTTCGGATGGAAGTGTGACTTTTAAGGCAGGGACTGCCTTGTCGGATACGAAACAAATAGTACAAGGAAGTGCTGTCAGTAAACCTGTTACACTTACGGGAGACTCCTGGAAACCAGGGGATTATACCATTCGGGCAGAGTACAGCGGTGGAACAGGGTTACTGCCTAATGATACAGCAAACAAGCTTCTTACCATAAAAAGAGCAGGGCGTACAATCTCCCTGTCGGATTCAGTGTCAGTGAATGAGACGGATGTGACATTGAACAATGCAGTACTTTCTGAAGGGAAAAATGACGGGACGGTTCAATATGGCTATAGCTTGGACAAGGACAGCCAAGCAGTGAAAAACTGGCAGAACAGTCCTGTATTTACCGGCCTGGAATCAGGAAAAACCTATTACTTTTTTGCTTCCGTATCAGAAGGCACCTATTACGGAAAAGCAGTTTCTTCAGGAGTGGAAGTGACAATACCAATATATGAGGGGATATGGGTGAACAACGTAAATCTGCTCCGTGATCAGGACCATACAATAGCATGCGGCAATGGAACTGCGTCTTTTAATCCGGATACGAATATTCTGACGCTGGAAAATGCTACAATTGATAAATTTTATAATAACTTTATTGGAGGAGTCTATCCCTATCCGTACATATGGCTGGATACCACAATGGATTGTACTGTTGAGCTGAAAGGAGTAAATCATATTGGCAAAACAGGTGATCCTTCACGGGAAGGGATTATGGCTAAGTGCAACCTGACAATAACAGGAACGGGAAGTCTGGAAATAGAGGCGGCAGGAAAGACCTTCGAGAATCGTTTTTATGGTATCCATACTGTGAATTCCCATATTAACATACAGGATACTGTTATTACAATGAAAAATGAAATTATATGAGAGTGATTTAAAGTATGAACCGCAGGTTACAGAGGAGTGGTTTATGCCAATCAATGGAATAAACTCTGTTTTGCTTGACGGAGCACACATAGAAGCTCTTTTGGGTCCGAATGATGAACATAACGTTATTTGCAGTACAGGGGAATTGAATATCAGGAACGGTTGTGATATTAATGTCGAAAGTGGTTATGAACCATTACTTGGTAAAGCCGGTATTAATATTGAGGACAGCAGAATACATGCTGTTTCAACTTGTAGCAGTGCTATCTTTTCAGAAGAAGGGCCACTGACTATCAGTGGAGATGCAGAAGTAATAGCTAAGGGTTATTATCGTGGTTTACAGTCCAACGGCGATATAACGATCAGCGGCGGTGAAATATACGCAGAAAGCAGCGATGAAACAAGTATCTGGTCAGTGGAGGCTCTGGAAATCAGTGGAACTCCAAAGATAACAACCAAGGGTTACTATCGTGGTTTACAATCAAATGGCAATATGACCATCAGCGGCGGTGAAATATATTCGGAAAGCAGCGATGAAACAAGTATCTGGTCAAGGGGGACGCTGACAATTAGCGGGACTCCAGAGATAACAACCAAGGGCTATTACAGTGGTCTGCAATCGAATGGCGATATGACGATCAGCGGTGGTAAAATTGACGCGGTAAGTAGCGATGACATAGGTCTTTGGTCAAGGGCATTGTTGAGTATTACCGGAGGTGAGATTCATGCCAAGGCAGGAAACGGGAATGCGGCCATTGCTGCCAGAAATGACAGAACAGCATCGGAGGATGCAGGATTGCACATCTATGTGGATGGATTAATGGAGAAAAATGACGCAAAAACCGCTTTTTCTGACTGGTTTAATGTTAGCAACGGAGATACGAGAAACTGGTCTGCCTTCATCCCACGGGATGCCGAGAAGCTGGAGGTAAAGGACGGTGCAATGCAGAACGCTTCGGATGAAGTGTGGCTTGCGGCAGGCTGTACGGTGACCTTTGATGTAAATGGAGGCACAGGGACAAACACAACGGTTAAAGTGTTCCCGGGAGAAAAAGTTACCCCTCCTGCGTCCCTCACCAGGCCCGGATACTATCTGGCTGGCTGGACCACAGACAACGGTTCCTATTTTAATCCCGCAATCCAGCCTGTGAGCCGGGATATGACACTGTATGCAAAGTGGGCTGTAGTTTCCAATACTTCCTACTATACTATTACAGCAAGTGCAGGGGAACATGGCACCATTACACCTTCCGGCAGTATATCGGTAAGAGAGTACACAGACCAGACCTTTACCTTCACACCGGAGGAAGGATATGAGACGGCAGAGGTGCTGGTGGACGGCAAGAAGGTTGAGACGGGAGATTTTTATAAGTTTGAGAGAGTGACTGCAGGACATACCATATCGGTTTCTTTCTTAAAGAAAGTACCCGAGGATTACCCCGACGGAACTGTGGCCAAGCCGGACGGGAGTTTTGTGACACCGGACGAGGTGGTCATCCTTCCGGACGGTACCGTCATCCTGAACGACAAGGATGAGACCGAATTGAAGCCGGACAGCGATGGCAATGTGGCTGTGATCAACAAGGACGGGACAGTGACTGTGCAGGACGGCTCTGTGAGAAACCCGGACGGTACCTATGTGCGCCCGGCAAAACCGGAGATCAAGACTATTCAGGTAAGGGGGAACAGAGTGGATATCTCCTTGAATGAAAGGACAGCCGGGGCGGCCGGATATGATTATGTTATCAGCCCGAACCCCAACTGCATCAAAGACAAGGATTACACCCGGGTAAACAAAAATGTGCTCCTCACAAACACGTCCATGTTTTACGTGCAGCAGGATACCTACTATGCTTACTGCCATTCCTGGCTGCGAGGCAGTGACGGGAAGAAGGTGTTCAGCCAGTGGTCAAAGGCTTATGAGTTTACAGTTTCCGACTATACACCGGAAGCTCCTGCAGTCATCAGCACTGCCAATCCGAAAAAAGGCGTAGTTGTTGTGACCGTATCTGTACCGGAGGGGGCAAAGGGCTTTGACGTGATCCTTGGCAGAAGTGTCAAAAAGGTAAACGGTGAGAAACGTCCGGTGGATTACGGTACTGATGTACAGAAAAACAGGAACAGTACCCTTAAGACAGTGACCTTCCGCAATGTAAAACCGGGGACAGTGTACGCTGCCCTTCATTCTTACACCAGGGCCCAGGAGACAAATAGCAAGGTGTTCAGTCCCTGGTCAACAAGCAAAAAGATTATTGTGAAATAGGAGTGATCCACTTTCATAGGTGATGCCTGTGCTGGCAGATATGGTCAGCAAATATCACTGTCAGCTAGGTACGTTTTATAAGAAAAGACCGGGTGGTTTGCTGCCCGGTCTTTCCTTATATGCATCTGAACCATAGGTCTGGAGAAATTACTTTACCAAAATTTAGAAATTCCATTGTGGCGGCCGCCCGCCTGATTTATAATAACTATCAAAAGTATTGCTGTCTGTATTTTTTCGGAGGGCAGAAAAAAGGAACGGGGAAATCTTACATGGGGAAAAAGAAGAGATCAAATCAACTGCTGCTTTTAGTCGGTGCCGGGATTTTGATCATATTATATATGGTGTACATTTCTTATTACCACAGCATTATGGAGCAGGCGGGAATCAAAGATGATGAGCCTGCGGGAAGTTATAAATATCAATTTGACATGATCGTGGACAGGCCCAATTCGGCTTTTTGGCAGGCAGCATACGGCAGCGCCCTTAACACTGCAGAGGACAATGAAATATTGCTGGAAATCAAGGGCCCGGACTGGGAGACGGAATACGACAAAAACGATTTTATGAATATGAGTATTGCGGCTCAGGTAAATGGGATCATTGTGGAATACAACGGGGAGGCAGGACTGGAGGAAAAGATAAATGAAGCTGTGGAAAACGGAATCCCAGTGGTCACAGTTATGAGTGATGCCCCAAAGAGCCAGCGTCAGAGCTTTGTGGGAGTGAGTGATTATCAGATGGGGACAGAATACGGCAGGCAGGTGGCCAGTCTGGTAGACGGCAATACCAGGGAAATACTTGTTCTCATTAAACGGAATCTGGATGATATGAATCAGAGTATGATCTATACCCAGATCAATAATGCTGCACTGAAGAAGGCCGGCCAAGGCCAACGGATTGAAGTTAAAGGCCGTAACCTTCTCTCAGGTGGGCTTTTTGATACAGAGGAGGCGATCCGTGATATTTTCCAACAGGAAGGAGGACCGCCGGATATTCTTGTATGTATGGATGAGGAGACAACGGAATCTGCATATCAGGCAATGATCGACTTTAATATGGCAGGAGATGTGAAGATCATCGGCTATTATACCTCAAAAAATATTATAGGGGCAGTAAAAAAGGAACTGATCCCCGTTACCTGCAATGTGGACACTTCACAGCTTGGAATTTATAGTGTACAGGCATTGTCGGAATATCTGGAAGAGGGCCGTGCCAGCTCCTACTACAGAGTGGATGTGAATTTTGTCACCAAAGATAATGTGGAGTAACATTTCAGATCTGTCTGAATTGTTACAATGTGGATAAGATGTAACCGTCTAAACAGGTCTGCCCCGTTGCTGCGCAGACCGCGGGAAAGTTTGACGGCTGCTATAAGATAGTAAGGAGGGAGAAAGCGGATGAAGAAAATCCGGTGGAAAAATCTGTCTCTGGCAAGTAAAATGCTCCTGGAGGTAGGAATGATCGCTGCCCTTCTCTTCTGTATGAATGTAGGATTTTACTTCCAGATCAATCAGTCCATGCAGAAGCTGGACAATGTTTATGCCAGTAATGTGGATATGACACTTTTGGCAGACTCTTTTGAGGCTGTCCAGGACAATGTTTATGAATATCTTAAGGTGAAAAGTTCAGATTCCCTTATGGATTATTACCAAAGCGAAGCAAAATACAGAGAACAGCTTTCAAAGCTGAACGATAAGAATATCGGCAATTCCGTAAAGATACTGGAAAAGAGTATCAGGAAAATGTCAGAGACCTACCTCACCTATACGGCAGAGACTGTGTCGGCCAAGAGGGGAAGGAATGTGGAGAAATATAAGGCAAAATATGAGGAAACCAGGCAGTTATATGGATATATACAGTCTGCTATGGATGACTTGAACAATCAGTTATTTAAAAACAATTCCCAAAGCTATGCCTCTCTTCGCCAAGTATTGAGATATCTGGAGGTGACAAATTCAGCGCTCATGCTGGGAATCGTCATGGGAGGCTTGGTGGTAATGATTTATATCACCAAGGGAATGGTCACCCCTTTAAAGGATATGGCAGAGACGGCAGAGTTAGTCGGTAAGGGAAATTTTAATGTGAAAATGCCTTCAACAGATGCGGAGGATGAACTGGGGGTGGTGACCCGTGCCTTTAATACAATGGTGGAAAGCCTTGGGGAGTACGTGGACAGGACCAAGAAAAGTATGGAGAAGGAGCAGCAGATGATCGAGCGGGAGCTTCTTATGGAGAACCATTTAAAGGAAGCCCAGCTTAAATATCTCCGCTCTCAGATAAATCCGCACTTCCTGTTTAATTCTTTAAATGCCGGAGCCCAGCTTGCCATGATGGAGGATGCGGAGAAAACCGGGATTTTTGTGGAGAAGATGGCTGATTTCTTCCGGTATAATGTGAAGAAGGGGGAGGAAGATGCTACACTGGAAGAAGAGCTGGAAGCAGTGGACAATTACATCTATATACTCAATGTAAGATTTGCGGGAGATATTCATTTTACTAAGGAAGTGGACAATACCGTGATCCACAGGCGCATTCCCAGTATGATCCTCCAGCCTGTGGTGGAGAATGCAGTGAACCACGGAATCCGGGATATTGAGTGGGAAGGAAAAATCCATTTGTCAGTAAGCCGGCAGGAAGATTCTGTTAACATCAGTATCCGTGACAACGGGGAAGGTATGACAGAAGGGCAGATAGAAAGTGTTTTGGCCGGAAGGGCCAGGCAGGAGACGGAGCAGGGAGATTCCACAGGCATAGGCATGAACAATGTGATCAGCCGTCTGGAGCTATATTATGAGAGAAAAAACCTTTTAAGAATATACAGTGATGGGCCGGGAAAAGGTACAGAGGTGGTAATCACCATACCGGCAGACAGGAGAGAGGATTATGTATCGGATATTGTTGGCTGACGACGAAGGCATTATGCTGGAGTCCCTGAAAAATATTATAGAAACAAATTTTGGAAAGGAATGTGAGATACATTGTGCCAAAACAGGCAGGGCTGTGGTGGAAAAGGCTCAGGCATATCCGCCGGATATCTGTTTCATGGATATACAGATGCCAGGCTTAAACGGTATCCAGGCAATTAAAGAGATCCAGAAGTTTAACCAGTCTGTTATTTTTGTGGTGATCACTGCCTATGATAAATTTAATTATGCAAAGGAAGCGGTGAATCTGGGTGTGATGGAATTTCTCACCAAGCCTGTGAACAAGAAGGTGATCGTGGAAATCTGCAGCAAAGCAATGGCTAAGGTGGACCAAGCCCGGAAAAAACGAAGTGATGACCTGAGGATCCGGGAAAAGCTGGAGACAGTGGTGCCTATGATCGAAAGCGGATATATCAATAATCTGCTCCTTCAGGATGATTTCCAGACTTATCAGGACAATTACAGGCAGCTTCTTGATATTCCTCAGGATTATGCTTTTATGATAGTGGTAGAATTCGGGGACACAGAGGAAGACGGAATCCTTACAAACGCAGTGGGCGCCAGCGTCAAAGCCAATAAGTTCTATTCCACCTTCCGTGAGATCGCCCAGGGTTTTTTCGACTGTCTGGTGGGGCCGGTTATGGGAAACAGGATCGTGTTACTGATACCTTTTGAAAGAGAGGCGGCAGAATACGAGGAACGTGTGGAGATCGTCACCAGGACCAGGAATATGGTGCATAAGCTTGAGAGCCGGATAGACAGCAGATTCCGCTGCGGTGTGGGGCGGGTAAAGGAACTGGGAGGGATGGTGAAGGAATCCTACAATGAAGCACTCAGGGCATTAAGAGAAAACAGCAGCCACGTGGTGCATATTGAGGACCTTCCTCTTGTCCAGAAATATGACGGCGAATATCCCCAGGAGCTGGAACGCCGTTATATCCAGCGTGCGCTTTCCAGGGATTCGGCAGGGGCCATCAACTGCGCCGGACAGTTTTTTGACTGGATGCTTCACCAGCGTAATGCAGGAAGAGAGGACGTGGAAGTAAAGGTATTGGAGCTGATCATGGAGCTGGAGAAAAAAGCGTTTTATGCCGGAGGGGTAAAATATGGATTCCGCTATCGGGGAAACTATATCAGAGAAATCCAGGGATGCAGAGACTTTAATGAGATCAGGGAGTGGTTTCTGGGAAAGACCCGGGATGTGTGCAGGAACATGGAGACAGCTAAGGAGAAGGAGGCAGTCACTGTGGTGGAAAAGGCAAAGGCATATATCAACGATAATTTCCAGAAGGATATTTCTCTTGATGAGGTGTCAAGGGAAGTGGATATCAGCCCCTATTATTTCAGCAAGCTGTTTAAGCAGGAGTCAGGGAAAAATTTCATAGAATATGTGACGGAGATCCGCCTGAGAAAAGCACGGGAGCTGCTCAGCGATTCCAGATATTCCATCAAGGAAATCTGTGTCATGTCAGGGTACAGTGATCCAAACTATTTCAGCCGTATATTTAAAAAGTACGAGGGCGTGACTCCAAGTGAGTACCGGGAGAGGTTGGGGTGAAATGAAAAAAATTGTCAAGTTATGGGGAATATTCCTTGTTGTAAGCTTACTATTCTGCGGCTGTACGGAATCTAAGGAAGTTTCGCTGCAGGAGCACTCAGCGGAGAACGAGAAGGAAGAGGGCATAGTGCAAATCGGCTTGTCCGTGGATTCCTTTGTCATTGAGCGGTGGATCCGTGACAGGGATATGTTTGTGTCAAGGGCCAAGGAGCTGGGGGCTGAGGTGAACGTGCAGGATGCCAGAGGAGACGCCCAGGAGCAGATAAACCAGATTGAATATTTTATTAAAAAGCAGATGGATGTGATCGTTGTGATTGCCAGAGACTGTAATAAGTTGGCGGATGTGATGCTCAAGGCCCGGGATGCCGGTATTGCCACAGTCTCTTATGACAGACTTATACAGAATGCAGACTGCGATCTGTACATATCCTTTGACAGCAGGAAGGTAGGAGAACTGATGGCTGAAGCTTTGATCGAAGCTATTCCTAATGGCGGGGATGTGTTTATGATACAGGGTTCTGCTGAAGACAACAATGTGGATCTTGCCAGTGAAGGCTTTCATGAAAAAATTAAAGGAAGCGGACTAGAGGTGGCTTATAAGTCTAACTGTCAGGGATGGCTGGCAGAACAGGCTGTGGAGTATGTGGAGGAAGGGCTTGCAAAATATCCTGATGTGAAAGGAATCATGTGCGGAAATGATGATATCGCAAGTCAGGTTATCCAGACACTGGCAGAGAACAGGAAGGCCGGGGAAGTGATCGTAGTGGGCCAGGACGGAGACTTGGCGGCATGCCAGAGGATCGTGGAAGGCACACAGTACATGACGGCATTCAAATCTATAGAAGAGTTGGCAAAGCAGGCTGCTGAGTATGCGGTACGGCTTGGAAACGGGGAGGAGCTGGAGGAGATAAGGAAGAGTGTGAATGACGGTTCCTATGATGTGCCTTGCGTTGTGCTGGAGCCGGTGGCGGTCACAGAAAAAAATATGGATGAAATCATAATCTAGGGTGGTTTCCACAGAAAGGAAGATGTATACCTGAATGCAGGGTATATAAAGTGAGAATCCCGGAATGGCGTGTGACCACTGTGTGATTTATGTCAATAGCAGATTTTTGCGGCAAAAATGTCTTGCTCTGTGCAGGACATTTTTATTTTTGGAAAAAATATCCCCATGGTTGCCAACCAAGTCCAGTAACTCCTGTGCTACATTGAGATTACCAACAAAAACGTGTGAAACGTAAACTAAGAAGAAATGGAGGAATTAAGAAATGAAAAAGAAAATGGTATCTGCAATACTCTGTGCATCAATGGTGGCTGGATTGGTAGTGGTTCCCGGTGTGGCAGTTAAGGCGGCTGACGACAAAAAAGTGATCGGTGTTACCATGCCTACCAAGGATCTTCAGAGGTGGAACCAGGATGGCGATAACATGAAAAAAGAGCTGGAAGCAGCAGGCTATGAAGTAGACCTTCAGTATGCTTCTAATAGCGAGGAAACTCAGGTATCCCAGGTAGAGAACCAGATAGCCAACGGATGTGATCTGCTGGTTATTGCCTCCATCAACGGAAGCAGCCTTGGCGGACCTCTGGCACAGGCAAAAGAAGCAGGAATCCCTGTTATTGCCTATGACCGTCTGCTCATGAATTCCGATGGCGTGTCCTACTATGCAACCTTCGACAATTATAAAGTGGGACAGAAGCAGGGCGAATATATTGTTGAGGCACTGGATCTGGAAAATCAGGACGGACCGTTCAACATTGAGCTGTTCACAGGAGACCCTGGTGATAACAACTGTACATTCTTCTTCGGCGGAGCTATGGATGTGCTGCAGCCTTACATTGATTCCGGAAAATTAGTAGTAAAATCAGGACAGACTGAATTTGAGCAGGTTGCTACTCCAGGATGGGATACAGCAAAAGCTCAGGACAGAATGGATACTATCATTGCCGGAAACTATGCAGACGGCACAAACATTGATGCAGTTCTCTGCTCAAATGACTCTACAGCACTTGGTGTTACAAATGCACTGGCAGCTTCCTACACAGGCGAATATCCTATCATCACCGGACAGGACTGCGATACTCCTAATGTAAAAAATATTGCCGCTGACAAACAGGCTATGTCTGTTTTCAAGGATACACGTGCTCTGGCATCCCAGGTTGTAAAGATGGTTGACTCCATCATGAAGGGTGAGGAAGTAGAAGTTAACGATACTGAAAGCTATGACAACGGTGAAATTGTTGTTCCGTCCTATAACTGTGAGCTGACTGTTGTGACAAAGGACAACTATAAAGAAATGTTGATCGATTCCGGATACTATACAGAAGACCAGATTCAGTAAAGTATTTCATGGCTGCCGTTCAAAGACCTGAACTGTGAATGGCAATATCTTACGGAACGTTTTAGCAGATTGGAATGATCTGATACAGGCGGGAGAATGTGCCCGCCTGTACTTACTTGACAGGGAGGGATACAGTTGGCTAAGATACTTTTGGAAATGAAAAATATCACCAAGACTTTCCCGGGTGTAAAAGCACTGGATAATGTAAATCTGCAGGTGGAGGAGGGCGAAATCCACGCTCTTGTAGGTGAGAACGGAGCGGGCAAATCCACCCTGATGAACGTATTAAGTGGAATTTATCCCTATGGGACTTATGAAGGTAATATTATTTATGACGGAGAAATCTGTAAATTTTATAATATTAAAGACAGTGAAGAAAAAGGAATCGTAATTATCCACCAGGAACTGGCGTTAATCCCTTATATGACTATCGGGGAGAACCTGTACCTGGGCAATGAACGTGGAAAGGCCTGCTCCATCAATTGGAATGAGACATACGGAGAGGCTGACAAATATTTGAAAATAGTGGGGCTGGAGGAATCCTCCAGAACTTTGATCAAGGATATCGGCGTAGGAAAACAGCAGCTTGTGGAAATAGCCAAGGCATTGGCAAAAAAAGCAAGGCTTCTCATTCTTGACGAGCCGACGGCATCTCTCAACGAGGATGATTCCAAAGCTCTTCTTGATTTACTGCTGAAATTTAAACAGCAGGGTATGACATCTATTATTATTTCTCATAAGCTCAATGAAGTTGCCTATGTGGCAGATAAAATAACAGTGATCCGTGACGGAGCCACCATTGAGACGCTGGATAAAGCCACTGATGATATTTCAGAGCAGCGGATTATCAAGGGAATGGTAGGCCGTGAGCTTACCGACCGTTTTCCTAAAAGACAGAATAAAAATATAGGCGAAGTGGCTATGGAAGTTAAAAACTGGAATGTGTACCACCCTCTTTATACTGAGCGGAAAGTGGTGGATGATGTTTCATTTAAAGTGCACAAAGGTGAAGTGGTAGGAATTGCCGGACTGATGGGGGCCGGGCGCACAGAGCTTGCCATGAGCATTTTCGGAAAAAGCTATGGAACCAGGATAACAGGGCAGGTATTTATCCAGGGCAGTGAAGTGAAATTAAATACAGTCCAGGATGCCATTGACCATAAGCTGGCATATGTGACGGAAGACCGTAAGGGAAATGGTTTGATTTTATCGAAATCCATTAAGCTCAATACTTCTCTTGCAAACATGAGAGCCATCAGCAGGAATGGAGTTATTGACGGCGATAAAGAGTTTCTGGTGGCAGAAGAATACCGGGACAAGCTGAAAACAAAGTGTCCCACAGTGGAGCAGAATGTGGGGAATTTAAGCGGAGGCAACCAGCAGAAGGTACTCCTGGCAAAATGGATGTTTGCCCAGCCGGATATCCTTATTCTTGACGAGCCTACCAGAGGTATTGACGTAGGGGCGAAATATGAGATTTACTGCATTATCAATGATTTGGTGGCAGCAGGGAAATCCGTGGTCATGATATCCTCCGAGCTTCCGGAAATACTGGGAGTGGCGGACAGGATCTACGTTATGAATGAAGGGAAAATCGTGGGAGAAATCAAAGGGGAAGAGGCTACCCAGGAACTGATCATGTCCCGGATTTTGAAATCAAGCAAAGGAGAGCAGTAGGATGGAGAAGAAAATTAATATTTCGGAAATTCTTAAAAAATACACAATGGTCATTGTGCTGATCGTGTTGGTGATCTTTTTCAGCGCGAACACAGAAGGCAGAATGGTTCTTCCTCAGAATGTGAACAACCTGATCGCCCAGAATGCATATGTATTCATTCTTGCAACCGGTATGCTGTTCTGTATTCTCACAGGAGGAAACATCGACCTGTCTGTGGGCTCTGTCGTCTGTTTCGTGGCGGCTGTGGGCGGAAAAATGATGGTAAGCAGCAAAATGAACCCATACCTTACCATGCTGGTGATGCTGCTGGTAGGTATCCTCATCGGTGCATGGCAGGGCTTCTGGATCGCTTATGTACGAATACCGCCCTTTATTGTTACTCTGGCAGGAATGCTGGTATTCCGGGGGTTATCCAATGTAGTGCTTGAGGGCCAGACGCTGGCGCCATTGCCGGAATCCTATCTTGCATTGTTCAATAATTATATTCCGGATATATTTGGTAAGGAAGGCTTTAATATCACCTGCTTTGCAGTTGGAATCCTGATGTGTCTGATTTATGTGGCATTCATGCTGAAGGGCCGTACAGACCGCGTAAAAAAAGGATATCAGGTGGATCCTCTTGGGGGTATGGTGATCAAGATGGCTGTTATCTGTGCGGCTGTGCTTTTATTTATGTTCCGTTTGTCACAGTATAAGGGCATTCCCAATTCACTTGTGTGGGTAGTGGTAGTCATTGCCATTTATACCTATATTGCGTCAAAAACCACCACAGGCCGGTATTTCTATGCTGTGGGCGGTAATGAGAAGGCCACTAAGCTTTCCGGTATCAATACCAACAGGGTTTATTTCCTGGCTTATCTCAACATGGGACTTCTTGCGGCTGTTGCCGGCATGGTTACCATGGCGAGAATGAATTCTGCCACTCCTACGGCAGGATCTAACTATGAGATGGATGCTATCGGTTCCTGTTTTATAGGCGGTGCCTCCGCATACGGCGGTATCGGAACAGTGCCGGGAGTTATCATCGGTGCACTTCTTATGGGTGTATTGAATCTTGGTATGAGTATTATGGGTATTGACCAGAATATCCAGAAGGTGGTAAAAGGATTAGTACTTTTGGCAGCGGTTATTTTTGATGTTGTCAGCAAGAGGAAATCTTTTATTGTAAAATAAATAGTTATGAGATATATAACTGTACCCGGATGCCTGACCGCATCCGGGTCTTTTGTAATAGTGGGAGAAGCATGTAATGAAAATCCTTTTTGCCTATATGATTTTAGATTAGGATGATCAAATGAAATAATTCCACTTGTAGAATAAATAAAAAAGTGGTGTAATATTACTAATGTACTAACCGGATTACATTCAGCCAAACAGTACTGTTTGACGGAATGTGATCCGGAGGGCAAACCAGAGATTCCTGAGATCATGATTCAGAAAGGATATGAAAAATATGAGCTACGATTATGTTTTAGATTTACACACACATACGGTTGCCAGCGGACATGCCTATTGTACCCTGCGGGAGATGGCGAAGGCAGCGGCTGACAAGGGACTTGAAGTATTGGGAATAACAGAACATGCCCCTAAGATGCCGGGGGCCAGCCATAATTATTACTTTCATAATTTGAAGGTGGTGCCCAGAGAGCTGTACGGAATCCGTCTTCTTCTTGGGTCGGAAGTGAACATTCTGGACCCGGAGGGAACTGTGGATTTAAATGAAAAAGAACTGCGAAGTATGGATGTGGTCATTGCCAGCCTTCACCTTGTGTGTATGAAGCCGCGTACGCGCAGGGAAAACACAGAGGCGTATCTGAACGCGATGAAAAATCCATACGTGAATATTATAGGACATCCTGATGACGGGCGATATGAGATTGACTACAAGGCATTGGTGGAGGGGGCCAAGGAGTACGGCAAGGTTCTGGAGCTTAACAACCATTCTCTGGAGCCTGACTGTTTCCGCCAGAATGCCCGGGAAAACGACATTCGTATGTTGGAGCTGTGCAAGGAATATCGAGTTCCGGTGATCATGGGAAGTGATGCACACTTTGACAGTCTGATCGCTGGATTCAGCCAGGCAGTGTCTTTGCTCACGGAGCTTGATTTTCCGAAGGAACTTGTTCTGAATAGTTCTGTGGACGCCATCCGCGGACATATTAACCGGAAAATCTAAAATTGTGACAGAAATTCTCCGCCTTTTTATGAAAAACATCTTGCTTATCACAATTTAGCGTGTTAAAATATCAGTGTTGGAGAAGAATGAAATCTAAGGATACGTTCTATCTCCAGGCAGGTAGTGGAGTGGATAGAAATATCCACTTTATTTTACAAAGTAAAAAGGAGCAGGGACATGAGCAAAAAAATCAGAACTGAAGCGGTGGACCATCTTTTTGAGGCAATCCTTTGTCTGAAAAATAAAGAAGAGTGCTATACGTTTTTTGAGGATGTCTGCACGATCAATGAGCTTCTTTCTTTATCCCAGCGTTTCGAGGTTGCTAAGATGCTGATGGATAAGCGCACATATCTGGATATTTCCGAGAAGACAGGGGCTTCCACTGCGACGATCAGCCGTGTGAACCGTTCACTCAACTATGGGAATGACGGATACGAAATGGTATTTAAAAGAATGCGCGAAAATGGAGCAGAAGATACAGAAGAAACAAAATAAAAGAGCGTAAGAGAACAGAGATCAAAGAGACAGGCGGGAGATTACCGTCTGTCTTTTTCTAAAGTGTAATTTTATTTAAACGAAACAGAGGAGAATGAAAAATGACACCATTACTGGAATGGCTGGAAGACCCTGAAGTTTTCCAGGTTAACAGAGAGGCCGCTCATTCGGACCACAGATTTTATG
The DNA here is from genome assembly GCA_030524175.1 of Eubacteriales bacterium. GTDB lineage: Bacteria > Bacillota > Clostridia > Lachnospirales > Lachnospiraceae > Blautia_A. The sequence goes on from JAUNHC010000033.1 coordinate 33,362, forward strand.
AGACAGAAGAGGACAGGTTAAGGGCACAGTGGCCTTTTAAACGGCAGATGCTCAATGGAACATGGAAATTTTCCTATGGGGAAAATCCATCTCTTCGTGATAAAGATTTTTACCGCATGGATAAGGATATATCCAAGTATAGTGATATCCAGGTACCGGACCATATCCAGCTTCAGGGATATGACCGATGCCAGTATGTGAACGTTAATTATCCATGGGACGGAAGAGAATTTATGCGTCCTCCCATGGTTTCAAAGGAATATAACCCGGTAGGAAGCTATGTGAAAGTATTTAGGGCCGAAGATTTCTTGAAAGGAAGAAAAGTATATCTTTCCTTCCAGGGGGTGGAAACTGCGTTTTATGTGTGGCTGAACGGAGAGTTTTTAGGTTACAGCGAGGATTCCTTTACACCGGCAGAATTTCAGGTTACAGGACTTCTGAAGGAAGGGGAGAACCGTCTGGCTATGGAAGTTTATAAGCGGAGCAGTGCCAGTTGGATCGAGGATCAGGATTTCTGGAGATTTTCCGGGATTTTCCGGGATGTATATCTTTATGCCCTGCCGGAGATGCATGTGCAAAATCTGGAAGTAAGAGCAGAGCTTAAAGATAACAATAAGGATGGTGAGCTGCAGGTAAGGGCACAGCTCACTGGCAGTCTGGAAGGCGGGACAGTGCAGATCAGGCTTAAGAACAAGAACGGGGAAGAAGTGGAAATCTCACAGGACGGGGGCCTGGAAGACAGACTGCCCACCAGGGAACGGTTAGAGTTTGCTTTTTCCGTGCTCCAGGTGGAACCTTGGAGTGCAGAGGATCCCTGTCTTTATGAACTGGAGATCATACTCTATGACAAAGATGGTAACATTGTTGAGATCGTGCCTCAGAAAGTAGGATTCCGCAGGTTCGAGCTAAAGGATGGTATTATGATGCTGAATGGAAAGAGACTCCTTTTCCGGGGTATCAACCGTCATGAATTCAGCGCAGATAAGGGACGGGCCATCACAAAAGAAGATATGCTCTTTGATATCAGATTCATGAAACAGCATAATATTAATGCTGTCCGTACCTGTCACTACCCCAATCAGAGCTTATGGTATGAATTATGTGATGAATACGGAATCTATCTCATTGATGAGACCAACCTGGAGTCCCATGGTTCTTGGCATAAGATGGATAAGATTGAGCCGTCCTGGAATGTGCCGGGTTCGCTGCCTCAATGGAAGGAAGCGGTTATGGACAGAGCGGTATCTATGTATGAACGTGATAAGAACCATCCGTCTGTACTTATCTGGTCTTTGGGGAATGAATCTTACGTTGGGGATAACATACAGACTATGAGTGAGTATTTCCATAAAGTGGATTCCACAAGACTGGTTCATTACGAAGGTGTATTTCAGAACCGCAAGTACGATTCTATCACAGATATGGAAAGCAGAATGTATGCAAAGACTTATGAGATTGAGGAATATCTGAATAAGAACAGCGGGAAACCTTTTATAAGCTGTGAATATATGCATGCAATGGGGAACTCACTGGGAGGGCTCAAGGCCTATTTGGATCTGGAAGAACGTTATCCGGGATATCAGGGAGGCTTTATATGGGATTATATTGACCAGGCACTTTTAAAAACAGAGGATGGGGAAGAATATCTGGCCTACGGCGGTGATTTTGACGACCGGCCCAGCGATTACTGCTTTTGTACAAACGGAGTGATATATGCGGACAGGATCGTTTCCCCTAAGGCAGCCAATGTAAAGGCTCTTTATTCTAATGTAAAAATTTCCATAAAGGATAAAATCGTAACAATAAATAACCAGAATCTCTTTATTTCCACAGAGAACTATGATTTTGTTTTTACTGTGGAGGAAGAGGGAAGGGTGATTTCGTGTGAACACCGTGATCTGATCGTCCCCCCAGGACATAAATTGGAAATTCCTTTTGTGCTTGAGATACCGGACAGTGAGAAGGAAATTGTTTTAAATGTGTCCATGCGGCTGAAGGAAAGCTGTTTATGGGCAGAAGAAGGCTTTGAGCTTGCCTTTGGCCAGGAAGTGCTGCCGTGTGCAAAGAAAGAAAAAGGCCGATCAGGTTCTGTTTCTGTAGTCTACGGGGATGTGAGTGTGGGAGTGAAGGGTAAAGATTTTCTGTGCATGTTTTCTCTTACAGAGGGCGGAATCAGTTCACTTGTATATGATGGAACAGAGTATGTTACCAGAACTCCCAAGGTGTCATATTGGCGGGCTTTGACAGATAATGACCGGGGCTGTCAGGAGGCGTACAACAGTATACAGTGGCTTGCAGCCAGCCTGGGACAGACCTATAAAAGAGAATATCATATTGAAGAGAAAGAGAACTCGGCGGTTTTCAGCTTCCTCTGGGAAGTTCCGGGAGAGAAAAAGTGGAAACATGGGGTTTCCTACGAAGTGTTTGCAGACGGAAGGATACGGATGAAAGTGACTTATCCAGGTGTGGAAGGACTTTCATCTCTGCCGCTGTTTGGCATTGATTTCAAATTAAAGAAGAAATTCTGTCATTTCCGTTATTATGGCTATGGCCCCTGGGAGAATTATTGTGACCGCCAGGAAGGCTCCCGTTTGTCCGTATTTGGAAGTGATTCTGAAAGAAATATGTCTGCATATCTTATCCCTCAGGAATGTGGGAACAGGACCGGAATCCGGTGGCTGGAGGTATATGACAGGGACGGCTGCGGCCTTCGGTTCGAGGCAGACGGGCAGCCTTTTGAAACAAGTGTGCTGCCGTACAGCTCTTATGAACTTGAAAATGCAATGCACAGAGAAGAGCTTCCTAAAAGCCGTTACACCTGGGTGCGGATTCTGCAAAGCCAGAAGGGTGTGGGGGGCGACGACAGCTGGGGCGCTCCTGTCCATCCGGAATTCCGGCTTCCCTCAGAAAGCCCCAGGGAGCTTAGCTTCACCATCAGCCGTATCGAACAACAAATTTGACCTTAAATTGCTTTATGGTCATGTGTGATATTGTCATTAGTTTTATCCTTCTCCCCTTGCGGAGACAGGAATAGGGGAAATATTAGGTAATATCTTAAAATATTACTGTATTTCCCAAAAAATTCCTCTTTCTTTCTTCTGTTTTTCGTGTAAAATGTAAAATGAAAGTAAAACACAAGAAAGGAGGAAGAAAGCATGACCGTCAAAAAAATTTGGTTTGAGACAATGGAAGATATCAATCGTTTCCTTAATGAAACCGAAAAATTTCCATTTGATGTAGATCTTCGCTGCGGCAGCAAAATCGTGGATGCGAAATCCGCTTTAGGGGTAGCCGCTATGGGTATCCGTAAAGAACTGGATCTGTGTGCATATGTGCCAAGTCCGGAGCCGGATTTCTATTCTAAGTTATCATTTTGCATGAGATAAAACAGGCAGAGAGGAAACTAGTGGAAATGGTTAATACAAAAGGATAGGCCGGGAGCAGCCACGAATGGATGCTTACCGGCCTGTTTGTTATTTCTGCTTGTCACTGCTCTTTTGGTTGTTTTTTAACTTTTTTGGACCTTTTGCTGTCACATTCCGGACCCATATCGTCTATAAGCTGTTCAATGAGCATCTTCTTCACATATACGTCAAAGCTCAGCAGACAGATAAATGAAAATTTTTTCAGAAATTCCTGGTCTTCCTCGTCAGCATCCTCAAAGGTAGAGCTGGCGGCATTATACCGCTTCAAAAGATCCTTCTTCAGATATTCTATCTGCCCCTTTTCCATTCCAAACACTTCGTTGTAAATATAGGTGAGATCCTTACCGCTGGTGGATTTAAAAAATTTCTCGGTCACAGGGCCAAGAAGAGTCTGGATATCACTGATCGAAAGTATATTTTTGAAATAGTAAATGAAGATCAGCATCAGAAGGTGTTCCCGGGAATAACGCTTTTTCTCCGGCGGGGGGAGCAGCTTGTTCTTCGCATAATTGTTTATCATGGTTTTCGTCAGGATCTTGTCTTCCTCATACCGTTTGGAGGCAGAGAGCTGATCCTCCATAAAGGTGGTGACCTGATCCATATACAAATCAATATTAGGCAGGTCTTCCGGCTTTATATAGTCAATCCTGGACACGCTGTCCAGAATACTGTTGATCATATCCTTGGCATCTATTGTCATCTGTTAATCACCTCTACTCCCTATTATATAGTTTCAATTACTACTTGTAAATGCTTTTTTGTCAAAATAATATGTTTTTTTGCTCTGCCTTTTTGTTCCGTTCTGCGGATTTTGAACAGGTTATCTGTAACACAATCTTACCGGAAAGGTGATAAAGTCGGAATTTGAAATATTTAGATATGTTTTTGATATATATTATTTGCTGTGAAAATATATAATGATATATAACGAATATTTGAAGTTTCACATTTATTTATCTGATTAAAATGAAAATAAACAAGATATATTTAGCTAAAAACTTCCAAAATCGAAAATTATAATTTATTTTATGACTTTTAGTATTCATTTTCTTCAGGACAAAAATTCTTATATTTTGGATAAGTTTGATGAAATGAACAGGACGAGGAACTGCATATGAAAAAGAGGTTTAAGCAACCAAGATTCAAAAATATTTGTATAAAACAAATACAGCCTCAGGGATGGCTGCGCCGGCAGCTGGAAATCCAGGCAGAAGGATTGTGTGGTAATTTAGATTTGTTTTGGCCGGACATTAAAGACAGTAAGTGGATAGGAGGTTCCCGTGAAGGATGGGAAAGAGTGCCCTATTGGCTGGATGGATTTATCCCGCTGGCTTATCTTTTAGATGACGGCAATATGAAGAAAAGAGCCGGGTTTTACATTGACACCATCATTAAAGGGCAGCAGGAGGACGGGTGGTTATGTCCCTGTACCTATGAGGAACGGTCTTACTATGATGTTTGGTCCTTATTCCTGATTTTAAAAGTCCTGATTTTATACGATAGTGCGGCTGATGACAGCAGGATTGAGACTGTGGTATACAAGGCTTTAAAGAATCTGGACAGGCATATAGATATCCATACATTAAGCGGATGGGCCCAGATGAGATGGTATGAATGTCTGTTTTCTATTATGTGGCTGTATGAAAGAAGACCGGAAGAATGGCTCATTGACTTGGCTGTAAAATTAAAATCCCAGGGCTTTGATTACAAAACTCTTTTTGATAATTTTCCTTATGAAAAAGCTGTAAAAAAAGATATGTGGAGTTTGATGAGCCATGGAGTGAATATTGCAATGGCATTAAAATCCAAAGCACTTGAATATCTCATATCAGGAGACAGGGAAACGCTGGAGTATACAGATTATATGCTGAAACAGTTAGAATATTATCATGGAATGGTAACGGGAATGTTTTCCTCGGATGAGTGTCTGTCAGGGAAGAGTCCTGTTCAGGGGACAGAGCTATGTGCTGTAACAGAAATGATGTATTCACTGGAGACACTGACAGCAATATCTGGTGAAGGGAAATATGGAGATTTGCTTGAACGGATTACATTTAACGCCCTTCCCGCAGCGATCAGTCCTGATATGTGGTCTCATCAATATGACCAGCAGGTGAACCAGATCAATTGTATAGAGACAGAAACACCTATATTTAATACGAACAGAGGGGATTCCAATTTGTTTGGCCTGGAACCTCACTTTGGATGCTGCACCGCCAATTTCGGCCAGGGATGGCCTAAGTTTGCACTTTCTACTATTATGCAGGGAGAAGAAGGGATATATGTGGTATCTTATGCACCCAATAAAGTGAGGGTCCTCATTGATGATACACCTGTCACAATAGAAGTACAGGGTGAGTATCCCTTCAGGGATAAGGTGATTATAACGATTGAATCGGAGACGGAAACGGAGTTTGCCTTGATGCTTCGGATACCAGAGTATGTGTGGAATGCCAGGATCCAGGCTGATGAATTATATCTGGCAAATGCCGGAAAGATTTTTACCCTGAAGAAAGTCTGGAAAAGACATGCCAGGATTGAGATTGATTTTAATACATGTCCGGTTTTTGAAAGCCGTCCGGAAAATCTTGTTGCTCTGAAACGGGGGCCGCTGGTATTTTCATTAAAAATTGACGAAGAATGGGTTCGTGTACATGAAAATGAAAAGGGGAAGGAGATTCCTCACTGCGATTATGAGGTGCATGGGAAAAGTGAATGGCGGTACGGAATTGTGGATTTAGATACAGAAACCATTTGGCATGAAATTGGCCGGTATCCTTTTTCACCTGAAGGAGCTCCTGTGGAAATGCGGGTAAAATGCGGAAGGATTGATTGGAAAGAGGAGAATACATACGCTGCCAGAGTTCCCTCATCAAGAAAACCCAAGGGTGATACTTGTGTCAAAACATTTATACCATACGGATGTACGAATATCCGTATCACAGAACTGCCATATATCGGGGAGGTGATGGATGACTGAAGTCTTATGCACATCTCAAGGTTTAAAAGAACAATAACTCAGGAAATGTATGAAAGAAAGGAGCTTAAAATGAAAAAAACAAATGGTAAAACTATAATAGCCCGTACACTTGCAATAGCCGTAACTGCGTCTGTACTTACCTGCGGTTTCAGTACAGCAGCATATGCTTCCCCTACTGCAGAGGAACCTGTGAAAATTACGTATTGGTCCCATTTCGGCGGTGAGGATGGTAAATACATGAACAATATGGTGGAGGAGTATCAAAACCAGCATCCTGAAGTTGAGATTGAACATCTGCAGGTCACAAATGAGGATTACTACACAAAATTTAAAACAGGAATCACCTCAGGACAGGGACCTGACTTATCAACAGGAGACGCAAACCGTCTTGTGGAATTTAAGAATTCAGAGCTTGTCACAGACATGACACCGTATGCAGAGAAAGCCGGGGTTGACTGGGACAGTTTTAATAAGAATGTTCTGGACTCCTGTATTGTGGATGGTGAGCATCTTGCAATCCCTCTCAGTTCTTATGTCACCATAATGTTTGCCAATAAGAAACTGCTGGAGGATGCAGGCATGCTTCGGCTGAATGATAAGGGGGTCATAGATTTCGGGAATTCTCCGGAAGAATTTATTGCATTCCTGGAAGAATATCAGGAGAAGAAGCCGGAGGATGTTTACACGATCGTGGGCGGTACAACCGGAGATGATCCGTACCGTTTATGGTGGTCCTTCTATGGTCAGACAGGTGAAACTTTGCTTAATGACGATATGACAAGTACGAATATCAATTCTGAAAACAGCAAAAAAGCATTGGAGCTTACAGCCAGTCTCACGGAAAAAGGGTTGTGGCCGGCAGGAATTGAGGATGCAGACCAGGCATTTCTGGCGAATAAAGCTGCATTTTATGTAAGCGGAAACTGGTGGGTTGGTGCAGTATCAGAATCAGACATTGATTTTATAGCTATGCCGATTCCTCAGGTTTTTGATCAGCCTTCGGCCTGGGGAGGCACTCATGTATTTTATTTAAATCCGAAGCCGGGACAGACAGATGAGCAGAGAATTGAGGCAGTAAAATTTGCCGACTGGATGGCATCAAATGCTGCAGAATGGGCAAAAGGCGGACATATTCCGGCAAAACCCGAAGTTCAGGAATCAGAAGAATATAAATCACTGTCTCACAGGGATACTTATGCAGAGGTAAATACATACATGCAGGATTTGCCGGCAAACAAAAATATTAATGCCATAGTTGATGTCTTCCGGAATAATTTCCCTCTGGCTTTTAACGGACAGAGTCCGGTGGAAGATGTGCTGGCAAACAGTGAACAGGAAATTAATGCTTTGCTGGAATAAAAGAAACACAGGAATATGTAAGCGATGAAGTCTGCTGCCGGAAATTGCGGCAGCAGACAAGAATCTGGATTTTCCGGGCTGATGAGAAAGAAGGGAGACTATGAAAAAGAAAAAGTCTGGTGACCTGTTAGCAGCGGTCCTGTTTTTGCTTCCTTTTATGATAGTATATTTGTTGTTTATGATTTATCCTATTTTGAAGGGCTTCTATACAAGTATGTGTGACGTGGAGCTTAACTTCACCCAGACATTCAGCGGACTGGCAAATTATGAGAAGATGTTCAGTGATAAATTTTTCTGGCAGGCGATCAAGACCACGTTGATATACACTGTACTCAACACTCCTGCGCTGGTAATTTCCGGGTTAGTGTTTGCCATGATCCTCAATGCAAGGCTCCGCGGAAATATTGTTTACCGGACTATATTTTTCTTACCGTATGTATTGTCTGTCTCTGTTGTTGTTTACATATGGAAATTTATTCTCCAGCCGTACAGTGGTTTGTTAAACACGATTCTGCATCAGCTGGGTGTACAGAACGAGATAATGTGGCTTCAAAACAGCAATCTGGTTTGGGGCGGTGTAGTGGCTATGACTGTTTGGTCAGGAATTGGCTTCAATATGGTTATGTTTTTGGCCGGAATGCAGGAAATCGACGATAATCTCTATGAGGCTGCGGAAATCGACGGGGCAGGAGCATTTTCCAGGTTTTGGTATGTGACTTTACCGGGGCTAAAGAATGTAACCTTGATGATCACTGTTTTACAGACAATTGCTTCCATGAAATTATTCAGCCACACTTTCCTTCTGACGAAGGGCGGACCAGGCACACAGACAAGAAGCATAGTTCACTATATCTATGTAAAAGCGTTTACCGAAAACAAGCTGGGCGCGGCATCAGCTATGTCAGTAATTCTGCTGATCATCATGATGGCGTTTGCGGTAATCCAGTTCAGGATAGGTTCTGAGCCCAGAGATAAGGGGCGGTGATAGGATGAAACGCAGGAAAATGACTTTAGGCAGGGGATTGCTGTATCTGTTTGCAATCGTCTGCGCCGTACTCTGGCTTGCACCTGTGGTTTGGATGATACTGGCTTCGCTGAAACCACAGAATTCAGCCGTGACAATTTTAAGTAATCTGGTTAAAGGGCCTTTTACATTTGAGAATTATGTGGAGGCTGCGGAAAGTGAAATCTGGCTGTGGATGAAAAACAGTCTCATACTGGGGGTGCTCTCTACTTTGGGCGCGGTGGCCGTTGATTCTATGGCTGCATATGCATTGTCTTATCTGAGATATCCGGGAAAAAAAGCAGTTTTCTGGTTTATTATGGTGGGTATGATGATACCTGTGGAGGCGGAGATCATTCCATTGTATCAGGAGATGGTAGAATTCGGGCTGATGAATTCCTATGCCTCCATAGTGCTGCCGGCACTGGCCGGACCATTTGGGGTATTTATCCTGAAACAGTTTTATGACGGAATACCGAGAGAACTGGCAGAAGCAGCCCGCATGGATGGAGCAGGATACTTTCGTATTTTTGCAAATATCTTTGTTCCGCTTTCAAAATCATCAATATTTGCCCTTGGAATATTCCTATTTATCGGAAGCTGGAATAATTTCCTATGGCCGTTTATGACGCTTACAAGCAGCAATAAGATGACTGTTCCCGTGGGACTGCCGATGTTTAACAGTCTTATGGGGTCTGACATGGTAATGCCTATGGCAGCAGCTTTTCTGTCCAGTATTCCAACGATCATCGTGTTCCTGTTTTTCCAGAAGCACATCATCAAAGGGATTACCATGACTGGGATAAAAGGATGACATATAAATAATACTAGGAGGGAACAATATGATCATAGATACTTTAAAACAAGGCTGTGCAGCCGGATGGCGGCGATATGAGAACAATCCGGTGATCGGAAATGAACTGGGAGAGTGCTTTGATGTGTCGGTTCTCAGTAAGCCTGAGGGCGGATACAGAATGTACTTTTCCTGGAGAAGCAAGAAAAGTATTGCTATGACAGAGAGTCCTGACGGATTAACCTGGGATGCGCCTGTCACTGTTCTGGGCCCCAGGCCGGAGAGCGGATGGGAAGATGATGTGAACCGCATCAGCGTAATTTTCCACGAGGGACAATACTGGATGTGGTACAGCGGGCAGGTGTGCGGTAAGTTAGTGAACGAGGAACACAAATTTTATCTGGATGAAGAAAATGCATTTTCTTGGATCGGGCTGGCAACCAGTGAGGACGGCATACATTGGGAACGGCGGGAGCAGCCGGTGATGAAACCTGTACAGCCCTGGGAAAAGAAGTCTCTGATGTGTCCTCATGTAATGTGGGATGAGGAAAAGGGAAAGTTCCGTATGTGGTATTCTGCCGGCGGTTGGTTTGAACCGGATGCCATTGGGTATGCTGAAAGTATGGACGGAATACATTGGGAACCATATAAAGAAAATCCTGTATTAGAGGCTGTCCCGGCAAATTTGTGGGAACGGGAGCGGACAACTGCCTGCCAGGTGGTACGTCAGGGGGATTGGTATTATATGTTCTATATAGGCTTTGAGGATATAGACAAAGCCCGTATCAATATGGCCCGTTCAAAGGATGGGATCACAGGCTGGCAGCGGCATCCTGACAATCCCATTATAGTGGGAGGACGTGCCGGAGGCTGGGACTGTGAAGCTGCTTACAAACCATTTGCCATCTATGAGGAAGAAAAGGACAGGTGGATTCTGTGGTATAATGGAAGACGCGCATATATAGAACAGATTGGTGTGGCATTTCATGACGGTGCTGATTTGGGGTTTGATAAGTGAGCAGTTGGCCGTCGGCGGAAAATTGTGACAGGAACTTTAAGACGGAACCGGATAATATCCGAGAATAATGAGAGGTTTGCGTGTATTATTTAGATTTATCTCAGAAGATCAGCTTTGCAGAATGCGAATTCAGAAAATTCATTACCGGTGAACGTCATATAACCAGGAAATGGGATAAAAGCGTTCTGCTGCTGGTTTTTAAGAATGCATTATATTTTGAGGAGGACGGAAAAGAAGTGTGCGTGCCTGAATCTTCCTGGTATATTCAGCGGGATAACCTGCTGCAGAGGGGGAATGTGGGATCGCCGGCACCAGAATATTTTTACATTCATTTTGACGGGAAATATCTTAATGATACAGAATATACAGAAACAACACTTCCTATATCAGGTAAATTTGATATGCAGACAATTTATCCCCTTGTGAAAGAACTGTATGAAAACCAAAACGATATTAAAAACGGTACACTATATGGCAATATCGTTTTTAAATATATTCTGCTGAAGATAAAGCGAGAGTTTGAAACAACACAAAACGGGCTTGCCTATCAGTTAAACGAGTATATCTTAAACAGATTTCATATGTCAGTGACAATAAAAGATATATCAGGTCAATTCGGATATTGTGAAGACTATTTAGGACGAGTTTTTAAAAAGCAGTTTGGGATCACGATCCATCAGTACATTACACATCTGCGTATCCAAAAAGCAAAGCAGTTACTTTTATGCAGCACAAAGTCTATACATGAGATCAGTGAGGAGGTGGGATATACATCTCATTCACTTTTCTATAAATCCTTTCTGAAAATAGAGAATAAGTCACCTCAACAGTGGAAAGACGAAAACAGGAGCTTTATGTCAGGCTCTGATATGGGAAATGAACATTAACGGCAGGCACCAAAGGCGGAGGGATAGTACCAGCCTTTGGTTCCTGGCGGAGAGAAAACTTTTTTGGCTGGAGATATCCGGTCAAAGAAGTTTATTTTTTTGTCTGTATTCCCGCGGGGATATTCCGTATACATTTTTGAAGGCTCTTGAAAAGTGAAGCTGGTTGGGATAACCGACCTGAATGCTGATATCCCCCACTGATAGGTCTGAGGTTTTTAGGAGCTCAGCAGCCTTGGCCATCCGGTACCGGATGAGAAATTCCTGAGGGGCCTGTCCCATAGTCTCTTTAAAAATTTTCCCGAAATAGCTTCGGTCAAGATTACACCGGCGTGCCATATCCTCCACTGTGACTGCACGTGAATAATTTTGTTCGATAAAGGCCACAGCTTCTTTTGAATAAAATTCGGAAAGCTTTCCGCCCTGGACTTTCCGTTTGCTGGTGGAGCCTTGTACAATAGCATCCATAATAAGATAAAAGTGGCCTATAAGGTGGAGCGGTGATTCCTGGGAGTGGTTGGCAAGGTATAACAATTCATCCTTTACACGCTCCCCGGCTGCGGGGGAGGAGGGGAGGAATATGGGAGTAGTTGAAGAAAGCCCTGCGTTTTCCAGAAGCTCTCTGGCCCGCAGGCCTCCGAATTCCACCCATGTATATTCCCAGGGGTCCTCCCTGTCGGCAAAATAGGTATTCACCCGCTCTGGTTCAATGAGAAAACCGCTGCCCGGGCCGATTTTATATTCTGTTGAAGTATTGTTGGTATCATCTGTCAGTAGTGTGCCTCTTCCTGAGATCACATAGTGGAACAGATAATGGTTGCGGATAAAGGGACCGTAGGAGTGGAGCGGACGGCATTTTTCATATCCATACTGATATATTGTCAAGTCCATGAAACGTTCATCTGAAAACATACTAAACAAGAGATTTGGCATATTTTATTCATCTCCTCTTACGCGATAATGGGAATATTGCATAAAATATTTTGTTAAAACTTGTGAATAAGCACTGAAATTACGCTGTTTTATTATATTATATACCATAATAAGTAGTAACTTCAATATGATTCTAGAAATATCGTATTATGCTATAAAAGTGGATTCATGGGAATATTTACGAAAATCAAAAGGAATGCTAAAATTTAATCATATTAAAGCTGTATTTCCGGCAGGCAGACGTGAAAATGCCGGGAACATAGGATGTAACGGCCGTTTCAGACACTAGCTTTGAGTTAATGACAAATGAGCAAAGGAGAGATATGAGAATGAAGAGAAAAGCCATACTTGCCGCGGGCTGCGGTGCAGCGCTTTTGGGACTGGGGATGCTTTTTACCGGATGTGCCGGCCCTGCCGCAGGCAGCGACGGTAAAATCCATATTGAAATGGTCCAGTATAAACCAGAGGCAGTGAAAGCCTTTGAACAGTTCCAGAAAAAGTTTAATGACACTCATGATGATATATATCTGACGATCGATTCTCCCAATGAAGCTATGACCATATTGAAGACACGGTTTGTGAAGGAGGACCAGCCGGATATAATAGGGATCGGCGGTGATATCAACTACTCCAATTTCCTGGACTCTGATATGCTGATGGATATTTCTGATTTTGACGGGCTTGCTGATATCAAACAGGCATATCTGGATATTGACAAGAATCTGGAGTTCGTTCCTGAAGAGGGGACTTATGCAGTGCCTTATATGGCCAATGCGGCCGGAATTTTGTACAACAGAGAAATGTTTAAAGAGAACGGCTGGGAGATTCCAAAAACCTGGACTGAGTTCATTGAGCTTTTAGATACCATCCAGGCATCAGGCCAGCAGCCATTGTACTTTGGATTTAAAGATACCTGGACCTGTCTTGCACCATGGAATGCCATGGCAGTGGACCTTGCACCGGCAGATGTATGCCAGCAGGTGAACCGTGGACAGGCCTCCTTCTCCCAGGAGTACCGTGAGGTAGCGGAAAAAATCATCCAGCTTCTGCCCTATGCCCAGAAGGATCCCTACGCATACAGCTACAATGACGCCTGTACTGCCTTTGCCAGGGGAGAATCGGCAATGTATTGCATCGGAAGCTATGCGGTGCCGCAGATTCTATCTGTGAATCCTGACTTGGATGTAGATTCCTTTGTTTTTCCGGCAAGTGATAATGCAGAAGAGAATATTCTGAACTCCGGTGTGGATTTACAATTCAGTGTTATGGAAGACTGTAAAAATAAAGCGGCAGCCTATGAAGTGATCCGTTTCATGCTGGAGGATGAAAATATTCAGATTTATCTTGACGAACAGAATGCAGTTCCCTGTAAGGAGGGTGATTTCCAGCTTCCTTCCATGCTGGACGGTATGACAGAATACATCCGTGAAGGAAAAATGGCTGATTATCAGGATCATTACTATCCGGCAGAGATGAGTGTGGACGCAATGATACAGACCTATCTAATGGACGGGGATGTGGAAGTATTTCTCAAAAAGTTTGATACAGAGTGGCAGCGTTATAACCGTGACCTTATAGCGAAAGTCAAGAAGTATGAGGAAGAGCACGGCAGCACTGTTCCGGATGAAAGGGAAGCCGGGGAGGAAGGAGAAGAATAATGGATAAAGCTAAGGGAAATGAGAGAAAACGTACATTCTTATTGATCACGATACCGATTCTGGTCCTGTTTTTCGTGTTTAATACATTGCCGCTCATCAAAGGCCTGGTTTACAGCTTTACTAATTTTAAAGGATACGGCAGCTATGACTGGGTGGGGCTGCGCAATTATATTGATCTGTTCCAGGATGCACGTGTGGGAAAATCTTATCTGTTCACATTTAAATTTGCACTTGTAAGTACCATAATTGTTAATGTCATAAGTCTGGTACTGGCACTTGGCCTTAACAGTAAAATCCGGGGGAAAAGCGCACTGCGCGGTATTTATTTTATACCCAATATTTTAGGCGGATTGGTTGTAGGTTATATTTTCAGCTTTTTCTTTACGTATATCCTTCCTTCTTTAGGACAGAAGATGGGGATTGAATTTTTGAGCAACAGTATGCTGGCAAGTACAAAGAGTGCATGGTTCGCCATCGTGATCGTAGCTTCCTGGCAGGCAATTGCCATGAACACCATTATCTACATCTCCGGTCTTCAGACAGTTCCTGAGGAGGTATATGAGGCCGGTGCCATAGACGGGGCAACAGGCTGGAAGAAGTTTAAGAGTCTTACCTTCCCGCTGATCATACCGTTCTTCACCATTAACATGGTGCTTTGCATGAAAAACTTTTTGATGGTGTTTGACCAGATCATGGCATTGACAAAGGGAGGTCCCGCACAGAGTACAGAGTCTATTTCTTTTCTCATTTACAAAAACGGTATGGACGGCGGCCAGTTCGGTTTCCAAAGTGCCAATGCAGTATTGTTTTTTGTAGTGATCGTAGTGATTTCTGTATGTCAGCTTCAGTTTATGAATAAGAAGGAGGAGCAGTTATGATGAAGAAGAAACAATCAGGCGTGGGCGGCACTAACTGGCCAGTTACAATTTTGCTGATCATCGGCTGTATTACAGTTTTCTTTCCTCTGTATATGGCAATCGTCATTGCCTTTAAACAGCCCTCTGAGATGACGAACAACATTGCAGGCGCACTGTCTCTGCCGTCCTCATTCAGCCTCAGCAACTTTACGGAGGCAATGAGGGTCACAGATTTCTGGAATTCTCTTGGAAACAGTGTTTTGATCACCCTTGTAACAGTAGTGTTGGCAATCGCCATTCATTCTTTGGCAGGTTATGCCATTGGAAGAAATATGGGGAACAGCAAGTTTTATAAATTTTCATATTTGTACATTGTAAGCGGTATGTTTGTACCTTTTGCCATCCTGATGATGCCTCTGGTAAAACAGACCTCTCAGATGGGAATCGGCAACAGAGTGGGTGTGATCGTACTTTACACAGTATTCTATATGCCCATGAACCTGCTTTTATATTCAGGCTATCTGAAAAACATTCCCATGGCTCTTGAAGAAGCTGCAAAGGTGGACGGTGCAAGCACCTGGAAAACATACTGGAGTATTATTTTTCCTATTATGAAGCCTATGCATGCAACTGTTGCGGTTCTCACAGCCCTTGGAACATGGAACGATGTAATGACACCTCTTGTTATTATGTCAGGAACAGGAAAGAACACCCTGCCCTTGGCACAGCTGAATTTCCAGACACAGTTCGGTACGAATTATAACCTGGCCTTTGCTTCTTATCTGCTGGCCCTGATACCCATTCTTATATTCTATCTGGTCTGCCAGAAACAGATTCTGAACGGTGTAGTGAACGGAGCTGTGAAGTAAGAGATTTATAAACAAATAAAGGAGACAACTTATGGCGATTATACTCAATGAAAAACAATCCTTATTTACTTTACAGACGAAGAACAGCATGTATCAGATGAAAGCTGACGAATACGGTGCTCTTCTTCATACCTATTACGGAAAAAAGACGGAAAATATTGATTATTCTTATCTGATTTCCATGCAGGACAATGGATTCTCGGGGAATCCTTACGGCAATGCCCATGACAGGGCATACTCCTTTGATACTCTGCCCCAGGAATATCCTGTGTATGGAGGCGGGGATTTCCGGAGAAGCGCACTTATGGTACGCTATGGTGCCGGACACTGTGCTTTGGAGCTGCATTATGATTCTTACCGGATCATTAAAGGCAAATATTCAATTCCCGGACTTCCCGCTGTTTATGCAGAGGAGAGGAATCAGGTAGACACCCTTATTGTTACTCTGAAAGATGATCAAGAAGATATTTTTGTACATCTGTACTATGGTGTTATGGAAGATCTTGATATGATAACCAGGACGGTACGTGTGGAAAACAGGGGAAAAGATAAGGTTGTTTTGGAGAGGGTCATGAGTATGTGTCTGGACCAGCAGTATGGCGATTATGACTTCCTTACTTTTTATGGAAAACATGCCATGGAGAGAGAGCTTTCCCGAATGCCGGTCCACCATGGAGTACAGTCTGCGGGCAGTGTGCGCGGAGCCTCCAGTCATCAATATAATCCTTTTGTGATATTGGCTGATCATAAGGCAGAGGAGACAAAGGGAGACTGTTATGGAGTGTCTTTTCTTTACAGCGGAGATTTTCTGGCAGAGACAGAGTATGACCAGATAAACCAGACAAGGTTGGTGATGGGCATTCATCCTGATAATTTCAGGTTTATTCTGGAGCCTGGAGAGGAATTTTGGGCACCTGAGGCTGCAATGGTATACAGTGATAAAGGTTTTGAAAATATGTCCCATATTTATCATAAAGCCTTCAGGAATAATCTCTGCAGGGGAAAGTATAAGAATGCCCGCCGCCCGGTGCTTTTAAATAACTGGGAGGGTACTTATTTCGATTTCAACGGCGAGAAATTGGTTCAGATGGCAGAGGAAGCCGCAGAAATGGGCGTGGAGCTCTTCGTGCTGGATGACGGCTGGTTTGGAAAAAGAGACAGCGATAACAGCGGGCTGGGGGACTGGACAGTCAATGAAAAGAAGCTGGGCTGTACATTAAAGGAACTTTCAGACAGGATCCATGAACTGGGACTTACCTTTGGGATCTGGTTTGAGCCGGAGTGTGTGTCTGAGGACAGTGACCTTTACCGGGAACATCCTGAGTGGGCACTGAAGGCTCCCGGGAAAAAACCTATGCTTTCCCGCAGTCAGCTTGTGCTGGATTTCTCCAGAGCGGAAGTGAGGGAGCATATTTTTGCCCAGATGTGCAGTGTGCTGGACAGTGCCAGGATTGAATATGTCAAATGGGATTTCAACAGAAGTATCAGTGATATCTACAGCGCAGGGCTTTCGGCGGAGCGCCAGGGGGAAGTGGCTCACCGCTATGTACTGGGGCTTTATGATATCCTGGAACGAATCACACAACGGTATCCGGATCTGCTCATTGAAGGATGCAGCGGAGGAGGAGGACGGTTTGATGCAGGAATGCTTTATTATACTCCCCAAATCTGGTGCAGTGACGATACAGATGCTATTGAACGGTTAAAAATCCAGTATGGTACTTCTTTCGCTTATCCGGTGAGTACGGTAGGTGCTCATGTGTCTGCATCTCCCAATCATCAGACCGGCAGAAAGACTCCTATTTCCACAAGGGCAGCGGCAGCTATGGCGGGAACCTTCGGGTATGAGCTTGACCCGGGTAAGCTCAATGCCCGGGACAAGGAAGAAATCCATGATCAGATCGAAGTATTTAAAAAGTATTATGATTTAATCCAGCAGGGCGATTATTACCGTCTCACAAATCCTTATGGAGAGAAAGCGTACCATGCCTGGGAATTTGCAGCTCCTGACGGCAGGGAAGCGCTGGTCAGTGTTGTGGCTGTAAAGGTCTATGCCAATCCGGCGCCTGTGATCATAAAACTGCGGGGACTCAGGGAGGATAAGTATTATCGCTTAAATGGAAAAAGCTATCTGGGCGGTGCACTTATGTATGCCGGATTGCCCTTGCCTCAGCCAAAGGAAGAATATGAGAGTTGGAATTTCCATCTGGTGATGGAGAAATAAGTACGGCATGATTCAGCCGGCGGCATTTATGCCGCCGGCTATTGCTAATGTGCGGGTTATTGTTACATACACTAAAGCCCATTGTGTTCTGAATAAAACTGTGATATTATAAAAGTGATCTGGGATATCTCTGTGGTTTTGATACTTAAAATTTAATAAAGTCCTTGCAGTACAAAATGTTCTGTGGTAGACTGATTTAACAGAACACTTCAGGAATATCTATTTTCATGCCGTTCGGCAATTATACTCCTGTAATTTCAGTTACCATACAAATACAGAACAGGCAGTATACTGCAGTTCTTTTGGATCAATATGAAATAATAGACAATGGCCGAGTGGAGGTGAAAGATGTGTGTGATGCATGGGACGGTGCTATGATGATGTATAAAGAAGAAGGCCGGGAATCCGGTTTATTGGAAGGCCGGAAGTCCGGAATAATAGAAGGTCGGGAATTGGGAATTAAGGCCCTGATCCTGGATAATCTGGAAGAGGGAAAAGGGAAAGAAACCATACTTACGAAACTCGAAAGAAGATTTTCATTGTCCTCAGAAGAGGCAGAATTATACTTTAGTCAGTTTGCTAATGACAGCCTTTTTCCGAAGATATAGTAAAAAGCATGACAGGGTTAAATGGTCATACAATATATGATTGTATGCAGTTGGATTACTTCGGAATGCCAAAATCATAGAAAGAAGGAAGAAAGGGTTTATGATGGGTAGCCCTTTCTTCCTTAAAAAACAACCGGTCTGCAAGTCGATGAATGTATGTCTTATTTTTCTATCTTATTCTATTGTTTCAATTGATTCCACAATACTTAGCCTTGCTATTTGGCGAAGGGGGATGCAGGTGGCCAGCAGACAGGCCATTATGGATATAAGTGAGGCTTCCAGCATCGGCAGCCATGGAGGCAGTATAAGCTGTATCGAATCTGTGACGGCGGCATTTATAAACAAAGTACAGATATAGCCTGCCGCACAGCCGACAGCTGCAGCAATGATTCCGTAATATGCACCCTCCCACAGAAAAGTCTTATACAAGTCCGGTACACTCATACCAATGGCTCTTTGGATGCCGATTTCCGTAATTCTGGTATGGATATTGGTGTAAACTGTGTTTATGATGTTTAGAAGACCGATAAGTCCCACAAACAGGATCAATCCCCATGCCAGCAGACGAATCTGGCTGTAGCTTTCCTTAAGCTGTAGGTCTGTATTTTCATAGGAAAACCAGGTTCCGCTGCTTTTGCTGCAAAGTTCATCCATAGCGTTTTCTACGGCTTTGCGGTCAGCATCCGGAGACAGAACGGGATAGATTTCTGAATATCCAGTGTGTCCTGTCAATGTGTCATATACTGTGTCAAATACAATCACCTGCACACCGTTGACAAAGCCGTCATTGTCAAGGAGAATGGGATTGTCTAATAACCCTGCCACTTTCAGGGACTTATCATTAATGGTGATGGTTTCCCCGGCAGAAAGGTCTGTGGCGGGCAGTTTCTTATCTCCGTAAGAAACTGCAACAGGATTTTTAATAAGACAGGCATCTCCGCTTTTCAATGATGCAATGTCCTCCTGTGACAAATCAGAGGTAAGGGAATTGAGCCAGTTACCGTCTATTCCGGCCAGATGCAGTGTTTCTCCTGGGTTTAGACTGATATTCGTGCGGATATCCGCCAGGCTGCCTGACATATCCGGCTGATACAGGCTGTATTTTAAGGTTGAAACAGTCTGTATTCCGGGGGTATGGGAAAAGTCTGCCACTTGTTCTGGAGAAAATCCATCTGCCTGGTTTGTAAGGGAGTAATCCCCCCGATGCATCTGCCGGATATTAGCAGAGGTGTCCAATATGGAGGAAAAGCTCTGCAGCGCTACGAAGACAGTGATACTCATTACAAGAGATAAAACTGTGATAACCGTTCTCCTGGGATTGCGTTTCATGTTCATCCGTGCATAGAATGCTTCAAAGTTACGGATACGTCCGGTATTCCTATTTCTTCTTTTGACAGGCTGAGCCTGACCTGCCATTGCGGCAGTGGGGGAAACCTTTGCGGCGAAACGGGCTGCGGGCATGGCAGCTGCGAAGGCAAATAAAAGAGTGACGGCCGCGCTGATCAAAAGGGGTAATGCTTTGCTTTGGGCATTAGCTGCAATCATTTGGTTAAGTTCTTGTTGGCTGCCAGCCATAAAAAGCCGGGGGTTGAAAAATCCTGCAGCAGCAGTGGTGATCCCCTTGGCAGATAAAAGGCCAAGGATTGCTCCGGCAGGGATTCCAACAGAGCAGAGTATCAGCAGGTTTAGGGATACAAGGGTATATAACTTTCCTTGTTCAGCGCCTATAGCCCGCAGAGTTCCATATTCCTTGACGCGTTTGGAAACTGCAATTTTAAGGATATTATAGATTACCAGTCCTGCGGCGAAAAGTATTAAAGTGCCTGTTACAATACCTGCCATCATCAGATAGGAAAAACCCGATGACTGCTGTTCCTGATTTTTTGACCGGTATGAAATACCGGCAGCAGAAAGCAAGGTTTCGTTGTACTGAATGTGGCCTTCCGGTATGTCATATTTTTGGGCAGTATCATCTATGATCTGCTGAAATGCTTTTTTATCTTTTGTGCGGATATCCACAGAATAAAGCTGGTATTTTTTCGGAAGCAGCAATTTTGCAGTTCCGGGGCCGATGATTCCTATGGCAGAGCCTGACACATATCCAATATAGTTAGGCTTTAATATCCCTGTGAGTGTGAAATTACAGCTGGTTTCGTAGGGAAGCTCTGTGTCCTGGAGCAAGGAAGCGCGGATATTAAGTGTAATAGTATTTCCGATTTTTTTTTCCAAGCCAAGGAGAGACAGTATGTCAGAGGATAAAGCGATTTCTCCAGGCTCAAGAGGAAGAGTGCCTTGTTCCAGTGTGGTGTCATTTTTATAGGCTGAAGCGGAATTTCCCAGAAACTCTCTCAGAAGAATGGAAATTTTACTGCCGGGGATGTCCGACACACCGGCGGACGTATATTTTTCACCATAAGAAAAACGGGGATCCTTACAAATTTCGTCCGCCTGCGCTTCGGTGAGCTGATGCAGGGTGGCATATCTGTTGCCGTTTAAGCCGGCTGCCTGATTAATCCGCATGGCACTTAATATACCAATGGATTGGCCCACAGCAGTGGTCATCATAGTAGAGAGGATGACTGCTGCCAGAATCAATATAGACGTTACTTTCTGAGCATACAGCTCTTTCCATGCAAGTGCGCGGTAAGATTTCATTCAGCGCTCACCTCCCGAAGTATGCCGTCTACAATCTGTAACTGCCGGTCTGCCATCCGTGCTATGCGGCTGTCATGGGTAATGATGACCAGAGTTTTTCCAAGCTTTGACCAAATATCACCAAGCATATCCATGACCTCAGCACCGTTTTTACTGTCTAGATTTCCCGTAGGCTCATCTGCAAATATAACATCCGGTTTGGCAATGAGAGCACGGGCGATAGCAACCCGCTGCTGCTGTCCGCCGGATAGCTCATGGGGCAGATGTGACAGTCTGTCCCGGATATCCAGCAACCCGGTCAGTTTTTCAAGGTATTCTTCATCCGGCTGCCTTTTATCAAGAAGAAGGGGCATGAGGATGTTTTCTCTTGCAGTAAGGACAGGAAGAAGATTAAACTGCTGGAAAATAAATCCGATTCTCTGGCGGCGAAAGGCTGATAATTCTTTATCACTGAATGAGTAAATATCTTTTCCATCATAAGTCAGGCCGCCTGAGGTGGGACGGTCAAGTCCGGATAGAAGATGAAGCAGTGTGCTTTTTCCGCTACCGGAAGGACCCATAATGGAAAGAAAACTATTTGTATGGATCGAGATATCAGCGCGGTCAAGGGCGGTTACCTGGCTTTCACCGCTGCCATAAGTTTTTGTCAGTTGTCTGGCTTCAATATTCATATGATTACACTCTCCTTTTCTGGTGGAGCCTCAGGTCTCTTTGGCTGCTATGAGGCTATAAAGTTATTCGCGAAGCAGATTGTGAAGCTTCGTCTTGATTAAGAGTGTAAGTGGTAAATCTCAAGTTTCCCTCAAGGTTTTGAAAAAATAGCTGTTGTTTTGGAACCTTCCGCTGTATTTTCTATTATAAGACTGCCGCCATGTTTCAAACACAGAAGCCGGCACACATAAAGTCCCATACCAAAATGCTCATCATCAGAAGAAGAATCTCCCCGGAGAAAAGGGGCTGCTCCCTTGTTCAGAACGGAGGCCGGAAAGCCGGGCCCGTCGTCACAAACAGTGAGACGAACTTCTTTTTCTGTACAGGATAAATTGACGATTGTCCGGGACTTTGCATACCGGAGAGAATTGGATACCAGGTTTTCTGCTACATTAAAGAAAATATTTTTATCCGTTTCTGTATGGTCAATATTGGTATCAAAACGGAAATCCAGTGTAATGGGGGAAGCGGAAGCAAGCAGAGACAAAGAAACTGCAAGTTCCTCCTTTAACCGGGAACATTCAACCGGTTTGGGCATGCACTGCAGTTCCTCTAATTTCTGTACGCTGGTCATAGCTGATATATAGGATTCGATCCGCCCTGAATACTGGAGGATAAGAGAGAGGGGGAGCTGAGCTTCAGACGGAGAGAGACTTCCTGTCTGCAGCTTATCACTCAATATTTTGGCAGAGCCTTTCAGGACAGTTACAGGATTTCTGAGGTCATGTGCAAAAGCAGCATTCAGACGTTTCCGTTCTTCAGCCTGACGCCACAACTCCTGACTGGTCCGAAGGAGCTCAGACCGCATTGTTTCAAAGGTTGAACAGAGAGAACCAAGTTCATCATCACTATATTTTTCTATTGTGAAATCAAGTCTTTGATGCTGAATCCGTTCGGCACCCTGTGTTAGGATTTCAAGAGGCTTTTTCAGCTTAAAATGATAAAAAAATACATCGGCAAGAATAAGAGACAGAACAATGAAGCACACAGGCAGAATAAGCTGCAGGATGCTAAGAACAGATATGACAGCCTCGTTTTTTCTGACAGAATCTGTCATTTCAGAGGTGGAGAACCTTACACTGTTATCCATAGTAACTTTTATTTCAGGAGAATTGTCAAAAATGCTCCGGATTTTGATGCAGGCAGTAAAAGATATCACGGATAAAAGGATACCTGCAGATAAGAATAATGCAGTGATCATAAAAAATGATTTCTTTAGTCCTTTATTCTTTAACTTTTCCATTTGTATCCTACCCCCCAGACGGTCTCTATATAATTGTGAAGTGTGCAGGCTGAAAATTTTGCCCGTATTTTCCTGATATGTTCCATGACAGTGTCGCTGTTTCCATCGCTGTCAAGGCTCCATACAGACTCATAGATCCGCTCTCTGTCGAAAATCTGACCTGGGTTGAGAGAGAGCAGTTCTACAATGTCAAATTCTTTTTTGGATAATGGGACAGAAGTATTATCTATTTTAACTTCTCTTTTAGAATAGTTGATGGACATATTTCCGAAAAAACGCAGAAGAGACGGCTCCTGCCTGCGGTTCTCTCTCCTGAGGTGGGCGGCTACCCGTGCACCCAGCTCATCAAGGTCAAAGGGTTTAACGATATAATCGTCAGCACCAGCCTGAAATCCCCGGATTTTGTCTGTTGTTTCTATCCTGGCAGTAAGAAAAAGAATAGGACAGGAAATATGCTGCCGGATACGTTCACACACGGCAAGACCATCCATTTCCGGCATATTGATGTCAAGGAGAATAATGTGAGGACAGTATTTCAGTTTCACAAGTGCTTCCTTGCCGTTATATGCCGTGTAAACCTCATAGCCGCTCATTACAAAATAACTTTGAAGCATCTGTACGACGCCTTTTTCATCATCCACTATTAAAATTTTATGACCCATAAGAAAAACTCCTTCCAGAGCGTTGCGTTAATATCACAGTAACGAATTTTTAAACACGTTCTTGATACAGATTATCATATAAATCTCAAGAATTCCTCAAGTTATTATTGGAAATAAGCATGTGAGGGTAAAAAATTGTATGCAAGGAATATATATATGCATAACAAAAGGCTCCGGCAAATGCAAGAGCCTGATGTAATGATTATTCCCGGCAGATCAGAGCGTGTTTCAAACACGCTCTAGAAAACAAATTGTACCAACAGCATGTATACAATGGTGCCGCCTGCTATCGAAAGGAGCATCTGCCGTTTCCAGAAATGGAGGATTGTCACGACAGCAATTGAAATGAGCTCCGGTACCGCATGCATGCCGGTGAAAATGCTCACATCCTTCAGGCAGTAAATGACAAGCATACCAAGGGCGGCAGCGGGAAGAACTTTTCCAAGATATTGTATGTATTCCGGTGTCTTCTTTCCAGCAGGAAATATCAGGAAAGGCAGAAAACGGGTAGTCATGGTGCCAAGGACAACCATGGTTATGGTGATTATCATTTGTGCCGTAGTCATGATAGAACCTCCTCCTTTTTTGTAAGTGTGTTCCGGAGCAGGCTTAAAGCTCCCAGGATACAAAGCATGGACGGAATGATAAAGTTGCTGCTTCCGAAGATGACCAGACACACGAAAGAAAGTCCAAGTCCCAGGAGGGAGCTTACATGATTTTTTTCCTTCATCCACTGCTCCAGGAATATTACAACCAAAAGGGCAGTCATCACAAACTCCAGCCCCTCCATGTTAAAATCCAGGAGTGAACCGAACAGCCCTCCTAAAGTGGCACCCATAAACCAGTAACAATGGTTCAGCAGTGTTACAAAGAAGTAAAACCATCCTTTGTCCACATTTTCCGGTATTTCAGCAGTACAGTTGATAGAAAAAGATTCATCGCACATGCCGAAAATCAGATACCAGCGTTTTTTGCCCACGTTCTTGTACTTATCCAGCATGGACAGTCCGTAGAAAAGATGACGGGCATTTACCATCAGAGTAAGCATGAATGCACCTACCGGGTTAAAAGCACCCAGCAGTAAATCCACAGTAACAAATTCCATGGAACCGGCAAAAATCGTAAGACTCATGAGAACCGGATAAATGGCGGAAAAGCCTGAAACTCTCATATAAATGCCGTATGCAATACCAAGAAAAAGAAAACCGGCAAAAATGGGAATAGTGAATGGAAAAGCGGCCCGGAAAGCAGCTTTTATATTATTTTGTTTACCCATGGGGGCAATACCTCCTTAAATTGCAGTGATACGTGTATAAAAATCCCATAATTCAATAGTTTACCATCACAAAGCGTTTACGGCAATACTGGAAATCACAAAAAGGTCAAAAGGTCAAAAGCAGCCGGATCACGAGTAACAGTCCAGACCTCCCTGAACAATTACGAACTGTTCGTTTCCATTACTGTCTTCGCAGGATATGGTTGTGGGAACCAGAGAATTCGTGTATAATGTGCCGTAGTGACAGCAGCCGGAAGAACGGGAATATCCCGCAGGCTTTAATGTGAGATATATTATCGGACAGGAGAAAATAAGATGAGTATATACGATACCTTGAATCCTCAGCAGCAGGAAGCTGTGTGCCATACGGAGGGGCCTCTTTTGATTTTGGCAGGTGCCGGTTCAGGCAAGACAAGAGTGCTGACACACCGGATTGCATACCTGATCGGAGAGAAAGGGATAAATCCGTGGAATATCCTTGCCATTACCTTTACCAACAAAGCAGCTCAGGAGATGCGGGAGAGGGTGGATAAGATCGTGGGCTTCGGCTCAGAGAGTGTTTGGGTTTCCACCTTTCATTCCACTTGTGTGAGAATTTTGCGCAGACATATTGACCGCCTTGGATATGACAACAACTTTACTATCTATGACACAGACGACCAGAAAACCCTGATGAAAGAAATCTGCCGTCGTCTAAATGTGGATACAAAGATTTATAAAGAACGTTCCCTGTTGGCGCAGATTTCCCATGCTAAGGATGAACTGATCACACCTGATGAAATGGAATTGAATGCCGCCGGAGATTATAATAAGAAAAGAGTGTCAGAGATTTACCGGGAATATCAGGCATCACTCAGAAAAAATAATGCTCTTGATTTCGACGATCTGATCGTTAAGACAGTGGAGCTGTTCCAGAATTGCGGTGAGGTGCTGGAATCTTACCAGGAGCGTTTCAAATATATAATGGTAGATGAATACCAGGATACCAATACGGCTCAGTTTAAATTTATCAGTCTCCTTGCGTCAAGATATGAGAACCTTTGTGTGGTAGGCGATGATGACCAGTCTATCTACAAATTCCGGGGAGCAAATATAGGAAATATCTTAGGTTTCGAGAGAGTATTTTCCAATGCGAAAGTAATCCGGCTGGAGCAGAATTACCGTTCCACCCAGAATATCCTAAATGCTGCCAATAATGTGATCAGTAACAATACGGAGCGTAAGCCAAAAACCTTGTGGACAGAGAATGAAGAGGGGGAGAAGGTACATTTCCGCCAGTTTTTAAATGGCTATGAGGAGGCAGAATATGTGACAGGAGAAATCGCCCAGGCACATAGGGAGGGGCGCTGTCAGTATCGTGACTGTGCAATCCTCTATAGGACCAATGCTCAGTCCCGTCTGTTTGAAGAGAAATTTCTTCTGGCAAATATACCCTATAAAATTGTGGGCGGTGTAAACTTTTATGCCCGCAGAGAAATCAAGGATCTGCTTTGTTATCTGAAAACCATTGATAATGCCAGGGATGATCTGGCAGTCCGCAGGATCATAAATGTTCCCAAGAGGGGCATCGGCGCTACTACTCTGGGACGCATCCAGGATTATGCAGATAAGATGGATGTAAGCTTTTATGATGCTTTGCGTGTGGCAGAGGAAGTTCCCTCCATCGGGAGAAGCCTGTCGAAAATCGAGGGCTTTGTCACCTTCATCCAGTCCCTGAAAAGTAAGGCAGATGCGTACACTGTAAAACAGCTTCTTGAGGAGGTCATTGATCTTACAGGGTATGTTAAGGATTTAGAAGCGGAAGATACAGACGAGTCCAGGGCCAGAATCGAAAATATCGACGAATTGATTTCCAAGACAGTATCATATCAGGAGGCCATGGAGGAGATGAATCAGCCGGCAACTCTTTCCGGATTTTTGGAGGAGATTGCCTTGGTGGCAGATATTGATACGGTGGACCCTGATCAGGATTATGTACTCCTTATGACATTACATAGCGCAAAAGGACTTGAGTTCCCTTACGTGTATCTGGCTGGTATGGAAGACGGGATTTTTCCCAGCTACATGACGATCACAGCAGACGATCCCACGGAAATCGAAGAGGAAAGACGTCTGTGTTACGTGGGGATCACAAGGGCGATGAAAGAATTGACAATGACAAGCGCACAGCAGCGCATGATCCGCGGTGAGACGCAATATAATAAAGTATCGCGTTTTATAAGAGAAATTCCCCGGGAGCTTGTGGATTTAGGCCATAAAGTCACGGAAAGCAAACAAAAGCTTGAAAATGTAATATCTGCAAAGAGCAGTTACGCACAGATGAAAATGGCTTTTCAGGCAAAATCTTACCAAACGAAAAATTTCACGGTCACAAAGGCAGCGTCTTTAGACTATCAGGTAGGAGATACAGTACGTCACGTGAAATTCGGAGTAGGGCTTGTAAAAAACATTGTGGAAGGCGGCAGAGATTATGAAGTGACTGTAGACTTTGATAAAGCAGGAGTCAAAAAAATGTTTGCCAGTTTTGCAAAACTAAAGAAGATCTGACCATGGCCGGGGGACATGACAGTGTGCGTTGCCGGTCGCGGAGTGAACGGTATTACAGGAAGAGATGACATATCTAAAATTTTGATATAAGTTATGGTAAAATTGCATGGATGGTGGTATAATAACCACAACTGGAGTAGCTGTTTTTTATAGCGGCAACCCTGGCATGATTGTCGGTTACACCGGCAAAATCAGCGGCAGAGATACCAATGGCCCATTGCGGCACTTCTACGGAATCCGGCCTGCAACAAAAAAGAGAGGATGGTGCGCAATATGAATATGAATAAAATCGAGGAATTATTAACTGCATTAAAGAAAAAAGAAGATGAGAAACAGAAAAATACGGTCCTCTGGGCGCTGGCGATCATAGGTGCAGTGGCAGCAGTAGCAGGCATTGCTTTTGCCGTATACCGCTTCTTCGCCCCTGATTATCTGGAAGACTTTGAAGAAGACTTCGATGATGATTTTGACGATTACTTTGAGGATGAAGAAGAATAAAGGAAACAACGAGACTATAGCTCCGGCGTAAACCGGAGCTATTTTTGGTTTGTGCGCCGTGAGCGCGCTTCAACGGGAGGTATTATGAAAAAAGGCGAAATTTATGAAGGTATTATCCAAAAAGTTGATTTTCCCAACAAGGGGTGTATATATATTGAGGATCAAAAGGTGACTGTTAAAAATGGCATCCCAGGTCAGAAAATACGTTTTATCATAAATAAAAAACGATCCGGCCGGGTAGAGGGACGACTTCTGGAGGTGTTAGAGAAATCCCCTCTTGAGACAAGAGAGCCTGTATGCAGCATCTTTCCTGCCTGCGGCGGATGCATGTATCAGACCATGGCATATGAGGATCAGCTCAATATGAAAGAGCAGCAGGTGCGTGAACTGCTGGGACAGGCTTTGGCTGATTCCAACGGGGATTATCAATGGGATGGAATATACGGCAGTCCTACGGAATTTGCCTACCGCAATAAAATGGAATTTTCCTTTGGTGATGAATATAAAGATGGTCCTCTTTCTCTTGGGCTCCACAAAAAGGGCAGCACCTATGATGTGCTTACAGCAAGGGACTGCAAACTTGTGCATGGGGATATGACAAAGATCCTCACTTGTGTTTTAGAGTATTGCCGCACCCAGAAGCTCCCATATTATAAGAAAATGCAGCATATTGGATATCTGCGCCATCTTCTGCTTCGCAGAGGGGTGACCACAGGTGAAATTCTGGTGCATATTATTACAACCAGCCAGGAGGAGCACGATTTTACCTTGCTAAAGGATCAGCTTTTGGAGCTGCCCCTTGATGGCGGGATTGTGGGGATCATGCATATTATCAATGATTCCTTATCAGATGTGGTCCGCAGCGACGAGACAAAAATTCTTTACGGTCAGGATTATTTTTATGAAAATCTTCTGGGACTGAAGTTTAAAATCAGTACCTTCTCATTTTTTCAGCCAAATACCCTGGCTGCAGAGGTTCTGTACTCTATTGTACGGGATTACATCGGAGATACAAAGGATATGGAAGTGTTCGACCTATACAGCGGAACAGGAACCATCGCCCAGTTGGCAGCGCCTGTGGCAAAGGAAGTTATCGGCGTGGAAATCGTGGAGGAGGCCGTGGAGGCCGCCCGGGAAAATGCGGCTCTCAACGGCCTGGACAACTGCCGCTTTATTGCCGGAGATGTTCTGAAAGTCCTTGACGAAGTCCCGGAAAAACCAGATGTAATAATCCTCGACCCGCCCCGGGATGGAATACATCCAAAAGCATTGCCGAAAATTTTGGCATACAACGTTGACAGGATTATTTATATTTCTTGTAAAGCAACCAGCCTGGCCCGCGACCTGCTGGCCTTCTTGCAAGCAGGGTATCGGGTGGAGAAGGCTTGCTGTGTTGACCAATTCTGCTCTACGGTGCATATAGAGACTGTGGTAAGACTACAAAGGAAACATACCTAGAAATCCT
>JAUNHC010000034.1 GCA_030524175.1 Eubacteriales bacterium
GGCGAATTAAGGACTTTCACCTATTAGAAACGTGCGCCGCCAGGCGCACAGAAAAACCCCTGACAGCTTATCCTGTCCGGGGTTCCGGGATATCCAGCACAATCTGTACTTCCGTCCCTGTCTCCTCACTGCTGAAAACATTCATTGTACAGTGATCTGCGAAGAAGTATTTCAATCGTTTATATACATTTGCGATTCCAATTTTACCTATCTGTTCCTCATCAGAATCCAGCTTCTGAATCACCTGCCGGCGCACCTGTTCTGTCATTCCCACACCGTTGTCAATGATGGAAATAATACCTGTCCTGCTTTCTTCCAGGTATTTTGTCTGTACCACAATTTTTCCATTGGTGCTGTAGGTACCTATACCGTGGATGATTGAATTTTCTACTAGTGGCTGTAAAATAAAGCTTGGGATTTCAATCTGATGAAACCTTTCATCCAGAATAAAATCAAATTCGATCCGCTCCCCAAAACGCTGCTCCTGAATATAAATATAATTTCCAAGCATTTCAATTTCGTATGCCAATGACACACTATGCCCCGAATAGTCAAGATTGTACCGCAGAAGCTGGGCTGTCCTGTGCAAAAGCTCCACAGTCAGATCCGTATCTTCCAGATAAGCTGTCTGAGCGATCATTGTCAGAGTGTTAAACAAAAAGTGGGGATTCACCTGCAGTTGTAAAGTCTTCAGCTCACTTTCCTTCAGCAGTGTACTGATTTTCATATTTTCTTTTTCTTTCTCATGGAGTGCTTTTGTCTTCTCTGCGCTTTCCTCCATTGTCTGAATATGGTCTTTCAGACGGCTGAGCATAAGATTGAAAGCGGAGACCAGGGTTGTGACCTCCTCATAGCTTGGCGGCTCTACAGAAACCACCTGAAACTGCTCCAGTTTTCCATGGATCACATTTTCCGCAGCATCTGTAAGCGTTCGTAAGGGTTTTGAAATCATCAATGCCATTTTGCCCCCATATATGATCAATAGAAACACACAAACTCCAAGGAGCAGCAAAAGTAGCATATACGCAGCCTGTACCTTTTCATTCAGCTCCAACTGTATTTTGTTTGCCTCATTGATCAGCGTCACATGAAGATCCTTATACTGCCAGCCAATAGCTGTATAAATGCCGCTGGCCTCCTCAAACAAGCTGGAAACAGCACGCTGTGTGTCTGACTGATAATATTTTTCTTTGTCATAGATGAATTTTTCATGGACTTCATCTATCTTTTCCCGGTAATAGGTGACCATTGAGCAGATATCCTGCATATCCCTGAAAAATGTACTGCTGATCTCCATATTGTACAATTCATCCAGTCTCTTCTCCAGTAACTGGTTTTCTTGCTGAAGCCTATCATAAGAAGTATTGGTTCCATACTTTGTATACTCTTTCAGGGCAGCATAAGTCTGGTCAAGATGGATATAAAACTCATTTAAGCATAAGACACGTTCCATATTTTCGTTGTAACGCCGGACAGAAACAGAGTTAAAGGACAGAAGCAGCACAAAAATGATACTGGCACTGCCAAGAAGCAGAAACAGATATCTGCTTAATTTTCCATGGATTGTATTTTTAAAATTTTTCTCTAGTATATGTGCCATTGAATTTCAACGCTCCCCTGTTTATTCTCTGTCTGCTCATCCAGATTCTCTTTATCAATAAGGAGCGTCTCTGTATATATAGAGCTTTCTGTCTGTTCTTCGCCCTTAAAGCATCTGTTCAGCACCTCCACGGCCTTCTCTCCCATAGAACAGGAATTTTGCTGTATCGTTGCCTCTACCTTTCCTTCCTTCATAGCTTCAATCGTTGAATCCCCAAGTTCAAATGTAACTACCGTAAGATTCCTTTCCTCATACAACGTATTCTCAAGAAGCTGGCAGATGGCAATGGAACTGGTCCCTTCTGCACAAAATACTCCCGTAATGTTTCTGTTTTCTTCCAATGCCTCAGAAATAAGGTGTCTGGACACCGATGTGCTGAGTTTCCCTTCCAAAACGGTTTGGATGGTCATTTCCGGGTATTTTGAAATAGTATCTTTAAAACCATTTAATCTTCCAATCTGATTGGGGTCGTCCAGATATGACACGATCACCACAATATCCCCCTTGTAGCCACATGCCTTGGCCATACTGTCTGCTGCAGTCTGCCCTGCCAGATAATTATCTGTCCCTATATAACAGTACCTTTTTTCATTACTGATATCACTGTCAATAAGAACAATGGGAATTCCCCGCTCGGCTGCCATATCCAGTGCACGGTTGAATTTATCGAAATCTTCAATCCCAACTGTAATGATTCCGTCCACATCAGCATAGACAGCGCTTTCTAAATTAGAAATCATTTTCTCCCGGTCTGAAACATAGGAGCTGACACATTTCACATCTATCCCCAGTTTTTCTCCGGCCTGGATCGCACCAAATCCCGCACGTCCCCAATACCCTGTATTCACCATAGGCGCCACAAAAGTGATCCTTTTTTCCTCCTTTTTCACCACCTGTCTGGGCGGAGCCGTAATCACTCCCAGAGTTACAGCCGCAACTGCAATAGTTGAAATCAAAAGTACAATTAAACTCTTCTTATACATTTCTCGTGGCCTCTTTTCTTATCAGCGCAGCAGTAAGTCCCGCATTTCCCCAATTGTCATGCCTGTGTTTTTCTTAAATACTTTGTAAAAATATGTGGATGACTGGTAACCCACACTGTTGCTGATATTTCGTATAACTGTATTTTCTGTTTCGATCATAGCAACGGCCTCGTTGATCCTTGCACTGGTCAACAGTTCCACAAATCCCGTTTTCAGCTTCTGTGTCAGCAGTCTGCTTAAATAAAAGGGGCTTATCCCAAGCTGAACAGCCATATCCTCAAGGGATAAATCCTTATTATAATTTTTCTCTATATATGCGGCTGCCTGGTTGATATATATCATCCTTCCGTCCGCCTCTTCTTCCAAAATCTCCAGTTTTTTCAGAAACTGCAAAGCTATATTCTTCCGGTCCTCTGTATCTTCCAGAGGTGCAAACGCAGTGATGATCTGATGCCAGGAGTATATGCTGTATCCTGCAACAGCCTTGCTGCAATGCTGAAGAAGCAAAGCGGTCAGTACGATCTCTTCTCTCTTATTACAGCCTGATTTCTCCCAGACAGTGAGCTGCCATTGTATTAAAGCTGCACTTGCGTCCCAGTCCTTTGCCTTTATACGCTCCGAAAGCTTCCTGATAAATTGTTCTGTACTCTTATGTACATTTGCTGCATTGTATTTCCCTTCAAAAAAACAGATCTTCCCAGGTGAAGCTCCGTGCACGGCAGCAACTGCCTCGCTGAAAGCTTTCGTCATCTCTTCAAAATCATATCTCCATCGGCTGACGCCGAACCGCATTGTGCCGCCCATTTTTTTCTCCACAAGTGTGCGGTATCTTTCCAGGAGGACAGTGATCCATTCCTTATAATTCTCTTTACCCACAACCTCACCGGGAAAGAAAAACAGAATTAACATATTATCATAAATCTTAGTTAAAAAAGTACAGTAACCCTTTAAGGTATCTCCTGCAATTGCACGGGCTGTCTCCAGCTCTTCTCCTTTCACTTTATTCTGAAAATCCCCGGCAGCAAAAACTCCTCCCCAATAAGTATGATCCATGGTTTCCAGCCAAATGTTAAGCTCCTCCTGACGGGGAGTCCCAAGAATAATGGAAGAGATCACTTCTCTTCCTGCAACCTCCTGCATTTTTTGAAAAGATTCTGCTTTTTTCTGTTCCTGTAAAACACTGGAACGTTCCCGCTCTATCACACGAAGTACCTTTGACAATGTTTTTATCAGAACTTCCCGTTTTACCGGCTTCAGCAGATAATCTACAGCGCCAAGTGAAATGGCTCTCTGGGCATATTCGAAATCATTATATGCCGTACATATAATAATTTTTGTACGTTCCGAGCGCATACGTATGATTTCCATTGCTTCCAGTCCATTTAATCCGGGCATATTAATATCCACAAGAATAAGATCTGGGTCATATTCCTGTACACTTTTAATTAAATCTGTCCCGTTATACACACTGGGCAGGATTTTAATATCCTTTATATTTTCCTGAACCAGCATTTCCAGTCCCCTGCATTCAATGGCTTCATCATCCGCTATCATAATTGTATACATACCGGCTCTCCTTATCTGTCATTCTGCCACAGCACCTATTATCTGTCATCATTATACAGCATATATCAGATTCAGAAAACTATCATTTTTTGCTTTACCGGCAGCAGGCACATATTTTAATCAAGCAGTGCAAAATATGGCAGTTTTCACTGAGACTTCCGCAATAATTTACCTCTAATCCAGAAAATGTTGAGTTTATAAGAGGCCGCAGACATTATATACTTATCCCATCAAACAATTACCCACATAAAGGAGGATATAAGTTATGAAAATCAAAAGATTTGCCCGTACACTCACTGCTGTCGGTATGACAGCCGCCATTCTCAGCGCATCCCCGGCCTATGCTGCAGACTCCATGAATCCCCCTACCACTCAGGTGGCACAAGGACAGTTACGGGGTTACATGGACGGAGACACCTATGCATTTCTGGGAGTACCCTATGCAAGTGTTCCGGAAAGATTCGCACTGCCGGAAGATCCCCAAGCCTGGGAAGGTGTTCGTGATGCACAGGCTTACGGCGCAATCTGTCCTATACCGGAGCAGACAAGTGTGGGTGACGACGAAATGGTATGGCCCCACCGCTACTGGATCCAGAACGAAGAATGCCAGTTTTTGAATATCTGGTCACAGGATATTGACAGCACTGCAAAAAAACCGGTCATTGTATTTATGCACGGCGGCGGTTTTAATAACGGCTCCTCCATAGAAGGTGTTGCTTATGAAGGCAAAAACCTCAGTGAATACGGAGATGTGGTGGTAGTTACCCTCAATCACCGTTTAAATGTCCTTGGTTATCTGGATCTTTCTGCTTATGGCGGAGAATTTGAAAATTCTGTTAATCTTGGAGACGAAGACCTGATCCAGGCTGTGAAGTGGATCAACGAAAACATTGAAAACTTCGGCGGTGATCCTGAAAACATCACGATCATGGGACAGTCAGGCGGCGGAAGAAAGGTACAGTCCTTCATGCATTATGACAAAGCAGAGGGCCTGGTTGATAAGATCATTTCACAGAGTTCTTCCGGTTACAGCCTGGTTGACAAGGAAATCAGTACTGCAGTGGCAGAAAAAACTCTTGAAAACCTGGGACTTGACGAAAATTCTGTAGCAGAGATCAAGACTGTTCCCTACAGTGATCTCATCACTGCCGGCGTAGACGCATTGGCTGCTGTTAAAGAAGAAACAGGAACTTCCGTCTCCTGGGCTCCTGTAGAAAATGAAGGTGTTGTCTCTGAGGAATACTGCGACTGGGCTGCTGATATCCCGCTCATGGTTGGTTCCACACTCACAGAACAAACCGGCTCCTTCCGTGTTGGTGACGGACGTAAAAATGAATGGACCGACGAAGAGGTACTGGCAAATGTAACCGAAAAGTATGGCGACAAGGCAGAAGAAATCATAGCTGAGTTTGCCAAGGCTTATCCCGACAAAAAAGCGGCAGATGCATTCTTCTACGGCGCATCTCACCGGGAGAATTCCAAAAAGATCCTGAATGGAAAAGAAGAAGCAGGAACCGCTCCTGTATACAGTTATATGTTCTCCTATGAAGCCCCGGTAAACGGAGGCACCACAGCCTTCCATTGTGTAGATTTAATTTACGCTTTCCACAATGTTGATATCCCGGTTGTGTCCAGAGCCTGCGGCGGAGACGAGGACGCTCACCGCATTCAGGACCAGGTGGCATCAGCCATTGTCAGCTTTGCATCCACTGGTGATCCAAGTACAGACAGCCTGGAATGGAAACCCTATACTGCAGCAGAGCCAAACACAATGAGATTTGATATTGAAAGTAAATGCGGAATCATTGAGGATGACACTCTTGGAGAACTTTGCTTAGCTGAATAACAGCATTTGATACTGCAAACGATCCTCATGATCAAAAATCCTATAAAGGCGTCCGGACAACCTGCTGGCTGTCCGGACGCCTTATCTTTAGTATAATATACAGTCCGTTTTACCCATCTGCTATTTAAGCAAAAGACTCTGCCCGGTAAAGGGGATATTTTGAAATAAGCTCTTCTGCACGTACTTTTACTTCTGCGATCACGGCCTCATCCTCCGGTGCCTTAACCACTTGATCGATCATATCCACGATTTCTGTAACTGCATCCTCCTTCAGTCCCCTTTGGGTGACAGAGGTAAGTCCGATACGGATACCGCTGGTAATATGAGGCTTTGCTGTGTCAAAGGGCACAACCTGCTTATTCACGGAGATTCCTGCCCGGTCAAGAGCAGTCTGCATCTGGCGTCCTGTCACACCCTTATTGCGCAGATCAACAACCAGGAGATGATTGTCTGTTCCGCCGCTTACAACAGTATAATCTCGTTTCATAAGCTCCTCTGCCATATGCTGTGCATTTTTGACAACCTGAACCATGATATCATGGAATTCCTCAGTTGCTGCGTAGCGGAAACTCCAGCATTTTGCTGCCATAGTGTGAAGATGAATGGAACCTAATGCACCCGGGAAGGTACCTTTATTAAGTGCCTTGGCATATTTCTCCTTACAGAATACCATTCCGCTGCGTGCAGAACAGAAGGTCTTGGTTGTGGATGAGGTTACAAAATCCATATAAGGAATAGGACTTGGAATTACCTTTGCCGCTACGAGACCGGCTACATGAGCCATATCGCACATGGAATAAGCTCCCACAGACTCTGCGATTTCAGCAACACGTTTAAAATCAATAAGACGGGGATATGAGCTGGCGCCGCAGATGATGAGCTTAGGCTTCACCTCTTTTGCAAGTCTTTCCATTTCCTCATAGTCAATACGGCCTGTCTCAGGGTCGCAGCCATAGAAGGTATGGTCATACATGGTGCTTGTCCAGTTAGCCGGGCTTCCGTGTGTCAAATGTCCGCCCTGATCCAGACGCATTGCCAGAACTCTGTCACCTGGCTTTAAAATTGTTGCAAAAACAGAGTAATTGGCTGTTGAGCCTGAGTAAGACTGGATGTTCACATACTCTGCCCCGAAAAGTTCTTTGGCACGGCTGACTGCAAGACGTTCCATCTCATCTGCCACCTCGCCGCCTGCCTGAAAACGTGCTCCCGGATAGCCTTCCAGTGTTTTATTGGTAAATACACTGCCGGAAAGCTCCATAACCGGAACGGGAACCGTGCTCTCTGACGCTATCATTTCAATGCATTTCTCCTGACGGATCAATTCTCTGTCCACAATCCCCGCAAGTTCCGGGTCTGTGCGTCTTGTTTCATCTAACATAATATTCTTCCTTTCCTGGCATTCATGCCATATAGCTTTTATTATAAATTTTATTTCTTCCAGGTTTCGCTCACTTCTGTAATACCCAATGCATCCGGGTCAAATACAGGCTCTTCCACTCCGTTTTTCCGCTGTTTATCATAATCCTTAAAAATTCGGACTGCCTGACTTCCAAGAATCAGGAGGGAAATAATATTTACCCACGCCATAACTCCATGACCGATATCTCCCATAGTCCACACAGCATCTGCGGAAAGAAGACATCCGAGGAATACTGTTACAAGAAAACAGATTTTCAGTACCCAGGGAAGAATTTTATTTTTTGGAAAAAGATAATACAGGCTGCTTTCACCGTACAGATAGTATGCCAGCAATGCCACAGAGGCAAAACACAAAATTGCAATTGCCACAAACGGTGCGCCAAAGCCCGGAATTACTGTATCAATGGCTGAGGACACAAAATCATTGCCATATGCCACTCCCGGAAGTCCCTCATACAGGAAACCGCCGGCGCCGTCACTCACATTGTAGCATCCTGTCATAAGCATCATGATGGCAGATGTGGTACATACGAAAAAGGTACCGATAAACACACTGAGTGCATTGCTTAATCCCTGTTTTACCGGATGGCTCACTTCCCCCACAGCCGCTGTAACTGCAGATGAACCTACACCCACTTCATTTGCAAAAACACCACGCTTAATACCCCAGGATATGGCAGAACCCACAATTGCAGAGAAAACCTGATCTGTCCCAAACGCTGATTTAAAAATCAAAGCGAAAATCCCGGGCAGTTTGGTAATATTCATAACAATAATGATAAGTGCCATCAAAATGTAAAGAAGCGCCATGACCGGAGAAATCTTCTGTGCAGCACTTCCGATACGCTTCAGACCGCCCAGTATAACGAAAGCCAAAAATCCGGTAAACACAATTCCCACACCAACCACAGGAAGATGAAATGCAGCGGAAATACCCTGTGTGATATTGTAAGACTGGGTTGTAGGTGAGAGAAGTACAAAGCAAAGTATCGTCAGCACCGCAAACACGGATGCCATCAATTTTCCAAGTGCCTTATTCTTCATACCGTGTTCCATGTAATAAGCCGGACCGCCACGGTACTCCCCGTGTATGGTCTGGCGGTAGGTTTGTGAAAGCACTGCCTCAATAAGGGCTACGGCTGAACCGATCAGCGCCAGGATCCAGAACCAGAACACAGCTCCCGGACCGCCGAAAAATATAGCAGTTGCCATACCGGCAATATTTCCCACACCCACAGTGCGGGCAGCTGTAAAGATAAATGCACGGAATGGGGACAGCCCCTTTGATGACTCTTCTCCCTTCCCCATGTTCCGGATCATTTCTTTTAGATAACGGAACTGCGGAAATGCCATCCGTATTGAAAAATACAGACCTGCTCCCAATACCAGGATAACCAATGGCATACTCCACAGAATGTCATTGATCGTAGTAAGGATTTCATTCATGTTTTTTACTTTTCCCCCTGTTCTTCTCTTTTGTTATTCTCATTATGTCATGAAAAGAAGGAAAAAAATATGGCAGGCCTTGTGTAAAATTATATCAATTTTGTGATATGGAACAAAGTGAATTACTTTTCTAGTATATAAAATAAAAACACCCCGAAAATCATTCCGGAGTGTTAATACGGCGATAGGCAGCTGGAGTCATGCCCTGGTATAGTTTAAAATACTTATAGAAATGATTCAGGCTCGTATAGCCTGTCTGCCATGCTGCGTCCTGCACGCTCAAGCCCTCCTGCAGAAGCTGGGCAGCCTTTGCAATGCGGAATTTATGGATATAGGATAACGCAGGCATATCAAAATGCTGGCGGAAAAGGTGAGCCAGATGACTGGATGTGCAGCAGCATACCTGGGCAAGACTGTTAAGATTGACCGCCTCTGCATAATGGTTATGAATATAATGAACCGCCTTGTTGAGAAGGTCACTGTCTGTAAAGTTCCACCCAATGGCACGGGCAACGGCTTCCTTAAGCTGCACCACATTGATCGGTTTTGCGATTATGTCGCAGGCACCCAGGTGCAATGCCTTTTGTGCATGGGCAAAGGTATTATACACTGTAACAATAATGACTTTTGTTTTCATCCCCTGTAATTGCTCCATAACCTCAAACCCATCCAGCCTTGGCATTTGAATATCCAGAAATGCCAAATCAGGTTTTTCCCTGCGGATCAATTCAAGGGCACTCTGCCCGTTAGAGGCTGTTCCCACTATGTCAATGGGAAGCTTTTCACTTTCAATAAGATAGCGTATGATCGTAAGGCTTGCAGTCTCATCATCACAGATTACGGCGCGGACCATATACTTCTTCCCCCTTATCGTCAACTTTCTTTGCCGGAAGAGAAACCACAACTCTCATACCATTGTGCTTTCCCGGTGTAAGCACAATAGAAAAATCTCCTCCGCAGGCAGACTGTAGTTTCCTGTAGATCATGGATAAGCCATGGGCTGCACTGCCCTTCATCTCACGCATCACTCTCTCGCAGTCCGCTTTACTCAAAGAAGCTCCGTTGTTTTCCATAGTAAACTGAAGGAATCTTCCCTTCTCCTTGATGCCAAAGAAAAAGAGCTTATTCTCCTCCTGAAAGAACCCATGTGTAAATGCGTTTTCAGCCAACGGCATCAAAAAATTAAAGGGTACCTCCCATTTGTACATTTCTGTCTCAATGGCATAGGTAAGCTGAAGCCGTTCCCCGTAACGCAATTTCTGAAGTTTTATGTAAGAATGGAGATATTCAAACTCTTTAGACAGAGTCACTGTACTGCTGTTGTTGCGCACAGCATAGGAAAACAGGCAGGATAAATCAAGAATAGACTGGTACAGGGATACCATTCCTCCTGCCAACGCCATAGATGCCATTTGATTCAGGGTATTGAACAGAAAATGATTGTTGATCTTCAGATCCGTCATTGTGTTTTCTGCATTGCGAAGGTTTGCGATCAAGACCTCCTGGTATTCCCGTGTGTCAGCCAGCATCAGCTCCTGCTGCATCAGCTGGTTCTTAAACTGGTACACCTCACAATAGTCCACCATAGCCTTCACGATCCGTCTGAGAAGTATTTTGGCCCCGTGGATAGAGCTTTGGGGCATAACGTAAACACCTTCCTTTGGAACACTGTGCACATGCACATAACCGCCCTGTACATATCCCAGAAATGTGCCCCGGAAGATAACCGGCACATAGAACACAGTAACTCCATGGGGGCACTCATAACTCTTCTCCCCCGTAAAGGGACATTCCACATAGTGGCACATACAGGCAGCCGCACTGGCTGATATATCATCCACACAATGGTGGCAGCAAAACTCCGGGAAAACCCTGGTTCTCTTAACCGGTTTTCCCACTGCATTAAAAATAACATAGGAATAATGAAGAGTATCCAGGAACTGCTCACAGGTACCATTGACCGCAGCGTGCAAATACTCCTCTGCTTTTTCTTCACTCATTTTCTGGCCCCCTGCATCTTCCAGAACAGCAGAGTCAAAACCCACTGCATCCGGACAGGAAATCATAAGATGCTTGAATTCCGTATCCCCCATATTATACATTTCGTGTATCACGCCTGCTTCCCAGTGCAGGATCACACTTGGCAGGGACATATCCACTTTTGCCCCGTTCACCAGGCTGTACCCTGTTCCCTGCAGCGTATAGATCACTTGTTCTGTAAAGTGTATATGAGGATTCATATGGGCATGAGGGGCAATGGATACAATTCCCACATTGAGCGCTGCCTTGCTCTCATCCATATCCTCCTCAAGCCAGTCAATAT
Source organism: Eubacteriales bacterium (assembly GCA_030524175.1). Lineage (GTDB taxonomy): Bacteria > Bacillota > Clostridia > Lachnospirales > Lachnospiraceae > Blautia_A. Next base: position 11,184 of record JAUNHC010000034.1, read on the forward strand.
ATCCCCAGTCTGTATATTGTCTCTTCATCGTACTCCTTTTTCTGTATCTTTCTATATCACTAATCGGCTTTTGTCTCTGTCACACTCAGCAAGATGTTCTTCAAATTTTACAATACTTTTCATGCTGAAGTCAAACTCCCAGTAAGCACTTGGCACATAGTAGAAATGTTCCATAATGAATTTTACAAAGCATAACGGTGATATAGGTTTATCAGCTGGAATCCTGCAGTTTTTATATCCCCCAAGGGTTATATGGGAATACGGATGATGTATTTCACTTTTTACTTCATCTCTGCTGTAATCTGCTCTGATAACTACAGGTAATACATCTTTATTTAATATGTCGCCGTAAATACTGTCCTCATCATATAATTGCGCATTGTTCTGATATATTTCATAAGATGGCGATGGATAAAATGCAAGCCTGTGGGACAGCAGATGAGTACCGCTGAAATCAAAACGGTACATCAACTGAATAATACCACCATCCGGCAATTTAATATTATAATTATGCTCCTTTTCTATCTCAGCATATATAGATGCGTAATCCATATTTTTTAAATAACAGGAGATATCACAATATTTAGTCCATACAATATCTGTCCCTCGAATCACAGGAAAATTATACTCCTCTGCCAATCCGCAGCGAATCAGCTCCTGTGTAATATTGTGTACCTCATGATATACTTTTTTAATCCCTTCAATCATATAACACATCCTTTAAAACCTTTAACGTGTTTGCATCAAGATCTTGCTTTTGAATTTCTCCACTGGCAAGCTTTTCAGCTATTTCACTCAGAGTAAAATTACTCTTTTTGATTTCCAAAAGTTCATTCTTCGTCTTATCTCTATGAATGATACGCATATTCTGCCGCTGCTGTTCATTGGGATAAATAAATTCCAGGCGAAAATCATTCTTTTTCACTTTTTCGTATTCATTGATGAGCAGCTCCATATCATCACCTACACCGCTCACTCGTACCCATGCTTTGGATCGGGTTATTGCTGTAAACAGAATATTTCTTTTTCTGGATAAATTTACACCTTTTGCACATAAATCTGCGTTTATCAGATACACTACTGCCGCTTCATTTCCCTTTGCCCGGTAAATCTGTGTAATTGCAATAGAATCCTCCTGAAAGAAATCATCTGGAGTTGTCTGCACGCCTACTATATGAGTTCTGATCATTTTTTCCATTAGCAGCATCCGGATATGTGAAACATAACTTTTTGTTACTTTTGGATCCGGATGGATGATCATGATATCCTTGTATTTTAATTCTTCTTCCTTTAAATTTTTCTCAATATCATCCGCTATCCACTCTGCTTCCTGTCTCGGATCATCGAATTTCCTAAATTGGATAAGCTCATCAATTGTTGAATGATTTTCCAGGAAAACCGGACTTGTTTCTTCGGTTCTGTATAATGTTACTTCCTGTCCATCCCGGATTCCTCCGTCCTTAACAGTATATCCGATGTCCTCCCACAACTTTTTTTCTTCGAATAACTGGACAAGCTGCGTTCCTTCGCCCTCTTCTTTTTGGCGATATATACCAAAGCCAAGACTATGGGCAGTAGTCAGTACAGGCCGCGAATTGCGGTAACACTTGGACAAAACAATATCTTCTGATTTTCCGTTGCTGTTATCCAGCATCACATTAGGCTTTCCATCACTATATCCAAAAATTTCTTCCGGAGAATCAACATTTTTATTATCCAGGCTTTGCAGCTCATCATAGGCATAGACTAACATACGGCTTTCCTTCGGCAAAGACATATAACACATACGCAAAAAATATTTTGAAAAATCTTGTGCTTCATCCACTAATATCACATCATACAGCGGCACAGGATCAGAAACTGCTTCCACCGCTTCCTGGCATACTTTATCAAATACCTGCGTATTACGTCCATATGTGTTGCACGCATCCAGATAATCATAACACACCAAATTATTAGCTTTACAAAAATTGAAATACAAACCCTCTGAATTCTTGCTTCCCCATGCATGAATAATTCTGATACGGCTCCAATCTGGTTCTTCATTTGTATTTTCAATAACGAAATTTGTTATAAACTGAATAAACTGGCCTTTCAAAGCGCGGCTGTTAAAGGTGACTGCTATTACTTTATCCTCATACATTGTATATAAATATGCCACTTTCAAAGCCAAAACGATTGTTTTGCCGGAACCTGCAAGACCACGAATCCTCTGTACTCCATCTACCGTTTCAATGACTGCTTTGCTCTGATACTTATCAAGACACGAAATTTGATCTTCGATGGCTTTCAGCTTAGCTCCCCTTGACGCAGCATCCTGCACATACCCTCTGTGCCCGCGTTTCTTAATCTGGGAAATCATCTGTATTGCCTCTAAAAGTTTTTCAAAATAAGCTCCGCTTTCAGGCCACTGTAGATTTATCAAATATTCCTGCAGTTCCTCCCGGGTTGTATATATCTCTTCTCCCGATGCACTATAGCGTGGTGCGTAGGAAACAACATTAATAGGCACCTGAAGTTTCCTTCTCATTGACAGATAACTATACCTTTTTAATCTAGCTTCCATGTTGTTATATAATTCGTCCAGCAGCATTGTTTTGTTTTCAATATCCGTGTCTGAACTCATATCCAAATCAAATATGACCAGCCCGCATTGCCTGGCGATCAACAAAGCATCCACCTTTATTTTTCCTTCCATTCCGCCCAATACCGGATATCCCAAATAAAAGTATCCCTCTAATCCCATTTCTTCCAAAATTGCAATAAGCTCATCGGCAAGTACCTGTTTAGACGTAACGCCCCTGATCACAGTAATCATACATTCACCCTCTTGTCAAAAATCCGTTTTATATCATCCTGTCACTAAATGCCGTACAGCGGGGTGCACGGCCCAATGAACAGCAACTTGTTTTCTATAAATACATGTGTTTTTAGTATATCATTTTGTACCTTGTTTTACAATTATTCAAACCATTGGAAACATCGGGCGAAATGCCCGGAAGAAAAAGACTGCTGACCTTGCAGTACATTCATTTTATATAGTTCGGCCAGTTATGTCAAATAAACTTTTTATAAACCAGGCATTTGGTATTTTTTATAAACCAGGCATTTGGATTCCTGCATCATAGTGAAATCCAACTTATAATATGGTATTATAATATAAACTTCACCCGGAGGTGATCATTATGTCCGAAATATGCATTATAGGCTGCCGTGCTTTGGAAAAAGAACTGCGGTCCGCTATGGAGGCCTGCGGCTGTAAAAATGAAATCATCTGGACAGATCCAGGCCTTCACAATGTAAAATCTAAATATAAAGACGTTCTTCAGAATATACTTGACGATCTCCCTTCAGACTGCCGGACGGCCCTTCTGGTCAATGGTTTCTGCGGTAATTCTATTCAGGGTATTGTAAACAGCCACGCCACACTGATCATCCCCAGGGTGGATGACTGCATCTCTCTTCTTTTCGGAGGTTACCGAAATAAAAAACCTTACATGGATTCTTACTTTCTGACAGAAAGCTGGATGAACGGAAAACAGACGATATTTCAGGAATATAAGTGGGCCTGTGAAAAATACGGCACTGCCAGGGCCCGCCGTATCTTCGAAAAAATGTTCCGGAATTACCGCCGCATCGCAATCCTTGATACCGGCTGTTACGACACTGCCAGCGCGGCAGAATATGCCCGGGATTTTTCAGAAATGTTCTCTTTAAAGCAGGAAATCGTCCCTGCTGGAATCCGGTATCTGAAAGATATTCTTACCGGTCCCTGGGACGATTTAAAATTTCTTATTGTACAGCCTCATCACATGATCACTGAGGCAGATTTAATGGATTTATATTAGAGTACTGACTAATCCAGATATGGTCAGTATCCCCGAATTTCGTCCGGCCGGAAACCACATTGCCAGTGCTGTATGCTTACTTAATCTGCCGGGGCACACATTAGCACCACTAAAAATACATATTTTTTGAAAAGCTTTTTGAAAACTCCGGGAGGACTGCCAGTTCGAGACTGGAGATTTCACTGCTGAGTTTTTCCGTTAATTTAAACAGTTCTCTGTCACACGCGATCATAGCCGCTCCGGTGATTGCCGTGTTTCCGGCTACTTTAATCTTGTCCAGAAGCGATTGGGGAAGCAGGCCGATTTCACAGGCGCTTTCTTTGCTGATAAAGCTGCCGAAAGCACCTGCAAGATAAACCTCCCGGATATCCTCAGCCTGTACGGCACATTCCTTCATCATCAGTTCAATTCCGGCGGCGATAGCCCCCTTTGCCAGCTGAAGTTCACGGATATCATCCTGAGAAACAGATACATCCGGGGCAAGGACCACTTTCGGGCCTCTGCCCTCTGATTTCAGATATTGAGAATATTCCGGCCTCTGTCCTGACAGTGCAAGCTTCCCTCTTCTGTCAATAAGTTTTTCTTTTTTTAATACTGCCAGAAGGTCAATTAATCCGGAACCGCAAATACCAACGGCCTTTCCTCCCCCAAGAACTGAATATGTAATTCTTCCGTTTTCTGTCCACACATGATCTATGGCACCTTTGGCGCCTCTCATACCGCAGGAAATTTTTGCTCCCTCCAGGGCCGGACCTGCTGCTGTGGCACAGGCGATCATCTTCTCCCTGTTTCCCAGCACCATTTCTCCGTTTGTACCGATATCCACCAACAATGTAAGCTCCTGTTTTTTGTGGATTCCTGCCGCGATCACTCCGGCGATGGTATCAGCGCCCAAATACCCTGCAATATCGGGAATCACCAGCATTTTAGCCTTTTTCAAAGGAGGAAGATATCCGGATGCCTCCAACAGCCCGGTACTCTTTAATTCCGGAATAAACGGCGGGACTGTCAGATTCCGGGTGGAGATTCCCATAAACAGCTGCTGCATACAGGTATTTCCCACCACGGAAACCACATCTACCTGCTCCGGTCCCAACCCAGCCTTGGTACACACCTCCTGGATCAATGCACTAAGCCCTTCCCGCACACTAAACATCATTTCTTCCTGCATCCCCCGGGATGCTGCCTGGATTCTGGCAACCACATCTCCGCCATAGCTGCACTGGGGATTGAGCAATCCCTCACTGATCATCGCTTCTCCATTGTTCCCGTCCAGAAGCTGGCAAGCCAGTGTGGTGGTTCCTATATCAATGGCCATGAGATAACGGGGCGACTCCACTACTGTATGTATATTCCGCTGCAATGTGGTGACCCCTGACAATGTCCTGCCCTCCGGCAGGATGACAGCTTCTGCCTGTTTCTCAGCATAAATCCTCATACCATCTGCCGCTGGTGTCTGACAAGCCAATACCTGCTTCCCGTCAACCGTGACCTGACATTTTCCGCAGCTTCCGTGGCCTCCGCAAGGGGAATCCGGCTTTAATCCTGCACAGCGCTCTGCCTCCAGCACTGTCATTCCTTCTGAAACTTCAACCGATATCTCCCACGGATAAAAAGTCAGCTTCATTATATTCTTGTAATGAAAAGATAAATCAGTTTTTTCATGGATTTCATTACAGTTTCTACATCTTTTCCCTGTTCTTCCGCAATTTCCTTTGCTGCGATTTCAAATGCTTCCAGTGTATCACCCTCAAGGGATGTTGCATATTCTGCCATATTCTTTTCTCCTTTTCCCAGATTAATATTTTCCATGAACTTCCACATATTCACAGGCGGCGATCATGTTTTCAGGTTTACCGTCGTTTAACGTCATCATTGTTTTATCAGTAGAGAAAATATAACCGCCGTCAGGGGCAAGGGTATCCAGGCATTCTTTTGTTTTCTCGATCACCTCTTCCTTGCTTCCGAAAAGAAGCAGTGAAACAGGCATACCTCCCATGATGACCATCTTCTTGCCCAGCTTTGCTTTCATTTCCTTCAGATTGCCTTTCTCAAACAAACCTACAAATTTCGCATTATCGGGCAGTTCCTGGAGCAGATCCAGGTAAGGCATCCAATCATTCTCCATAAAGAAATAAACAGAATATCCTTGCTTCACAGACATTTCCTCAAGATATCTCTTCATGAACGGCAGATACAGCTTTGCAAAATCCTTTGGCCTTAAATAGGTAGGAAGATGCAGAGGCGAGAAAATAATCTTCCTGTCAGGAGGCGTTGCCGTATCATGAAACATTTCAAGAATATAGTCGTACAGAGACATACATGCAGCCAGAAGCTCGTCTGAGTGACGTCTCACATCCAGCGAAATGCCCACAAAGTCTCTGAGGTAATCCAGTACCACATCAGGTGAAAGAAAATTAGTTCCGCGGATAATAATGGGCAGCCCAAGCTCTCCCTCAATCCTCACATTTGCACTGCGGTTGTATTTCATAAATTCAACGTTATCTGCAAACGCCTGCTTGATCACATCTACCTTTTTCTCCAGGCTTGCATTTTTAAAGAGATCAAATTTCCTTGGGATCAAAACATTGGCAAAAAATTTCATAGGATTTTCTGCCAGAAGCTTATATTCTTCCGGCTCCATCAGATGTCCGCCGCTTCCCTTGATCTGCACTCCGTTATCAGAGCAGGTATAAATTCCCTCCCCAACCTTTTCCGCCAATTTAAGGGGAACTGTATTGGATGTGCTCATCAGTCCGTCAATAGGCATATTGTCAGTCAAATGCTTAGCCGCCTCAAACTGAAGGCCCGCATCCTCTGAAAAGGCTTTTTTTACACTTATACCGGCGTAATGATACATCCAAGTATTCATATTGGGAATGATCGGAACACGGTCCGGCAGCTTACGGCTCAGCACATCATCAAAGCGCGTAAGCCTTTGCTCATATAGTTCACTTGCATTCATATTGTTTACACCTCCATAACAGGATCATTTAAATTCTGTGACATTAATATTTTCCGTTCAATGTGATATACTCACATGCTGCAATTAAATTTTCAGGTTTTCCGTCGTTTAGGCTGAGCAGGGATTTATCTGTGGAAAAAATATAACCGCCGCCCGGAGCCAATGTGTCCAGAAGCTCTTTTGATTTTTCAATGACCTGCTCTTTGGTACCAAAACGCAGCAGTTCTATGGGCATTCCGCCCATAACAGTCATCCTTGACCCAAGCTCTGCCTTAATCTTTGCCAGATCACCAGACTCGAACAGGCCCACAAACTTAATGCCCTCCGGGAAGTCCTTGAGCATATCCAGATACGGCATCCAGTTATTTTCCATAAAGAAGTATATGGAATAACCATGCTTCACTGCCATCTCTTCCAGATACTTCTGCATAAAAGGCAGATATATCCTGGCAAAATCCTTTGGCCTTAAATAGGTAGGAAGATGCAGGGGGGAGAAAAGCACTTTTTCTCCCGGTTCTCCCGCCGTATCAAAAAACATCTCGCTCACATATTCTGTGAGGGAAACACATGCTGCCGCCAATTCGTCCGGACAGCGCCGTATATCCGCAGCAATCCCCACGAAGTCCCTCAGATAGTCCAAAACAATATCCGGTGCCAGGAAGTTAGAGCCCATAGTAAGGATTGGAAGTCCCAGCTCCTTTTCAATCCGTGAATTGGCAGCCGCATTATATGCACCAAATTCGCAGAAATCCTTATAAGCCTGTTTTATTATATCAACCTTCTTTTCCCCACTGCCGTCCCGAAATGAACGGAATCTCCGGGGAATTAATACATTGGCAAAAAATTTCATAGGATTTTCCGCCAGCAGGGCATACTCCTGAGGTTCCATAAGCCTGCCGCTGCTTCCCTTGATCTGCACGCCTTCATCCGAAACCACATACACGCCTTCTCCAATATTCTGCCCCATCTTCACAGGAAATGTATTGGCTGTGCCCATTATACCGTCAACAGGCACATTTTCATCGAAGAATTTGACCGTCTGAAAAATTTTATCCGAATCCTTCAGAAAGGCTTCCTTCACACTGACACCTGCATAGTGGTAAATCCAGGTATCCACATTTGGGATGACGGGAACACGGTCCGGTACTCTGCGGCTTAAAACATCATCAAAGCGTTTCAGCCTTCCCTTATAAATATTCTGAATATTCACACTGGTTTCACTCATAAAAAAGCCGTCCTTTCCATTATACCATGGTTATCAAGTGTCCCGGCATATATTCTCAATTTAAAACACCAGTCTGGCTAATGGCCAGAAAATCACCATTACCACCACATACATAAAGGCTATCAGCGTCATACTGAATTTCAGGGTTTCACTGCCTGTTATGTAACCGTCCTTCTGGGCCAGGGCAACAAAGCCGCTTCCGCCGGGTGTTCCTATACCCATGTTACACAGGATTGCCACCAGGACGCCATAGGCTGTCACATAACTTATAGAAGTAACACTCAACAGTGCAGGCACGCAGGCTACAATACCTACTGTACCAGTGACACCGTTGGATGCAAAGTTTGTCACCACAATGACAAAGAACAGGAAAACTGCTGTGAGCACTCCGGCTGACAGATGATTGGACAGGGGTGCTACTAAAGTCTTCAGAAATACATTGATACCGCCGGATTCCATATTAAATACAGAAGCATAAAGGAAAATACAGCCAATGAAGATAATTGTGGACCAGGGAATCTTTTTCACTGCTGTCTCGTACTTCAGGACAGGCTCGCCTTCCACTTTAATCGCACATACAATAGCCACTGCGATCAATGCCGGAATGGATGCGCCTACCGCGGTAATCTTCTCGGAAACTGCAGGCAGGATATAGCCGATAAAGTCAGGCAGAAGCCAGAAAATGATCAGTGCAACATAAACAATGACAGATATAGTTCCTTTTTTATCCAGTTTATGAAGTTCCTTACGGCGTTCTTCGATATCGTAGGTACCAAATTTAGAGCAGTCAGGACGAATGATAAACTTAATGATCAGCATAGTAAGGCCCAGAGTAACCAGTGAAAGGGGAATTCCCACTGCCATGTATTTCAGCCAGGAAATACTTTGCCCGGTGATATTTACGGTAGAATTCAGCATCAGCAGGGGAACAGGATGACCTATGGGCGTTGCGCCGTTTCCGATACAGGTCACCCAGAGAACTCCCAGATACATCGCCTTTGAAAACATATCTTTTCTTGTATATCCCAGACTGTCCAGGATGCCTTTTGCAAGGGCCCAGAATATAATGGATACAGCCGTTGCCTCCATAAAATATGTAATTACAAGATTCGCCAGGAAGAACATGAACAGGAACATATATGGCCTGTTATGGACGACCTCTCTTGTGATAAACCAGTTTGCAATAAGTTTTGTAACTCCGTTTTCCTCCAGGGCTACGCACAGGATCAAAGTTCCGATACAGATAACTGCTGTGGAATTACCAAAGGAATTTGCCATGATCGTAGCTGCCGGACAAATACCTGTAAATGCCAGCAGACCAATGGACATCATACTTGTCCATCCGGAACCGTAAGTGATCCACATATAAATCGTTGCTACAAATAATGACAGGGCTGCAGCACCTGGGGCGGTAATCCCCATATCTGTACAGTTCCCAAGAATCATGCGCAGCACTATAAAAATAATAATGGCAATCAAGATATGAATTTCACGTGTTTTGCCTTTCATAAAAAACCCTCCTCTGTATATCGGGCTGCTCTTAGAACACCCATTCCGTTGCTGTTAATAATTACGAAGCCTCAGCCCAGCCTCTGCATACCTGAACTGTCTTTTGCGGGCTGTGTGCCCATTCATCAGCGCCTGTGGCAATCTTAGCTTCTTCAGAAACCGGTGCGCCCCCAATGATCACCTTCACACCTTCAATTCCGGCTTCATGCAATGCATCCACTGCCTCTTTCATGGAATCAATGGCCAGAGTCAGTACGCCGGAAAGTGCCACGATCTTAATCCCCTCAGCCTTTGCCGTCTCAACAATTTTCTCCTTAGGTGTGTCAATGCCAAGATCGATCACCTCAAAACCTGAAGCCTCCAGCATAGAGCGGACAATGTTTTTCCCGATATCATGAAGGTCATCTTTTACGGTACAAAGAATCATCCTGGTTTTTGTTTCGCCTTGTTCTCCGGTGATCAATGCATTTTTCAGAATGTCAACTGCCTCCGTCATCAGCTCACCTGCGAATATCAGGTCACCCACAAAATACTCGCCCTGTTCGAAAAGCTGCCCCACGATCTCCATACCCTTCTGACAGGCATCCATGGCTTTCTGCGCATCCTCTCCGCCTTCGTCCATCACCTGGTTCAACATCTCCAGTACACTGTCCTCGTCCAGATCTCCTAACGCTTCTGTTAATTTTGTAAAATCTACCATGCTCAAGTCCTTCCTTTCTTTACTTTTTTGTTCCTATTTTACCGGCACGGTATGCACGGTTATATTTTCTTCCGCCCTTGTCATTCATACACAATGCATCGCAGGCATAAATAGTACTCATCAAGTGGATATCACACGGGTCCATGATCGCAGAATCCAATCCTGCCCGCACAGCATATGCCATACAATTACTGTTTACATATTTTCTTCCCGGCATTTCAAAACTGATATTGGAAATGGCACCTGTCACCTTGACAGTTGGTGCGTATTCATGGATTCCTGTGATACATCTTTCAAAATCCCTCATGGAGGTGGACATTGTAGCCAAAGCCATCACACAAGGGTCAATATGCAGGTTTTCTCTTTTAATCTTGTAATAATCTGCTTTGTGGATAATTCTCTTGGCAATATCGATTTTTTTCTCCGGCTCTACTGGAATCCCGTTCTCGTCACAGGTAAGACCCACAACCTGCCAGTCTGTGCCTGCGATCAGGGGAAAAATTGTTTCGCACTTTACCCCTTCCTCACTTACTGAATTCACCATGCCCGGTTTATGTACCCTTCCTTCTTCCAAAATCCTTGCCAAAAGCCTGGCATCAGGACTGTCAATACAGATAGGCTTGTCTGTCACTGCCTGAATCTGATCGATCATCCAGACCATAGCCTCATACTCTTCCTCCGGACTGGTACTGGGCGCACAGTCTATATAATGTGCCCCGGCTTTATCCTGAGCCATTGCTCTTGCCCGGATGACTTCTGAATCTCTGGCAGCAATGGCGGCTCTTACACTTGGAATTGCACCATTGAGCTTTTCGCCAATTATGATCACTTTCCTTCCCCCTCCTTTTATTTGTTTCACTTACCTATTTTCCGCACTCCTTGTTTGCACCTCTTGTACGTACAAATTATACTGCTAATTTTTTCATTTGTCAACGAATTTTATGGAAATTATTTATATATTATCTGTCTAATACATAAAAACATTGTACATTTTGCCCATTTTTCAATAAATACTTTTATGCAAAATAAGGGGAAGTGGGTGAGATGCCATTGACACAGACAAACAATTCATTTACAATTATTATATTGTAAGATAGAAAGAGGAGTTGCAAAATATGCTGCAGAACGATTTGTTAGATGCGGTCTCTTCCCTGGATGAAGCCCGCAGTATGTCTATCGCCAAAGCTTTACTGAATCAAGGGTGCTCCCTTGAAGAAATAATGAAGATTCTCGGAGAAGGAGTCCGCATAGTCGGAGATAAATTTGCGGCCGGTGAGTTTTTTATCGGAGATCTGATCGTATCCGGTATGCTGTACCGCTCCATTATCAGCCTGTTTTCAGGCTCTGTTTCCGCGCCTGTGGGCAAGCCCCTTGGAAGAATCGTATGCGGCGTAGGCGAGGATGATATCCATGATATAGGGAAGGACATCATTGTGAGTCTCCTCCGGGCGGAGGGTTTTGAGGTTATTGACCTGGGGGTTGATGTCAAGCCCTGCAGGTTTGTATATGCAGTAGAGACCTATAAGCCGGATCTTCTGGTGATGAGCGGCCTTATGAACTGCACACTGCAGTGCATGAAGACAGTCGTTCAGATGCTCACAGAACGGGGTCTGCGTGATCAGGTAGCCATAATCGTAGGCGGCAATGCAGTAAACAAAGATACGCTGCAGTATATCCAGGCCGACGCTGTTTCAATAGCTCCTGTAGATGCTCTCACCTATTGCAAACAAATTGTTATGGAGGAAAAAACACAGCAATGAGTTCTATTGAAAAATCAAAACCTCTTTATATCAAAATTGCAGATATCCTGAAGCAGCAGATCATAACCGGAGTTCTGAATCCCGGCGATATGCTTCCGTCGGAAAACAGTATTTGCGAAACTTACGGGGTAAGCAGAGATACGGCACGGAAAGGTCTGCAGAAGCTGGAACATGATAATCTCATATATTCCAAGCCCAAGATCGGATATTTTGTAAAAAGCCCTAAACATAACAACTTCTCTGTCAGTCTCATGGAACAGCTCCCTGGCTGCTCCACACGTTACCGCGATATCCATGGTATTCTTCCTGATGACCATATTCAGGAAGTCCTTCAGATCGATGCATCCAGAAAAGTGATCGAATTCACCCTGGTCAGCAAGGACAGCTCTGATATTCCTGTTGCTTATGACATAAAATATATCCCTTACGAGCGCTCCTATCCATCCGTGGAAACCGAGCTTCAATTTGCAGTTTTTCCTGATATCACATTTCCCAGGGTTGCCCCTTATTCCTACCACATTGAATTGTCTGTCAGTGCCATTGCCGCAACGAATAAAATTGCGGATATCCTGCTGTGTGATCCCGGGGAACCGCTTCTGCTGGTGGAACAAATCTTCATCGGACAAAACGATACCCCTATCTGCTATGCCATACGCTATCTGCGCCAGCCATATGCTGTACTTAACGGCACCTCCGGCAAAACAGAAGCTTTTTAAACTGAGGAGAATGACAGAATATGAAAACTGCTTTAATTGGATGCCGCACATTGGAATCTGAAATATCAGCCGCAGCAGGGCTGACCGGATGGGATGGTCCTGTCTATTGGCTGAAATCAGGTCTGCATGATAAAACAGACATATTGCATGAAACCGCTCAGAAGCTCATTGACAGCTGCCAAAAATATGACCGGATCCTGCTTGCTATGGGCATCTGCGGCAACTCCGTAATGGGCCTTCGCACAGACCATGCAGAGCTTATCTTTCCCCGCGTGGATGACTGCATCACCCTGCTCTGCGGTTCAAGGGACAAACGGGCACAATACTACCGCAGCTATTTTTTTACCGAAGGCTGGCTGCGGGGAGAACGTACTATTTGGCATGAATATCAGTATACAGTAAAAAAATACGGAGAAGATACAGCCAAACTGGTGTTTGACACCATGCTGCGCCACTACCGTTCCTGCATTTTTCTGGATACACACTGCGGTGATACAAAAGCTTGTGCTGAAACTGTCAGGCACATTGCTGACCATCTTCAGCTGGGCTATGAAAAAATAGACGGCACCCTTCAATATTTATGTACACTTCTCTCCGGCCCATGGCATTCTGATGATTTTGTCATCATACCGCCCCATACCACTGTTGCAAATAAGCACTTTAATGTTTAATACAGCACTATTTCATCTGCTGTGCTGCCAACCTGTAACAGTCCAGGCAGACCTTGACTGTTACACCATCTCACATTTTCAGCAGTATCCTCACTGTAAAGCATCCATTTTCACAGGTTATATTTACACTGCCATGATACTGCTCTGCCAGGAGCTTCACAGAATCCAGCCCCATCCCGGGGCCGCTGTGCCGGCTGGATAAGAAAACCCCTTTATTCATACGAATCTCACCTATATAAGGGTTGATGATCTTTAAGGCCAGGATATGGGGTGCTGTCTGTGCCATTTTCAGGGAAATGTAAGGCTCTTCCGTGCCTTCACAGCCGAAAACCGCATTCTCCAGCAGATTTCCCAAAAAGATACAGAAATCCATATCCTTCACTGAGGTCTCAGGCATACTGATCCTGAAATCCGTGCGTATCCCCTTTTCCCTGCAGGTCGCTTCATAATGGGAAAGCACTGCATTCACTGCAGCAGAGCTGGAGTAGTGCTTGATTTCTTGGGAGATGGTTGGCACATAGTCCTGGATATACAGAGCCAGTTTTTTATATTCCTTCTGGTTAAGCAGTTCCGAGATCACTGTGAGCTGATGCCTGAAATCATGACGGATGCGGCTTGTCTCCTGGACATGGGACAGAAGCTGTGTATACTGCCCCGCCTGCATAGCCAGAAACTGGTTCGCCCTGGCCAAATGTTCCTTCTCCACAATATTTCTTGCGATCCGGTAAAACATGGTATAAATGATAAGAACAAGCCCAAACACCATAAAGAGTATGAGCGAATAGATTTTGAAATACCGGTCCCGTATGGTGACATAATCATAATTCTGCGGTATAAGGAACAAAGAAATAGTAATGAAAATCACAGGAAAAAGCCAAAGCACCTTCCAAATCTTTTCTTCATGGAAATTGTCAAATACCCATCCCATATATCTTTTTACCGGCACGTAGAAAAGGATGTCTATCCCACACCCAAAACAAACCTGCAGAATGATCCCCAATGGTGAATAATCAAAAAAACTGCCTTCCGGATGAAAATAAGAGTCTATAAGCACAGAGAAAAGAAGGCAGAATGCCCCCAAAAGACAGGCCGTACAAAACCAAAAAAGTTTTTTCCAAAAGGAAAGCTCCACCTCTTTCTGAAAAAAATAGAAGAAAAAGACTCCCACGATCAATATAAGTCTATTCGTGTCCTTTATGTCCAGCATAAAAATAAGCAGCCCCGCTCCCAGGGCAAAAACTGCCAGTACAGCCAGCACCTTGAATGCACATTGTTTTTTCCCGGATTTCATAAAGCTCCCCACAGGGAAAAACAAAAAGGTATCAAGGGCAGTATCATAAGAAATTCTGACATATAACGCAGTGTCTCTTCCATATGGAGTCCCTCCGGATCAAATATTTTCCAGCTTAGAAAACTGGTACTGCTCATACTGCCCGATAATCTGTTTTCTGCCGTTTCTTCGGATCGGAAACTTCTTTCCGTCTGTCATTTCAAAAGTATCATTATCCTGGTCCTGGATATATTCCATGTTCAGCATGATCCCTCTGGTGCAATTCAGAAACTGTAGTTCCGGCAGAAGAGCTGCTATGCCGGAAAAGGAAATACGGTACCTGTATGTCTCACCGTTCACTGTAAAAACAGTATAATTATTGTCAGCCTCTATATACATGATCTCCTTCATCTTCAGACTGAC
The DNA here is from genome assembly GCA_030524175.1 of Eubacteriales bacterium. GTDB lineage: Bacteria > Bacillota > Clostridia > Lachnospirales > Lachnospiraceae > Blautia_A. Next base: position 26,271 of record JAUNHC010000034.1, read on the forward strand.
CTCCTGCCTGCCGCAGACAAAATCCAGAGTTTTGTCCTGCTCCGGCAGAGTCCTTTGTGCTTCTGAGAGAACATATGCCATCCGTTCATAACTGCACGGCTTATTAATATAGTCAAAAATATGCAGGGGAGCTGCTTTGAAGATATACTCCCGGCTGTTGGTGACAAACACCACCAGTACATGCCTGTCCCCCTGGCGTATCTGCTTCACAGTCTCAATACCATCCATACCCCGCATAAATACATCCATAAAGATAAGATCAAACTGCCCCGGCTGATAATCCTTTGTAAAAGCCTCCCCGCTGCTGAACTCCTGGGTTTCCACAGAAATATTTTCCCCGTAAGCCCACTTCTCTGCCATTGTTATAAACTTTTCTCTATCCTCTTTATCGTCTTCTACAATCGCAAGCCTCATAAAATCACTTCCCAATCTTTATGTATACCTGATATTTTAAAGGGTTTCTCTGTGCCGGGCAAGAGGAAGCTTTCAACACTTCACACCCAAAATACGCATTTCGCACCAATTCAGAGATTTTTTGTACCAAATATTGTAAAATTTTTTTGTATTATTCAAAACCAAATAAAGGAGAGAGAATTATGACACAGAAAAAGTTTAGAAAATTCTTAGCCGGACTCACTGCTGCCGTCATGGTGGTAAGCACAGGTGCGTTGCCTGCAATAGCTTCATCTCAGTTTGATGACCAGGCAGAAACAGAAAGTTTTTCTGCTGCTGAGGAAACAGAGATTGACACTGAATTTGCCCCGGAAGAAGAGGCTGTTTTCAGTTCAGAAGCCGAGGATCCCTTCGGCACAGAAGCAGAAGAGACCGAAGGAATTTCCCTGGCCGGTATGCCGGTTCTCGCAGAATCCCTCACTGACAATACAGGTGATATCATTCCCTTGGCACAATATCTAGCCCTTGGAGACAGCATATCCACAGGCTATGGTCTTGAAGACAAAAGCGGCAGCTTTGTAAATCTCCTGGCCAAAAAACAAGGCTTCACAGTAAGCTGCGGTGCAATGGACGGAGCCGTTTCCCAGATGGTTCTTGGCCTCCTCGCCACAGGACAGTTTGACGCCCAGATATCAGAGGCTGAGCTTATCACCCTTACAGTTGGCGGAAATGATATGATGGCAGTCTTCTATCAGATTGCGGCTGACGCTTATAATGCTGCCACCGGAGATTCTGTCACAGCATTGGAAATTCCTGTGATCCTTTCAACCCCCTCTGATCCACGCAATGCCGCCCTCACCGCCAGCACCCTCCAGATCATCGCAGGCGGCTATGAAAAAGTTCAGCCGGCCTTTTCCCCTGCACTTGCAGCTTTCGGGGAAAATTTGAAGAATATCACTGCTTATATCAAAGGAAAAAATCCCAATGCAGTCATTCTTGTTGCCAATCAGTATAACCCATATAAATGGCTTTCTGCTCCTTATTCCGTGCTGGGTGCATTTTTCAACGGCGGCGTTACAGAGCTGAATGCACAGATCAGTAATGCAGCCAACGGAGCCGGAACTGTATACACAGTTGTGGACGCTTACAGCGCCTTCGCCGTTTCCCAGGAAAACCTGTGCAACGCATCCTCCCAGCCACTGAATCTGGATTTCCATCCAAACAGTGCAGGACATGCTGTACTGGCCTCCCTGTTCGAAACCGCAGTGCCGTCCAAAGGACTTGGAAAAGTGATTTTAAACCAGCCCCAGGCAACAGGCAACAGAGTAAATGTGTCCCTTGCCCAGCCTGTGGATGATGCACAAGGCTATGACTACGTGATCAGCGAAGATCCTGACTGCATCACTGCCGGAGAATATCTTCAGGTTTGCAAGAATCAGAAGGATTCCGATGGAGATTTCTACTATATTCCGGAAGGCTCCTATTATGTATACTGCCATGCTTGGATGAGAGGCGAGGACGGAAAGAAACAGTTCGGTGATTGGTCCGAAGCAGTCCAGGTAACCGTATCCTCCGTTACCCCGCAGCAGCCGAATATCCAGAAAGTAACAGTGAAAGGAAATACCGTAACCCTTACCTATACCCAATGCAAGGATGCTGACGGATATGATGCCGTACTGGGAACTACATTGCAGAAAATCAACGGTGAAAAGCGCCCCACAGCCTACGGCACTAACGTGGTAAAAATCAAAAAAGGAAACGTGGTAACCCTTACCTTCAAAAATGTAAAAAAAGGGACTTACTATGCAGGAGTTCATGCCTATAACAGAACTTCCGAAAACGGAAAAAAAGTATTTAGTCCATGGTCTGCAGCAAAGAAAGTTGTTGTAAAATAAATGAAAGAATAATACGAACGCATAACAAGAAATATCCCTGAAGTGAAAAAACCTTTAAACGGACGCATTGCAGCAATTGTCCGTTTAAAGGTTTTTTAATTAGCAAATTAAAAATACTACGCTTAATTAATAAAGCCTTATTGCTTTTACCCAATATGTCAGATATAATCTAATCAGCTACAGCTTGACCATATTATATCTAAAGAGGACCGTACATACACAAGTTATTCAAATAATAGTGTGACAGGAACCTGTTACCTTTAGATAACAGCAGTAAAAAGGGAGAAAAAAAATGAATCATCACGAACAGGATGCTTTATTGGATTCACTAAATGTCAGCGCTAATAAATGCCTGCTTGACAAAGACCTGACATTTTTGTATGCCAATAATTGTTTTTATAAAAGTACAGGATACACAAAAGAGGAATTTCAAAGTTTATTTTCATGTTTTAGCGGATACTATAAAAGCCATCCTGATGAGTTCCGGAAAATCATTGAACATGCAAAGTCAGCCATTGATAAAGACATTTGTGCCTTTACCGTTGATTTGCGTATGCCTCATAAAGAAGGCGGATACCGCTGGTTCCGGATGAATGGAACAATTACAGGTGAGACAGAGGATCACATTCCTGTCCTTTGCTGCATCAATACAGATATTCATGACATCATCTGCGAAAAAGAGGAAAAGAACCAGTATTTTGAGTGGATGCTTGATGAGTATGTGGGAAATGTGTATGTGAGTGATATGGACACCTATGAATTGCTGTATTTAAACAAAACAGCAATCGACACATTAATGACCCCGAAAAATGAAATGATTGGCAGGAAATGTTATGAGGTGATCCAGGGCCGTACTGCTCCCTGCCCTTTCTGCACAAACCATCTGCTCAGAGAAGATGATGTCTATGAGTGGAAGTTTGACAACCCAAAGCTTAAAAGAACCTTCCTGATCCGTAACCGGCAGATCAACTGGTCCGGCCACCGGGGGCGCATAGAGCTCTCCCATGATATGTACAGCACTGTATTTAAACTGTCCCAAAAAGACAGAGAGCGTGATGCCATCATCAGAACTTCCCCAGGCGGTTTTGCAAGGGTAGATGCAAGAGATATGAACACAATCCTGTGGTACGGCGGCGGATTTTTAAATATGATCGGCTATACAGAAGAACAGTTTGAAAATGAGCTTCACAGGAAATGTACATATATCCACCCGGACGATATCGGAAAAGCGCTGGACATTATGGAAAACGCCAGAAAAACCGGACAAAATACCGTTTCAGAAGGACGGGTGGTAACCAGGAACGGAAAAATCAAAATCCTCACTATGACCTTTAGCTATGTAAGTGCAGAGGAGAGTTGGGATGGGATTCCGTCCTTCTATAGTATGGGACTTGACGTGACTGAAGACCGGCAGGAGCAGGAACGGCAGCACAAAGCCCTGGAGGATGCTTACCAGACTGCCAAGGTGGCAAGTGAGGCAAAGACAAATTTTCTTTCCTCCATGTCCCATGATATCAGAACCCCCATGAATGCCATCATGGGAATGGCTGCAATTGCCAAGATGAACCTGTCATCTCAGGAGAAAACAAATGATTGTCTGAACAAGATACAGATATCGGGACATCACCTGCTGAGCCTGATCAATGAAGTGCTGGACATGTCCAAAATTGAAAGCGGAAAAATTGACCTTATTCCGGAAGAAGTATGTCTTCCGGATTTGGTGGGGAATGTATCTGATATGCTGAAATCCTTGATCACTCAAAAGAACCTGGAATTTAAGACAAGCGTCTGCCATGTAACTCATGAGAAAATCATCACAGACGGTGACAGACTGCAGCAGGTGATCTTGAATCTTCTTTCCAATGCCATCAAGTATACCCCTGACGGCGGTACCGTCAGCCTGCGCATCCAGGAACTGCCTTCTTCAAGCGAACAAAAAGGACAGTATGAATTTATCTTTACAGATAACGGGATCGGAATGTCAAAGGATTACGTAGATCATATTTTTGAACCCTTTTCCCGGGCAGATGATTCCCGCATCAGCAAGATTCAGGGAACAGGGCTTGGCATGGCCATCACAGAGAATATTGTGCGCATGATGAACGGTACGATCGATGTGAAAACCCAGTTGGACAAAGGTAGCAAATTTACTGTTTCCGTTCAGTTTGACCTGGCAGGGGAAGAGGAATACAGCGGCGGGGAATTGGCCGGGCTTCCTGTTCTGGTTGTGGATGATGACCAGATCGTATGTGAAAGTGCCGCAGCCCTTCTGGATGAGCTGGGAATGCGTGGTTACTGGGTATTGTCAGGGATGGAGGCTGTCAGTTGTGTGGAAGCTGCCCACAAGACAGGTGATGATTTCTTCGCCGTGATCCTTGATTGGAAAATGCCGGAAATGGATGGCCTGGATACTGTAAAAGCACTGAGAAAACAGTTGGGCGGCGATGTACCTATCATCATTATATCTGCATATGACTATTCGGAAATAGAAGATGAATTTTTAAAAGCCGGAGCTGATGCCTTCCTGACCAAACCCCTTTTTAAATCCAAGATGCTGCACGTTCTCCAGTTATTCTGTACTGTACCAAAAACAGATGCCTGCGAAAACTCCACGGAAAGCAGACCTAATCCACTAATGGGCAAAAAGGTTTTGCTGGCTGAGGACAATGAGCTGAACCGTGAAATCGCATGTGAACTGCTTACTGCCTATGGACTGGATGTGCATACAGCGGAAAACGGACAGGAGGCAGTGGATGTATTTGAGGCCTCTGAGCCGGGATTTTACGATGTTGTCCTGATGGATATCCAGATGCCAGTCATGGACGGGTACTGCGCAGCGGAAACGATCCGGCATTCAAAACACAGTGATGCCCACAAAATCCCAATCCTGGCACTGACGGCCAATGCTTTCACTACAGATGTGGGCAAAGCATACAGTGTGGGGATGAATGACCACCTTACAAAACCTATAGATATAGAAAAGCTAATGGAGGCACTGGAGCGGTGGATAGATTAAATGATACAACAAGTATGATAAACAGGACAGATCATTGTAAAATGATATTTTTTGAATGGGATATGGAATCAGATATCATCATGTATTCGTCAGACAGAAAAAGTAACCGGCGGCAGAAATTCAAGAAAACCACCGGACAGGGATTCGCTGCCACAATTCATCCCAATGACCTCCCGGATGTAGAGAAATTCCGTAACGATATGGTTAAAGGCTTTTTATATTCAAGTGTAGAATACCGTATCAAAAATACTGACGGCAACTATGTATGGTACCGTAGTTACGCCATGACTTTGGACAATACTGAAAAAAGGACATGTAAAGCAGCAGGGCTGACATTTAATATCAATGATGAAAAGCAGGCGATGGTAAAGCTGAAAACCAGAGCTGAACAGGATGCCCTCACCGGGCTCTTTAACCGTGAGGAAACAGAGAGTCAGATCAAGCGGCATCTTCTGCAGAATCCTTCTGACTACTGTGCCCTGTTTATGATAGACACAGACAACTTTAAACAGGTAAATGATTCCAAAGGGCACATGCTTGGGGATACCGTTTTAAAAGAAATGGCTGAAGCCATGAAAAAGACAATGCGGGCAGATGATGTGGTGGGAAGGATCGGAGGGGATGAGTTCACAATATTCATGAAAAATATCCCTTCCCGTGAAGCCGCCAAAAATAAGGCTGAAAAATTGTCAGAAGTTTTCCGCCATTTGTTTGAGCAGGAAAAAACAGCCCTGCAAATCACCTGCAGTATCGGTGTGGCAGTATATCCTGAAGACGGAAAAGATTTCAAAACCTTATATAAACATGCTGATCAAGCCCTGTATCATGCCAAACACCAGGGAAAAAACAGATACATGATATATGACCCTGATATCTCCTATAAATTTAAAGATTCCGGACAATCCTCTCTGGGGACAGTCATTGACTCAGAATATTCTCCTGCAGAATCTATGGGAGATATCCTGGCTGATATCATACGGATCCTCTATAAGACGGAAGATATAGACCAAGCGATCAATCTGACACTGAAAGTTGTGGGAGAAAGATTTAATGTGAGCAGGGCCTATATTTTTGAATCTCCGGATAATGGAAAACACTTTGACAATACATATGAATGGTGCAGTGAGGGAACTGAACCTCAAATACAGAACCTGCAGAATATAGACAGTGAGCAGGCGGGGGATTATACTGCCTTGTTTGGTGACAATTCTATCTTTTATTGCAGAGATACAAGCTTGCTGGAGCCAAAAGTAAGAACGCTTTTGGCTGGTCAGGGAATCTATTCCACACTTCAATGCGCATTTTGGAAGGGTGATGAATTTGCCGGATTCATTGGATTTGATGAATGTACCGGGCTGCGGTTGTGGACACGGGAAGAAGCAGATATCCTGCTGCTTGTCTCCCAGATGGCAGCAACCTTTCTGCAAAAAGGCCGGGTAATGGAAACAAACACTGCGATGCAGCAGCAGATGCGCATGATCCTGGATTCAAAAGATGCCCAGGAATCAGCGGAGAAAAGTATTGTAGAATGTATCCGATGGCTCGAATCGTCAGATTATCTCATGGATGGGATTATATATGTGATGGAGATGATCAGGGATTATTACCAGTCTGACCGTGTTTATATCATTGAAACAGATGAGAAACACAGGACCTGCAGTAATACATATGAAATCTGTGCTGAAAAGGTTCCTCCCCAGATAGACCTGCTCCAGGATGTTCCCATTGAAACCATCTCCTTCTGGATGAAACAGTTCGGTAAAAACGGATATATTATCATTGACAATGTAGACGAACTGGAGGCTGACCGCCAGTGGGAACGTGAAATCCTTAAGGTGCAGGGTGTAAGCAGTCTGATGGCTGTCCCTCTGTATGTAAAAGACGAAATGAAAGGTTTCTTAGGCGTTGACAATCCCAAATGTTATAAAAATAATTTCCGTTATCTTAAGGAGCTAAGCTTTTTCCTTGGAAATGAAATCGCCAAAAATGCCTTAAAAAAGAAACTGGAACAGACAAGTTACCAGGAAACTCTGACCGGACTGGAAGCCAGAAGCCTACATTCATCAACCAAACAAGAATATTACAAAAAGAAAAAAGAGCTCACCAAATCTTTCCTGAATAAAGAATACTTGATTTATCTCCAGCCAAAGCTAAATGTAAAAACAGGACAGGTAGATTCTGCAGAAGCACTGGTCCGTTACAGAGAAAAAGACGGTACTATTCTCCCGCCTGCTGAATTCATCCCCACAGCAGAACGAAATAAACTGATTTCTGACATAGACTTCTTTGTGATAAAACAAGTTTGCTGTATCCTGGAAAAGTGGAAAGACACCCCTTTGTCTGATTTAAAACTATCCTTGAATTTATCATGGATCACTATGTCAGATCCTCATTTTTTACAACAGTTCCTGGATATATTCAATCAGTATGACATCTCCCCCGGGCAGTTGCTGCTGGAGATCAGAGGGGCTGACGATTCCATAAATACACAGCAAATGGTCCATATACTGAAAAAATTAAAACAAAATGGTTTCTGTATTGTACTGGATAATTTCGGCTCAGAATACTCCCCCTTGGAGTTCCTCACAAAGGCATCTTTTGATATTTTAGATATTGACTTAAGTATTGTCCAAAACATCAAAAATACAAAAAACGGAGAAATTTTAATGAGGCATACCATTAATATGGGCCATGATATTGGGGCTGTGTGCTGTGCCGAAGGAGTAGAAACAGCCCAGCAGTTTGACTTAATGAAGGATATTGGCTGCGATTATATACAAGGGTATTTTATAGACCGCCCCCTGCCTGCAGCACAGTTTGAAGAAAAATATAAAGAAGTGCCGGATAATACCGGATTATGACCATGCCTGTGGCTGGTTCCATATCAGCGAAAAAATATAAAGAGGAGTATCAGAAAATGTAATTTCTGTCTCCTCTTTTTCATTTCCCTCATTCATTTCACCCAAGGTCAAAGATAGATATGAAATAATGCAATCTCAGGCACAACACCGAATCTTGCGGAAATATGGGTGGTTCCGATCCCTGTATTCACATATAATTTTGACTGCACATTCTGTCCCAGGCTGTACATCCCTCCGCTGTACTTTGTGGACAGAGAGGTGACTGCCACTGCCTTTTCATTTAAGAACGGCAGGAAAGGAATATTTATCTGTCCTCCGTGGCTATGTCCGCTTAAAATAATATCATAATTGTAATCCAAATAAATTTCTGCCACATCCGGTTCATGAGTTAAAAGTATATCATAATCGGAATCATATATTTTTGTGGAATCAGGCATATAAGGGGCTCCCAGCAAGGAATCATCCAGCCCTGTAAATAAAATCTTCTTTTCATTATCCAGGGTCACATACCAATTCCCGTTTTTTAGCAGCGTGAAACCAGACCGTTCCATGATAGCTTCATACTGTCTCGCTGCACCTCCGCCATAGTCCCTGTTCCCCCATATTGCGATTTTATCGTATTTTGCCTGGATTTTCTGCAGTTCATTTACTACATTTTCATCGTCATTGTATGTGGCATAATTGTCGTATAAATCACCTGTAAAAAGTACAATATCAGGGCTTTGGCTGTTAACTTTGTTTACTATTTTCTGCAGATTTTTATAAGTAAAATCCTCTTTAATGTGGATATCAGAAATCTGTACTATTTTTATATCCGCTGTATCAGCCTGTTTCTCATTCAGTGTATATGCATTGGTTTCAAGGCGGTACGGTTCAATCTTAAAGGCATAGAACACACAGCCCGCCCCTGCCAGAACAAACAGCATACATAATATCAATATATTTCTGAAAAACTTGATCATTGTTTCCGCTCCTTTTTATAAATTTCAATATGTTAAGAGTGGATTTGTGACAACCGCGTTACAAAATTTCACAGTCCAGTCAGAATTTTTGTGTGCAGGAGGTTATACTTGAGTTGGTGATAAATAAACGGCGCCGTGCCTCTGCTTAGAGTACATGGCGCCGTTTTGTCCTCCCGGGAATTTTCCATCCCGGACTCAAAACCGCAGTTTTATCATATCATTAGTTATGCTGTTTTTCAAGAGACAATACCTTACATGTCATAGACTTATATAGCCCAAAATTTGAGTTAATATATTCTTTATTTCCACAAGGTATTAGAAACATAATCTCTGAAAATCTGGGGCCAGGTAAACCAATCATGGGCGCCTTCTACTGTTACATAACGCTCACCATTGTTGTACATAATTCCTGCTGCATCCAATTGTTCCTTTGCACCCATCAAAGTTTTATCACCGTCTGTGTGATAAGTATTCTGCATCATCAGCTGATCCGCCCAGCCGGCAGCCAGATAAATATTTGCATTTGTATATTGGGAATAATCCTCCAATTCCGGCCATGCCCATGCGGATGAACCGCTGAATAATCCATAATAACCGAATGCGGACGGGTCATTGATAAAAATCTGGTCTGTGAGCTTTGCCCCGTTGGACAGACCTGCAAATGCCTTCTCTGATGCCTCTGAGGACACATTGTAGTTTTCCTCCACATATGGTATCAGATAGTCCTTGATATTATCATAGCAGTACAAAAAGTAATCATTATTGCTGCTATAGCTCTTATCATTTTCATCTGCAGAAAATTTGTCCACATATACTGTGTTATTCATGCAGACTGTCACAAATTCTTCACTTGCTCCCTCTGCGATCAGACGGTCAAGGATATTTCCGGCATTCCCCTGATAGAACCAGTCCGCCTCATCTCCGCCGCCTCCGTGGGATAAATACAGTACTTTGTATGGAGTTTCTCTGTCTTTATCATAATTTGCGGGCAGATAGATTTCTCCCCTCTGCTCTCCATCCAATCCATCATAAGTAAAGGTGCTGATTTCGCCTCTCTGGGCTTCATCCTCTATAGGCGTAACCCAGCCCCAGTCATAATATTCCTCCTCGCCCTGCTTTTCGTCATAAGGAACGAAAAACTGGCTTCTTGTCTGGCTTGCTCCGAGCTGTGTATTGCACACCGGAATATTTTCCGGGTCCGCAATGCTCTCAAACGTCTCCCCGCCGTCGTAGGAAACGCTGTACTGATACAGATAACATCCTCCCGGCAGATTCAGACTTGTTTTCCATACCCCATTTTCATCTTTTTCCATGGGAATCGTGCTTCCCGTATCATTGAGGTGACGCAGGCCTGCGCCCGGCATCCACTCATTCGGTCCAATTAAGTGATTTGCCTGCGAATCATTGGCCGGCAGCACAAAACCGTTTGCATAAACGTTAATATCACCGGTTTCATAAAATTGGAAGCCTCCAAGCAGATTCACATCTGTGGCTTCCGGGTCCGTATAAGTGAAATTGATCGTATATCCAGTGACAGATTCACTGTTTTCTTTTATCTCTAATCCTTCGTTACTGTCCACCTCCGCATATACGGATGTACCAATTAAGTTAACTGCCAGCATAGCCGTGGCTGCGGCAGCGATTAATCTCTTCTTCATTTTCTGAAACCTCCTCATCGTCATTCCAATGTTATTTGCAGCTGCTTGTCCGGATAAATTTATACTAAGCGCTCTTTTTTGTTTCGTCAATCACCCTCATGACCCGATTTTATTTGAATTTTTCATTTTCCGCTCCAAAAAAAGACAGGATTCCAAGCTTCCTTCCGCCATATGCAAAATCGTAGATTTTTGGGTCGAACCACTTCCCATAAGGGCCTGTGATTGATTATAATGTAATAAGAGCTAACGCAGATATCTACTGTTGTATTATCTTTTAAGGAGGCTTCATGGAAAAAAAACACAAATTTTTAATTTATGGATTATTGTCTTTCACTCTCCTTCTCATTATGATTTTCATCTTATATCTGTACCGTATGAGCAAACCGGAACAGACAATATCCAGGGGAAAAATCACAGCAATTTTGAATAATGAGAACAATCTGTTTTGGAAGGATACCTGGGAAGGACTTCGAAAGGAGGCGGAGGACAGAAATTTTGAGCTTGCTGAATATCAGGTCACAAGCGGAGACTCTATTGCCGACTATCTTGAGATTGCGGTCTTAACCGAAACGAATGGCATTATTTTTAATCCGTCCATGGTTCGTGACCCGCAATCAGAAGAATTTCTTAGGGAGGCCCATGAAAAAGGGATTCCTCTGATATCCGTGGATTCCGATTACAAAAATGTGCCGTCACTGAGTATTAAACTTGACAATATTTCCAGCAGTCAGAAAATTGCCGATTATATCCTTCAGAATATCAAAGGAGAAAAAATCATACTGCTTACTTATGATGTAAACTATTCGTCTCCTCTTCACACCCGACTCGATACCATCCGGAGATCACTCACAGACCATGGATATGAGGATAATATCATTTTACTGAAAATCCCTAATGATGAAGTGGAGATTAGGGAATATCTGAACACCTATCTTTCAGATTTTCAAGAGAACGCATTTTTAATAGGCACCGGTCCTCAGCAGACATTATATACTGCCAGAACTATTTTTTCCCTTGGTTTAACTGAACAATTCCACCTTATCGGATTCGGGGAATCCCAGGAGGCTATTGACCTGTTAAAGAAAGGCGCCATAGAAGCTCTCCTGATTCAAAACAACAGGCAGATGGGCAGCTTATCCGTGAAATACATGGAGGAGGCTTTATCCGGCAGCAGCCTGCCTGACTCTTCAGTTTTTGTGGATAGTTCACTTTATACCGACAGCAATATCGACACTTTGACACAGGAACATTAAAAATGGAGGAATTGATTTTGTATAACATTTTAATTGTGGAAGATGAACTGTTTTCCCAGCAGGCACTGGAATGCTCCATTGACACCATTTATCCGGATAAATTCAACATTCTTGTTTCAGATAACGGCCTTGATGCTCTCGATATCTGCCAGCATCAAAAGCCGGATATTGTCTTAGTAGATTTGAATATTCCGGGAATTTCAGGCCTGAATTTGATTCAGACACTGAAGGACTATGATTTTTGCGGCAAAATCATCATTATCACCGCATACAACCGTTCCAAATACATCCGCGAGGCAATGTCTCTTGGCGTTACAAACTACCTTTTAAAACCAATCAGCCTGACAGAATTGGAAAAATCTATTGATAAGTGCCTTTCTCTCCTTGCGGAAGAAAACGGAGCTAAAAAAGGAGATTTCGACTCCTTATTTTCCTATGCCCAAAGTTATCTTGTCCATGATATCCTGAACTGTAATGCGCCCCAAAAGCTTTTGTCCGATGTATACGGATGGGCTGTTGACGGAATGCTTGATGCCGGACTCCTCTACTGGCGTCCGGAAAAATCTGCAGGTTCCAATATACATAACAGCTATCTGAATGATGCCACAGAATTGTTCGGAAAATATTTCGTGATGCTTTCCGCTGTTATCCAAAACAGCATTCTGATTTTCCTGCATGTATCTAAACCATCTGATACCTTTCAGGTACAGACTATCCTGCACACCTGCGTTGAAATGCTTAAGCGGAAATATCCCGGCGGCTCTCTGGTTTTGACAGAATTTGTCACAACTTATTCTGAACTGTACAGAACCACGAAAAATTGTCTGTTCCTGGCAGAGCACGCACCTCATGCTTTTTTGAACGAAACTCCTTCCCCCACCAGGATTTGGTCTGCTGATGACCGGCTCCGGCTGCGCCAGAAGCTTGTCCAGAGGCTGTCAGAAGGACAGACCTCACAGCTTATCCAGTATTTAAAGAGAAAATTCGAAAAATCCGATACCCCCTGGGCATGGGTTTCACTCTTTATGGAGGCATTAAAGGCCTATGATTCCACTGCTGATCTGGCACAGGCTCTGACAATTTTTCACTCCCAAAACCGTTTTGTTCTCCTCGAAAAGTGGCTTTACAGTCTCTATATACAGAAAGCCGCTTTAAAAGCGCCCGCCCGGATAAGTAAATCCCAACATGCAGTTATGATTATCAAACAAAGATTTTCTGATGATATTTCCCAGGAGGATATCGCCACCGAGCTTGGACTTACCCCCACTTACTTCAGCAGCCTGTTCAAAAAAGAAACAGGAATGTCTTTTCCCCAGTATTTGGCCGAATTCAGAATAAAGCACGCAGTCAGTTTAATTCTGGGCGGAGAAGAAAATATTGATATTCTGGTTACAAGCTGTGGCTATCACAACAAAAAATATTTCCTGGAGTTATTCAAAAAATATTGTGGCTGTACAATCACCCAGTTTATACACAATACTATAAAACAATCGGAGGATGAGGTATGAAACGTGAATCAATCCGTAAAAAAATGTTCCGGCTGATTTGTATTTTATTAGGAATTCTCTTACTCTTTCAGATCACCCTGCTTCTCTGCTTTAATTTTCTATTCAAAAATGTAAAAAATACAGTGGATAAGCAGAGTTTGTATACCAGTTATGATTCTGCTGCTGTTTTACTGCAGGACAGTGTGACCGATTATTTTGACAACCCTACCTCTGAAGCACTTGCTTTCTTAAATGAAAACAAAAAAATAGTCTGCGATTTATCGGAAAACATTTGTGATTTCTTTCAAAATGCGCAGTTTGAGGATCACGCTATCATCACCAGGGCCTATACCGATAAAATACAAGAACTCACTGACCACATCAGCCAAAATGCCGGCGGCAGCCCCTTCCTTTTGTATAAGGAATGCTCACACCTGTACGATTTAATGATGAGACAGCACAGTACCACTCTTCCCTTTGAAATGTCCCTGCTGTCGGATAAGCTCAGCGGAGTATTTGCCTGTTGGAATATCTTCAATATCTTTATCCTGGTGCTGCTGTGTATCGTCTTTCTCATCATTTTTGTCTGCACCTCAAACAGTATCCGTAAGATAGCAGAACCCCTTTCTCTTCTCAGCACCCACGCAAAGGAATTTGAACGGGGAAATTATGACGACAGCACAACAGATTCACTGCTGAAAACAGGATATTCAGAAATATATATTCTGACCTCCGCCTTTATCCACATGGAAAATACGATCAAAGAACAGATAACCGCCCTCAAGGACAAAATAGAATTATCCCAAAAGGTGCATTCTCTGGAATTAGAAAATATGTCTGTACAGATATCACTTGCCCAAACAGAAAATTCACTCATGCAGTCCTTAATAAATCCACATTTTCTTTTTAACTGCCTGAATCTTCTCACCAGCTTTGCAATCATAGAAAAAGCCCCCAGGGTTCATGAATATTCCCTGCAGATTGCACAATACCTGAGGGAGACGCTGAACTACAATGGAAAGCAGATTACCTTGGAGAAAGAATTTTCTTTTCTTGAACATTACGCCGCTATTCAAAAACTACGGTTCGGGGAACGTATCTCTTTTTGTTTTGAATGTGACAACGACTGTAAAAATGCCATTGTACCGGCCATTATCCTGCAGCCGTTAGTGGAAAATTCACTGATACACGGAATTGGCTCCTATCTGCATGACGGAAAAATATGTGTGAAAGCACAGAGACATGACGGAGAAAATATCCTGATTACCGTTTGGGACAACGGAGATGGAATCCCACCGGAAAAGGTGAGAGAAATTACGGAAAACCTTCGTACACCTTTTCAAGCCGGTCAAAAAGGGACCGGCTTGAGAAGTGTGCTTTATCGGTTGGATTATTATTTCAAAAAACAGATTTTCTTTCATATGGAGAGCAAGCAGACTGCCACTCAAATTTCAGTCATAATACCATACCGCACAGAATAATAGCTGCTGTTATTTTACCGTTAACTTTTTAGCGCCGGACCAGGGGCTGAATACTTTCTGTCTGCCCGGGCCTGTGCGGTTATATGCGTGCAGTCCGGCGTAATAAGTGCCTGCCTTGACATTTTTGAAGGTCACGGTTACGGTATTTTTATCTGTAACCTTTTTTACATAATCGCCGTATAATATAGGGCGCAGCTCGCCGTTCACCTTTCTGGCCGCAGTTCCCAGCACAATGTCATATCCTGCCGCATCCTTGCATTTTTTATAAGTAACAGTAACATTGGAGCCGTTCACCTTTACATTGGTGATCTTAGGCGTCCCGGGCGTCACAGAAGTGACATTAAGCTCCCGCAGCTCTGACCAGGTACCGAAGATTTTTCTTCCGTCCGCATCTCTGGTCCACGCATGGCAGGCTGCATAATAGGTTCC
This sequence comes from Eubacteriales bacterium, assembly GCA_030524175.1. Classification (GTDB taxonomy): domain Bacteria; phylum Bacillota; class Clostridia; order Lachnospirales; family Lachnospiraceae; genus Blautia_A. The sequence continues at coordinate 41,706 of JAUNHC010000034.1, forward strand.
CGGATTTACATAGTACATATCCGTAAAAATCTTCAGAACATTCTTATTCACGCGATAATAATCTTTTGTTTTCAGCATATCCGAGGAGGTTCCGATCACGTAATCATATCCAGCAGCTCCCCTTGCTTCTCCCGCCAGAAAAACAGAAACCTTATTTCCTGCCGCTTTTGCCAGGGATATGGTTACTTTTCCAGGCCGCAGGTACGTGCCTCCAGGAGACTGTATACTGCCGTCGGCATAATGGGTGTTTCCGTCCGCGTCTGTAAACGCCTCGATAATTTTAAAGGAGATATCCTGTGTTCCTGTATAATTCCCAATTCCTCTGATCACTGCTTTTCCGGTGCCGGGGTTTGTATTGTCAGCCCCGGCCTGGGCATAGAGAATAAAATCCTTCTCCGCCGCAAGGGTTGCCTTAAGTCCGGTGTCCTCCACGATCACCTGCGGAAGCTGTGCTTTGCCGTCATAGGTCACATCCAGCGCCTCAATGCGGAAGGTGTCATCCAGCTCCTTGGCCTTGATGATAAAGCTTCTCTCCAAAGTGCCGTTCATCCTGATCCCGGTTATTTTCACCTTGCCAATCCCTGCATTTGTATTATCTGCTTCCGGTACTGCCTCCACACGATAATCTGTATCCTGCTCAAGCTTTGAGCCTGTTACTTTGTCAGTGACTGCCACCTCGGGGAGCTGTGGCTTTCCATTATATACCACTGTCCCGGCCGTAATCTCATATCTGGAGGCGTCGGCAATTGTATTGGCGGAGGACCCGGAGCTTGTTGAGATAATCTTATATTTGGTCGTGGTACTGCCTTCATAGTTTCCCATTCCTATCACCTTAACCTCGACGTTTCCCGGATTGGTGGTATTTTGGGTAACCACCTGTACCGTATAGTCCGTTCCCTCCTTCAGCAAAGTTCCGGCCTCGGAATCCTGTATGATTAATTGCGGTAAGTGCTCCGTTCCATCATAGATGAAATCTTTGTGATCCACGTCAATTGACGTATCTGTGATATCTTTTGGTTTAATTGTAAAATGTCTCGTAATGCTGCCTGTGAAATCCCCTTTTCCTCCTGCAAAGGAAATGATTACGGACGCTTCTCCGGCGTTCACATTATCCTTGTATTCCAAAGTGTAAGCGGGCAATGAATCTTTCTTAGAATAAAAATAGTCTCCCCTGCCTACCTGCCAGTCGCTATATTCATATAACGCCAAATCAAATGCCGGCTCCTGTGCCTGGCCATTATATGTCGCTTCAGCAATATCCCCGTTTTCAACATTGTCTAACAGATCTGGCCGGTCTGGAAGCTTCGAATTCATTGTTTCCTTGGGATTTACGCGTGCAAGATAATGGTTTCCATTTTCAAGAACTTCTGTAGGTGGCTTTTGGTTTTCTGTCTCATTAAGTGAGTATGGCAAAACCTTGAAGCTGCCGTAAATGTCTCCCTCCAGGTAACGCGGAGGCCAATTAGAGGGGTTTAAAGAATCTTCATACACGTCTCCCTTTGAGGTAACGACGCTGATTTTCACTCTAACCGTATCTGAAGTATGGTTTTTTGCCCAAGCCGGCCAGTCCCAACTAGATAGCCACTTGTCTCCGTCATTTCCGTCATACTGGAATTCTAATGTCAGACAATCTATAGCACACCACAATTCCCTGTCTCCTATCTTCGGCAAGTCTCCCATGTCTTCTTGCTTTTCCTTGAGATAGACATTTTCTTTCCAGTTACCGGTATTTACGAAATGTGTGAGCATAGGATAACTATCGTCATATTTAATTACTGCCGGAATTCCTTCTATCGTATAATAATCGCTTATATTGGCATAGTGCACTGTATAATCACGGGTCATATACTTTGCCTCAGAAGCTATTCCTGATATATTTTTAGATGGAAGGGGCAATATTTTTATTTTCTTTGTTCCGCATTTCTCCGGATATGAATCAATCACCTCAACTTTAAAATCTTCTCCCTCTTTCAATTCAGAGCCCTCGTCACCAGAAGGGAGAATTCCATTAATCGCCTTAATGGTAACCTTCGGAACTCTATCCTTCTTCTCCACGGCAAAGCTGCATTGACTGTCATCCACTTTAATATCCCAATAGGACGCGTCATCTAAAGCCGGCAGCGCAGCCTTAATAGAAATCTTCTTATCTGACGTGCTAAAAATATCTGTCCCATCCCCGTTTTGGCCAACGTATTTTATCTTATCAAAATGATATATATCATTTCCTTGGTCTTCCACTAAAACTGTATAGGAAGATGGTTCCACAACATATGGGGAAGGAGTCTTGGCACTTTTGATAGATATCTTAACATTATCGGATGGTATAGTAGGAGCCCAGGAATCGCCGCCAATTACTGTCTCTATTGTATCGGTTATGGGGTCTTTCTTTGGAAATTCCAAACTGTAGGACACACCATACTTGGAATTATCATTGAGGGCCTTTATCTTTGACCAGTCCATTTTATCCCATTTTACCTTTGAGAAGTCGACCTCGTCCCATCCACGCCCCTTATTTGCTAACTGTACTTTGTCAACATCCAAGGATTTCCACCTTATTTTATCCCAATTTACCGCTGACCAATCTACTGCCTCCCAAAACATATCCTCATTGTCCCATATCACTTTATCATGTTCAAGTTCCTTTGGCCAATTATAAAATTCAGACCAGTCAACTGTACTCCAATCTACAATAGCCCAGTCTACCTTCGTAACATCCAGAAGCTGCACAATGTTATAGTCGCCATCTAAACTTTCCCACGGAATCGTGCTCCAGTCAATTTTATTCCAGGCTACGTAATTTTTTGGCGGAACCTTACTCCAATCTACGTCAGTCCAGTCTACTTCTGACCAAATAATCTTATTCCAATATTCCTGATTGTCATTGTCCCACTCTATCTCTGCTGCACTTAATCCCCCCTGTGACAAAACATCTGTTATTGGTTCCTCCATTTCTTCATCAGAAAACGTCTCGTCCAGTTTCTCTGCTGCCAGTGCATCTGTAAAAACTGTCTCTTCGTTATTCTGTGTATTTTCTCCCAACGATGGTTCGGAGGTAAAGATATCCATTTCTTCCTCAAATTCTGAGACATCATTTACTTCCTGTTTAAAAATACCCCCCCCCGTTGATTTTGGGCTATTTCTGTGTCCGCCGCATCTGCCGTCACGTAGGCACCGTTTTGCAACACCAATACGCCAGCCAGCAGAACTGCTAAAGTTCTTTTTCCCATTTACTCTCCTCCTCTGTCAGCTAATGGTTACTTCAGAGATTACCGTAGATTCTGCCCAAGTACGGTTTCCTGATGTATAGGCCTGCACATCCATATAACCACCTGCATATTCCGACGGTACTGTTATTTTTGTTCCGTGTAATACTATTGTTTTCTGTCCCGTTTTCACCAATGTCCAGGTATATTCAACATCCGGGCTTGTAATCGTACTGCTTGGGGCGCCACTTCTTCGCGCCAGAGATGCATTCACCTCACCCGTAGAGACAGCCTGTCCCCAGTCTGTAATACCGCCGATGATACCGTTCTCTGCCGTTGGCTGCAGAGAGTTGGCTACGCCTCCCTTCCATACACTTACATAGAAGTAATCCTTCAATTGAAGGAGATCCGCCGCCATTACCGGAACTGCATTTCCCATAAGCATCACTGCACAAATCAATACTGCCAGATACCTTTTGCTTTTTTTCAGCTTTTCTACCATACTCATCATCCTAAATATCCTCCTTTTTAATAAGCAAGCTTCCTTTATTGGTAAATGTTATTTTTTAAGGGCTTCCAATCCTCTCTTTTGCTGCCGTCAAGTCTCATATGTCTCGGCAGCAAACCATACCCGGAATTTTTATACCTCCTTTTTTATATTCTTTTGTGTTGTTACCTCCTTCTCGAGTTTACATAAGTTATGTTTCCCCTGGCAGAAGCCATGGCGAATGCACGGGAAGATGAATAGATTCGTTCATTTCCCCTAAAACCACGAAATGCGAACACGCTTTTACACGTGTTCGCATTTCTATTTGCTTTCATCATAACAAAATGACAGACAAATTTCAATACAAATTCATTATTTCACAAAAAAACTCTTAATAAGCTGTGACTTTCTTTTAAGGGTACTGTCAGCAGTACACCTGAATAAAAGAAATTTTCCTAATATTTCATTAAATAGTATCTTCGGAAATATACTTGATCCCTGTCTGGATCCTGAGATATTTCTGGTACTTTTTCTCACATATCTGTACCGCAGCTTCTTCCGGCTCATAGCAGGCTTCCACTTTAACGGTTCCCTCTGTTATCTTCTGAAAAGAGCAGTCATCTTTATTTTCCTGCGCTGCCAGAAACGCAATTCCAAATGCCGGTCCGATCATTCCATTCATTTTTTCGATTTTCATATTCAGGACATTTGCAAGAGTCTGCATCCATACGCTGCTCTTTGCACCTCCGCCGACCACTTTGATTGCTTTGTAGCATCTGACAGGGAGCTGCATCTCTTCTGCAAGCTGTCTCAGGCTGAAGCACAGCCCTTCAATGACTGCATATAAAAGCGTATATTTATCCGTATCAATGCCAAGTCCGATAAAAGCCCCCCGCAAATCAGGATCAGCATAAATAGTTTTGTCACCTGCCAAATGCGGATAAAACAGAACCTCGCTGTTCATCATCTGATCCGGAATCATCTTTTTGTCCACTGCGCTGAGATCATGGAAGCCCATAATCTCTTTCGCACACCAGTCAAAGGTACTTCCGTTAGACTGTACCACCCCCTGTATGAGACAGGAATAACTGAATCCGTCCAGTGAAAAGAGGATAAGCTTTCCTTTTGCCTGTCTGTCAGGCTCCTTTACCGGCATCATAAGCACGCCGGAGGTTCCAAGGGAAATGACCGGATAACCTTTTCCAAGACAGCCTGTGGAAATGGCTGTGGCAGGATTATCTCCCGTTCCTACCAAAACCTCCACATCCTTTTCCAAATGTAGAAGCTCTGCCATGTCCTCTGTAATGCAGCCGGCTATAGTCATGCTTCCCGCTACTTTGGGATATGCAGTTTTTGGCAGTCCCAGCAGTTTTCTCATATCCTCAGACCACTCTCGGCTGCTGAGCTGATACAGGCAGGAAGTAGAGGCACCGCAATAATCTGTACAGTATTCCCCAGTCAGTCTGAATACAAGGTAATCAGGCCCAATAAGGAACCTATGGATCTTTTGGAATTTTTCCTGTTGGTTTTTCCTTAACCAGTACAAATTTGCTGCCGGACTGCCTGTAGATACCGTTCTGGCAAGGTAATCTCCGTCCGGAAAGTTTTTCATCTTATCCCGCAATTCCGGCAGAAGCTCCTTTGCACGCAGATCGTTCCACATCAATGCAGGGCCTATGGATTTTCCATTTACATCGAGTATGATCAAGGTATGCATCTGACCTGTGATACCGATTCTTTTCAGCTTACTCCGGTCTTGATCAGCCAGTATTTTGTCTATACCATTTTTCATGCATGTAACCCAGATTTCCGGGTCTATTTCACTCCGGCCTGCATCTGTTTTCATTGTCTGATAATCCTGAGTAACCTGATCCAGTACATTCTTCTTTTCATCAATCAGAACTATCTTCATAGCAGAGGTTCCTAAATCAATACCTAAGTAAGTATTACCCATACTTTACCACCTTTACAGATAACAATTAATTCTCATTAATCATCATCACTAATTCTTTTGCCCTCCTGCTGACATTTTCCACTGCCGCAACACTGAGATGGATTACATCATGTTCATTATGGTTTGTCTCATAAGCTTCTCCAAATGTACGGATATACTCTTTACGCAGGTCTGAACCATAATTGATTTTTATCAGGCCATACTTCTTTGCTTCCCATATGACTTCCTTGGGGATTCCTGAGCCGCCATGCAATACCAGCGGAACTGAGGATACCTGATGGATTTGTTTAAGAAGGGGAATATCTATCTGAGGGTTCAGGCACAGGCCATGCACATTTCCTATAGAAACCGCAAGCGTATCACAGCCTGTCCGTTCAACAAAATCTGCAACCATATCCGGGTCTGTTTTGCTGTCAGATTCATTGACAATATCTTCTTCTTTTCCTCTGAGTGCCCCAAGCTCTGCCTCCACGGGAATGCCGTAGAAATGACAGTATTCTGCTGCCCGTCTGCATTCTTTTATATTTTCTTCATATGGAAGATGGGATGCATCTATCATGATTGATGTAAATCCTGCATCCACACATTCCTTCACATCCTCAAAGGACTTCCCGTGATCAAGATGAAGTCCTACAGGAGTCTCTGCTTCCTTTACTGCATCCTGCGCAATCCTGGAAATAATATATGGATTGGAAAGGCGGAGATTGTTAGAAGAAATCTGTATGTATCCGGGCAGTTCTGCCTCAATCAATCCCTTGGCAATGGCATATGTCATTTCCAGATCTGTAGTATTAAATGCAGGTAATATATAATTATGCTTCTGCGCATAATTCATAAGGTCAAAACCGTTTACTAGCTTCATTTCTTTCCTCCAAAATATTTATATCATCCAAAAAACCACCTGCCGGTCAGTTACTTAAAATCATACATTTTTTCGTACAATAATTTATATCTCTGAAATTTTTCACTATAATATCTGTGCATTTCAGGATTTGGTACATATTCCTTTTTTATCTTCACAGCACTTTCAATGGCCTGAGAAAGAGACACATATGCACCGTCTGCAACAGCTGCCATAAGCATACAGCCAAGGGTTCCCGCTTCATTGTTTTCAAGAGAGACCACTTTCATATTAAAGACATCTGATCTGATCTGGAGGGTAAGTTCAGAAGCTGCTCCTCCCCCGGTAACTGCTATACGATCCATCTCAGTCCCAAGTTTCCTCAAACGCTCATAGGCAAGGTACATCTGAAAAGCCATTCCCTCCAGGATCCCACGGTAAATCTCTTCCGGCTTTGTGTGAATGGTAAGTCCAGCAATGGTTCCCCTGGCATCCATAGATAAATCCGGATTTCCTGATGAACCAAACTGGGGCAGGACCATCACATCTGTCATGATACCGTCTGCACATCTGTCCATCTCGGCAAAAAAGTCCTTCCCCTCTGCTTCCCATCGACAGCGCATCTCTCCTAAAATAGTATCTCGCGCCCAATTTTTCAGTGCCCCGCAGGTTGTGATCTCTATACTGGACAAATAGGTATCCGTCATGACATAGGGAATGCAGGTAAAATCATTCTCCATCATGTAAGAAGTCATGGAAGCTTTTGGAAGCATGGCAAACATAAATTCACATGTTCCCATCCCGCATTCCCCTGTACTCATACCTGACAATCCGCTTCCAAGGGCAGCACACGTCTGATCGTGCCCTCCTGCCACAAGCTTCATATCCGGATTCAGATGAAATTCTTCCGCTCTGCCGGGAAGGATCGTTCCAATGACTGTACAGGGTTTTACCGGTGCGGACATCTGTGCCTTATCAATTCCTGCCAAACTCAAAAGTTCTCCGGACCATGTCAGCCTGTTAATATCAAAAGCCATACTTCTGGCGGCTGACGTGTAGCTTACCTTTCGCTGTCCTGTAAGCATATAGCCTACATAATCCTCATAAAACAGTATTGCTTTTGCTTTCTTTATCACTTCTGTGTTACGGCTCAGCCACATATACTTGGGAAGGCCGTATAATTCGTTGGGAGGCAGCCCTGTAATTTCAAAAATCCTCTCACTGCCCACTTTTTCTATAATTTCATTTGTCTCTTCAATTCCTCTGCTATCACCGGTAAGCATGGAATTCCATAAGATTTCGTCATTTTCACCAAGACATACAATGGATTCCCCCAAGCTTGTGACAGCCATTGCCTCAATAGGCTCCGGACAATTCTCTCCTACCTCTGTCAGCATCTCCCTGATATTTTTCATTACCGTATCGGGGTTTAATTCCCGGTGTCCGCCTGTTCCTGATTCTTCATATTTCCTTGAGGCTTTATAAAGTACGTTTCCTTTCAAATCGTAAACCAGCATTTTGCTTCCGCTGGTTCCGACATCCATACCTGCATATGCCATATAATACCTCTGTGTTATTTATGCACATGTTTTAAGCTGCTATGATCACTTGTATATTTGCGGATTCCAGCTTCTGTACAATCTCTTCAGATATTCCGGCATCTGTAATTATCCCTGCTACATTAACCGCATTGGTATAGCTGACAAGATTATGGGTGCTGAATTTTGAAGAGTCTGCCAAAATATAGCTTTTTACACTTTGTTGTATTACCCGGTTCTTTAAGCCTACCTCAGAAGTAGTTCCCACATAAGCATTTCCTTCTTCATCAATGGCATTTGCTCCAAGGAAGGTGATATCGATTCTGAACTTTGCAAGTATTTCTTCCGCTATAGAACCGCAGGTAGAAAGACTGTTCTGCCGCAGATCCCCTCCTATCAGAAATACCGACAGATTTCTGTGGTTAATAGCCTCCTGTGCGATATTCAGGCCGTTTGTCAGGATCATGTTCCGGTAATCCATCGGTATATTCCGGGCAATATAATAGGTTGTTGTACCGGAATCAAGGAAAATATTCTGTCCCGGTTCTATAAGCTCCAGTGCTTTTTTTGCTATTTTTTCTTTCTCCTCACAGCACTTTTGTACACGAAGTGTATATGGTGGCTCTCTCATTTCTTTAGTAGATACGAGATAGGCACCTCCATGGGTTCTCACAATAGATGTATCAGCATTGGAAAGTACATCAAGGTCACGCCGTATTGTCATTTCACTGACATTAAACATTTTGCACAGCGTATTATTCTGTACCTCTCCGTCTCTCTTTAATATACTTTTTATTTCATTCAGACGAAATTCTTTCAACATCTTTTGGTCCCCCTTAAAATTTGCATAATGGCTATTTTCGCTATTTAACTAACCTTATTATACATGAATCAGCTAAATTTTACGATGATTTTATTGCTGGTTTTCCCCGCAACGAAATCTGCAAATTTCTCCGGCATTTCTTCAAGAGAAATCACCTGTCCGATCAGCGGCTTCAGATCAAGGCCCCCGTTTATCATGGATATGGACTGGGGCATTGTTTTCTGAAGCGCATAGGAACCAATAATTTTCAAATCACGGTAGTAGATATCAAATGGATTGATTTTAATTTCGCTGTCTGTGGGGCAGACACCAAATGCAACATAGGTGCCTGTATCTGCAAGAAGCTTTACCGCCATCTCCCCTACCTTGGGAACACCTGTGGCTTCGATGATAAAATCAAACCCCTGGGGATATAATTCTCTAAGCTTTTCCTCCACATGCTCATCAGACATAACAGCATGGTCTGCGCCAAGCTCTTTTGCCTTTGAAAGCTGGGGTTCTTTAATATCAATGATCGTAACGCTTCCTGCACCTCTGCGCCTGGCCATCATTAGCTGCATCAGACCTATGGTCCCCGCACCGCATATAAGTACATCTGCGCCTATAGGAATGCACGCTTTATTGTGGCTGTTTATGACACAGGCCAGTGGTTCCGCCATAGAACCTTCCACCAAATCCATCTCTCCTGCAGGGAACACACAGCGCTCCGGGACTGTGACATATTCGGCAAATGCTCCATTTCTTGTATTCCCGATCACTTGGATATCCTCGCAGTGGATCTGCTTATTCTGCTTACAGTATCGGCATTTTTCGCAGAACACATTAGGATCAGCGATCACGCGGTCTCCTGCTTTAAATTGTGTCACCTCTTCCCCTGCTTCTTCCACTATGCCGGAAAACTCATGACCGGGAATAATAGGATAATTAGTCACATGCTCTCCCTTAAAGGTATGGATATCTGTACCGCAGAATCCTGCTGCTGCAACTTTGATCAGTACCTCGTCTGCCTTGGGTACAGGCTTATCCACCTCAAAAACGCCTGCCTCAAAGGGCTTTTTAATCACAAATGCTTTCATTTCCGGTTTCCTTTCTCCTTACGGAATCATTGCTACTTTAAATGCAGTTTCATCCTTTTCAGCAGTTTCGAACGCCTGCTCCCAGTCTTTTAACGGGAACTTATGAGAGATGATTCCATCTGACTTGATCGTCCCGTCTGCCAGACCTTTGATGACAGGGCCATAGCAGTACGGTCCCAAATGAGCACCCAGAATATCTATTTCTTTCGTGTCTCCGATAATGTTCCAGTCAGCCATAATTTCTTTTGGGAACACTCCGAACTGGACAAATCTACCCAGATTACGGATCAAGCCAAGGCCCTGCTGTACACTTTTTTCGCTTCCGGATGCTTCAATATAAACATCACATCCATACCCGCCTGTCAGTTCCATCACCTCCCTGACAACATCTGTTTCCTTGGGATTCAATACAATATCACAGCCAAATTCTTTCCCCTTTTCCAGCCGTTCCTCTCTCAAATCCAGCCCGATCAATAATCTCGGACTGTGATTTGCTGCAACGGAAACCATCCCCTGCCCAATTGCACCTAAACCAGAGATCACCACAACATCGTTATGGCCGATCTTGCCCCGCTCAACTGCGTGCATACTGCAGGCATACGGTTCGATGAGCAGAGCCCTCTCCAATGGCATATCTTTAGGTATTTTATGGTTGATACCCCGCTTATGGAATTTCATATATTCTGCAAATCCGCCTTGTGTATGATGTTTAAATCCATAGACATCACTTTCACGGCACATCCAATACTGTCCTGCCTTACAATAAACGCACTCGCCGCAAGGTACAATCTGTTCTGAAATTACATGGTCACCAATTTCAAATCCCTTTACTTCTTTTCCCAGTTCAACAATTTCTCCCACAAACTCATGGCCCCCGATACACGGTGCCTGTATGTATCGGTTTTCCGGTGCAGTTCCCCAGATACGGATTCCGCCGTGCAGCGTCTTTACATCGCCTGCACAAATTCCTGCACCGAGGATTTTGACTATCATTTCCCCTTCATCCGTAATCTCCGGTACGGGAACCTCATCCAGCCTGAAATCATAAGGTGCATACATTCTTAGTGCCTTCATAGTTTTCTGTTCCATAGCTATTGATCTCCTTTTTATGTTTATGCTTTTTTATGTCTGAAGCCTGTTAACAGATTCTGGTTCCGCATTGCATCAAGGGTGACTGCCAGAAGAATTACAACGCCCTGGATAAACTGCTGATAATAAGCAGATACATTTAAAAGATCCAGTGCATTCTGAATCAGACCCATAATGATAATACCAAGGAAGGTTCCGAAGATTTTCCCTTTTCCTCCGCAGGTGACGCTGCATCCGCCGATGACACATCCGGTAATGGCGGACATATCCAGTCCTTTTGCAATAGAAACAGGACAGGAATCCAGCCTTGCGATCAGTACAAGACCTGCAAAGGTAGAGAGCATTCCGGCTATGACATAAACAAATAAAATCACTTTGCTGTTGTTCACTCCCGCAATTCTTGTGGCAGTTGGATTTCCTCCCACTGCATAAATGGTTCTTCCCAGGGAGGTATGTGTGAGGAAAAGTCCGAATATAATAAATAATACAATGGTCCAGATCACGGACATGGGAATGCCAAAGACTTTTCCTGCCCCCACTTTCAAAAATCCCTCAGGAAGTCCATATAAGGGCTTTCCTTTTGAAAAAACAAGGTGAGCGCCTCTTGCCATCTGTTCCAGTGCCAATGTGACAATAAGCGGCGGAATACCTACACGGGCCACTGCAAATCCATTAATGGCGCCTACTGCCGCTCCCACGGCCAAGGCTGCAAGCATTGCCAGAAACCAGGGTGTCCCTTTCAGCATAAGATAAGCAGCAAACCATGAGGACAATGCCAATGTTCCTCCAACAGACAGGTTGATTCCTCCAGTAAGAATCACCATAGTCATGCCGATCGCCGTAATTCCATAGACTGAAATATACTGGATTATATTCGTAATATTATTGAATGTAAGAAAATATGGTGATGCAAAGGTCATTGCAATAAAAATCACCAGAATTATGATCAAAAGCATACTTTGTTCCCGGACTAACTGATATCCTTTTTTTAAGCTCTTCATAATAACCTCTTTCTTCAGCTGATTTTTGCCATCAATGTATTTTTGTTCATCTCATCGGCAGAAACCATCCCCTGAATTTTACCTTTTTTCAAAATGATAATATCGTCACATACTTCCAGCAGTTCCTCCAGCTCAGAACTGAAAACCAGGACAGCGACACCCTCCTTTGCCATCTCCAGCAGGATTTTATATATTTCGGACTTTGCCAGAACATCCACCCCTCTTGTGGGTTCGTCCAGCAAAAACAGCACCGGCTCACTTGCCACACATCTTCCTATCACCACTTTCTGCTGATTGCCTCCGCTGAGACTGCCCACTGCCTGCTCCACTGAGGACATTTTCACAGTCATTTTCCTGGACAGGGAATCGCTGTATTCCTTCTGCTTTTTAAAATTCACAATTCCCAGCTTATTCGTAAACTTTTTCTGTATGGAAAGTGTGGAATTCTCGCGAATAGACATCATAGGGACAAAGCCCTCTGTCTTACGCTCCTCTGTCACAATAGCCACATGATTTCTCATCATAATTTCAGGTGTAACCCTGGAAAGGGTCTGTCCGTTTAGCACGATTTCACCGGAATTAAATTTATCAATCCCCATGATAGCTCTGGCTATCTCGGTCTTCCCTGCACCCAGCAGTCCGCACACTCCTGTAATGCTGCCCTTCTTAATTTTCATATTTATATTCTCAAACCTGCCTTCGCTGCACAGGTTCCTTAATTCCAGAATCACAGGGGCATCTGCCCGTACATAAGACTCCTGACGTCTTCCTGAATCAGCCCTTTTGCCCATCATTGCAACGATCAGCTCATCCTTTGTAATTTCCTTAGCCTCGAAAACACCGCTGTTTATCCCGTCCTTCAGTACTGTGACACGGTCTGATAAAAGCAGTACGTCCTCAAGAAAATGAGAAATAAATATAATGGAAATTCCCTGCTGCTTCAAACGGTTCACAATACCGATAAATATTTCTTTTTCCTTTTCGTTCAGCGAGGATGTAGGTTCATCAAGTACAAGTACCTTGGCATCCATTGTCAAAGCCTTTAATATTTCAATGATCTGCTTTTCCGCTGCTCTTAAATTCCGCACAATATCCGTGGCATTCATATCCACCTGAATCATGTCAATAAGTTTCTGTGCTTCTTTTATGGTCTCTTTTCTTTTGAAAACTCCCATTGAATTTCTTTTTAAATTACCCACAAAAATATTTTCTGCCACAGTCAAATCAGGACAGATATTCAGTTCCTGATGGACAAAGGCGATTCCCAATTTTTTTGCATCCTCTACCTTTTTGATATTTGCCGGTTTTCCATCAAATAAAATTTCACCGCTGTCTGCCGTGTAAAGTCCATTCAGCACTTTGATCAAAGTGCTTTTTCCGGCTCCGTTGGCTCCCATCAGAGAATGTACCTCTCCCTTACGCAGATGGAAACTTACATCATTTAATACCACGTTTCCGGAAAATGATTTTACGATATGGTTCATTTCAACGATATGGTTATTCTTATCCAAACTGCCGCTCCTCTCCTCTTTATCTAAAGGGGAAAGCAATGAATCGCCTTCCCCTCTCCAATCATCAGTAACAGCATCTCACTGCAAATATGTATTAACCTGAATTCCCAGCATTACCCTTCTTTTCATACATTATGTAGTTTTATATTTTCCCTGTTTGACGGGTCACTCCACGCTGTATCCCCATAAAGAATCTGAAGCTTCCAGCTCTTCAATATTTTTCTTGCTTACAACATCTCCGCTGTAATAAATTTTTTCTTCAACGTCATTGCCGTTCAGGTATTCATTGATCGTTTTCACAACATCAGTACCCAGAGTGATCGGAAGCTGTGAGAATGTGGCATCTACTTTTCCTGATTTAATATAGTCAAGAGTTTCTCCTGCACCGTCTACGGAATAAACACCGATATGTTTGTCCTCTCCTACAAGTCCTGTATATCCGGCTTCATCCAAAGCACTTAAGATTCCGGGAACCAATGCATCTGTACAGGTAAAGATCACATCAACATCCTGGGACTGCAGATAAGTCTTGGTGGTTGACATAGCTGCTTCATTACTGTATTCACCGGCAGACGGCTCTCCTACGATCGTCACATTGTCTGCTGCTTCCAGAACTTCCTTGACGCCTGCGGTCCTGTCAAGGGTTGGCGTATCGGATAACACGCCTTGGATGATCAGAACATTGATATCCTGGTCTTTGTAATCCTCCAGAATGGCATTTCCCATATCGCGTCCAACCTGCACGTTATCTGTCTCAAGTGTTGCCACAACTTCCCCTGAACCTCTCCGGTCAATACAGAAAACCGGAACACCTGCTGCCGAACATTCATTGATCGCCGTGCCCACTGCTTCACTGTCAATCGGGGAAATAACAATGGCATTAGCTCCCTGTGTGACCTGATTCTTTATCTGTGAGATCTGAAGCTCAATGTCATTATTGGGATCAAGAAGTGTTGACTCCCAGTTATACTCTGCTGACTGCTCTTCCACGCCCTTCCAGCATGCTGCAAAGAAGGTGGTGAACATACTGGGAATAGAGTATGCGATCTTTACATCTTCTTTAACCGCAGTTGTCTCTTTTGTATCCGGTTCTTTCTCTGCTGCAAATGCAGTTGTTCCAAATGCACTTGTAAGTGTCATCACTGCTGCTAATGTTGTTGCCACTAATCTTTTCTTCATTTTTTTCCTCCTTAATATTGGGGTTTACCGGGTATTTCCTACGTTAATAGTCTGTGACCTGCTTATGGATGCCTCCTCTCTTTTATGTTGCTATTTGTTCGTTTATGTTTTGTATTATAGCACATTTTAAATCATTTTCAATCGCAATTATAGATAAAATTATTTTTCTATTTTTGTGTATTTTTTTATTTTTCTCAATTTATATCTGATTATTCTTAATGATTATGTGGTACAACTGTTTTTCAATTGATTTTTGCTCAAATATACTCTTGTTCTTCTTGGATCACCGCCATTACAATTCGAACACATTCAAACATATCATAAACATATAATTCTGACCGATTGAAAGCTGAGATTGAAATGAAGACGGGATCATTTAAGAATCCTATCATGTGGATTCAGTTACAAGCGATATCCTTATTATTCCAGCCCGAACAAGTTTGATATGTTTTCTACGCAAGGATGATGCGCGTCTGACATAAAAAAGCAGCTGAACAACCACTTTCTGTGTCATGAATTTTGCAAGAAAACAAAAATGCTGTCTCACACATTTATTAGTGTGGCAGCATTTTTTTATATCCTAAATAATAGCTAATCAGCCGTTCAGTTATCCACAAATCCTTATTGCGTCCTGCGCCATGCTGATGGTGTCATCCCATATTTTTTTGAAAAATTTAACCCGAAGTGGCTGGCATCTCTATAGCCAGTCATTTCTGCTATTTCTGCAATTGAATATTTAGGATCGCTTAATAATTTTCCGGCTTCACTCATCCGTACATTTGTAAGATATTCAAGAAAATTCACGCCCATTTCTTTCTTAAACAAAGCGGAAAAGTAATTGGGACTAATATAAAAGTGCCGTGAAATACTTTCAAGAGAAAGTTTCTCCCCAAAATGCATGTCAATATACTGACATGCATTGCGCACCAACCCAGAAACTAAATCTTTGTTATCTCCGTTTTTCTCAATCTTTTCTGCAATACATCGAAGTGCATCATTTAATTCTTTTTTATCAACGGGCTTAGGAAGAAAATCCTCTACATTTAATCTCATTGCCTGGCGGGCAAATGCAAAATCTGTATAAGCGCTGGTAATGAGAAAGTATGGCTTTAACCCCATTTCCAATGTTTTAGCTATAATCTCCAACCCGCTAAACACCGGCATTTTAATATCTGTTATTACAATATCCGGCCGTTCTCTTTCAATCAATGACAATAATTGTTGCCCATCCCTGGCTTCTCCCGCCAGGGTCAGACCAAGCCCCTCCCAATCTGTAAACTTCTTCAGCATAAGCAGTGCCATACGCTCATCGTCAGCAATCACCGTCTTCATTTTCTCCACCTCCCTGCTTATCCGATATCGCCGCCCGTCCAGTCGGCGGCAGAAAGTAAATCAATGGCATCCTAAAACAAATTTTCGTACAAACCAACGGTTCACTGTCTACCATACAAGTTACTGTACAATCTTCTTCCTCCCGGCAGTCTTTATAAAAGGATTGCAGCCTTTGAAAGGTATTTACAAGCCCAATCCCTTTCCTGTCATCATACTTCTCCGAATTTTCCAGACGTTCCCGCACTACCTGCAGACGCTGCTTTTCTATTCCTGCACCATCGTCCTCTACAGAAAGCATCAGTTGTCCATCCTCCACTCCTGCACAGATATAAATCGTAGTTGTCCGTTTCAACGGTTCCATGCCATATCCCAGCGCATTCTCACATAAAGGCTGCAGTATCATTGAAGGAACCACTGCCCTAAGGCTTTCATCCTCAACCTTAAGTTTTACCTGAAAACGTTCCTCAAACCGTGCCTTTTGAATATCCATATAGTCCATGGCATGGCTTATTTCCTCCTCCAGCCTTACTGCCTTATCCAGACAAATCAATGCATAGCGCATATATTTCGCCGTCTTCATCAGCATTTCTGTTGTTTTCTCCGCATCTTCTTCTACCGCAAGTCCTGCAATCAGGTTCAGAGTATTAAACATAAAATGAGGATTTACCCGCGACTGCAAAAGCCGAAGTTTTGTTTCTGAAAGTCTTTTTTCTAAATCTTTTTGCTTCTTCAAGATATCATAGTTTCTGTTATTTGTTTCTATCATCTGATAAAAAGAGTTGTTCAAAATATCCAGCTCATCCCGCAACTCCTGGTGATATCTCATCTCAATAGTCCGTTTTCCCCCGATAATTGTTTCCGTCTGAGCTGTTAACTCCTGAACAGGCCGCGTGATCTGC
Organism: Eubacteriales bacterium; assembly: GCA_030524175.1. Lineage (GTDB taxonomy): Bacteria > Bacillota > Clostridia > Lachnospirales > Lachnospiraceae > Blautia_A. The sequence goes on from JAUNHC010000034.1 coordinate 58,639, forward strand.
ATTTCCATTCGGCGGAGCCACCAGATAAAAAAAGCGACCATACAGGTTCCCAGGGCCATTGTCATCAAATTGAGTCTTTGCCAAAATATTTCTAAGGTTTTCAGCTCCGTATCCAAATAGTCCTGCATTTTTCCGTATAAAGTGTCATATATTCCCTCCAGTATCCATCTATATTCCTTTAGTGTATTATACGAAGAAATCCTCTCTTTTGTCCCGGATTGCCCATTCAGAATCTGTTCACCTATCTGGACATATTTGTCTGTTATCAGCCTCAAATCCTTCATCTCAGGCTGCTCCAAGGTTTTCTCCAGAGTATCGGCCTCCTTTTTTTGTTCCAATAACAGCCTATAACACTCATCTTTTTCCTTTTCAACCGGAGTCTGGGAATACCCGTACAGAATACGGTCCGCCTCTTGCATTCCATTCCAGTATTTAGTAAATCTGCTGTAATTCAAATAAACATCTGAGCTATTTGAACTGAACCATAGCATCAGGCACTGTATAAGCATAAAAATACACGCTAACCCCACAGTTACTATCATACTAAACGAACGGAATTTTTTCCGGATTGAACGAAACCTCTTTTTATTCACTTCCTGCATCCTCCGCTGATTCCAAATCAATAATCTTGCAAGGTACTGTTATTTCTGCCTGAATCAGTTCCTCTATGTCAGTACCTGAGACTATCTTCCGAAGAAATTCCGCACATTCCTGTCCAGTCTTCTCCGGGTTCTGTACAATCACAGCATCTATGCCCCCTTGCTGCATCTCCTGCCGGACCTGTTCCGTATAATCAAAGCAAAGTACATAAACATCTTCCGTCCTCCCCTGTTCTGCCAGAACCTTGGAAACGGTAACGCCTGAAGCTGAATCCAAACAATACATGACATTGATCCCTGGATTTTCGTCCAGATATTTTCTGACTGTCTGCATAGCTTCCAGCGTGTCAGAAGAGCAAATACACTCTGGCTTCACCTGAAGATTTTGGTGGTTTTCTGCCTCCTCCACAAATCCAACCTGTCTCTCTCTACGGCTTCCGGATATTTTACTGTTTCTAAATGAAGTCGCAACCATCCCTGCCTGTTGGTTTCCCACTCTTTCTGCAATCATTTGAGCTGCCTGAACACCTGCACTCCGATTACCTGTGCCAATAGAGGCACTCTGTTCATAACTGGAATTATGCCCGTCCACCGCAAGCACAAATATATTCTCATCCTGAAGTGTCCTGAGAATATCCACATCTGCCTCCTCCGGTATATCCGCTACGATCATCACATCCATATCAAAGGCAACGGCCGTTTTGACTTTATAATCCATTGATTCATACAGGTCTGAGGGCAGGCAGTAAACACTCAGTGAAACTGCATCCTCCTCTCCCAGATTCTCCAGGATACTTTGTGTCACATAGGAAATAGTGCTGTTCACGCCGTTTACGCTGGAATAAAACGCAATGCATCGAAGTTCCTCCTTCCTATCCTCTGCTCTTGTTTTCTCAGTACAAATTAGTATGAAATATAAAAACAATAGGCCCACAACGCCTGCTCGCTTTAAAATACGCTGCATTCCAATCTTCCCCCAAATTTTTTATTTTATCATATCACAGTTAATACGGAAAACAAATAAAAGTATGCAGGAAAACCTGCCTTTGGCATGCCTTCCTGCATACTGTCCATACAATTTGATCAAACTACTCTGATTTGTTAGTTTCTTACTGTATCAGCACCGGAATCACCAATGCGTCCTTTTTTTCTGATTCCGTTACGGGAATTAACTGAAGCATTGCCTTCCCTGCATGGTCAACAGATGTTGTGACTGTCCAGTAGAGAAAACCGTCTTCGCCCTCCCTGCTTTCACAGTTTACGGGAAGTGAAATACCATCCTTCAGCATCAGCAAATAATTCTTTACATCTGCAGATGATTTGACAGTAATAACAATTTCTTCTCCCCTGCCTGCTTCCGAAGTAAATTCCTGAATAAAGCTTCCCTCTTTTTTATACACAATTTCCTGGGGCTTGAGCTGTGGTTTATTATCCTGATCCAGAACAATCAGCTCACCGTTTTCCGTATTTCTTGCATACTGTGACATGAAATCCCAAGCCACCTGAGCCATGGACTGCGTCATCCAGTGTATCATTCCCTCCACGTTGATCACCTTGATCATATTAATATTGTCTTCATTATAAAAATCTGCTGTATAATATTTCGTTCCATCATAATACTGAGTATAAATGGCATCTGCCTCCAGTCCCAGCTTACTCTGTGCAACATCCTCCGTAGTATCAACAATCTTCTGGCATTCTTCCAGAGTCACCTGACGGTCAATTCCATTTATCTGAAACCATCTGTTCAGTGCATTTGTGGCATCCTCCCCGGTGACACCATAACCATAAGGAAGCTTCACACGCATTTCATTATCACCGTCCAGCTGCAAAACTGGTGTTTCTTTTAAAGCATCCCACTCCTCATCTGCAAAGGTATAATCTGCTCCCTGGCGGATTCCACCCAGATTATGTCCTCCCACGGTAATTGCCGCAAACAAATTAGGGTTCTTAATCGCTTCCCGAACTGTAGAACGGCCGCCTAAAGAATATCCAGCTCCATAAATACGACTCTCATCAATAGGATATTGTTCTTGGAGAATCCCCATAATGCGTTCAACCTCAGCATCAAGTGTTGTTCCTTCCTCTTCATCTGCCGCGCCGGCGTTTGCAGCCCATGGAATGACGCAGATAAAACCTTCCTGTGCCGCCAGCTGTGCGTATCCATAGGATTCTGTAATGTAAATCGGATTATTTGAACCATGGAATACAAACAAAACCGGCCATGTTTTATCTGCATTCTCCTCTTCGAAAGCTTCCATAGGAGTGAAGGTTGCCCATTTGCTTGCCTTATCCCCAGCGTCATGTATTTCTTTTTTGATTCCCAGGTTCTCCCAATATTCATATTCTTCTTTGCAATATTCATTTGGATATAAGATAAAATTCTTAGTATTATTTACCAGGCTTTCCCCAAGCGGGCTGTTTACAAATGCTTCAAAATCAAATTCTGTCCCGTCAACTGAAGTCCCGCCCATCTGGCTGTGATGATCGGCAAGAGAATTATAATTATCCCATGTGAAACTATCCGTCTGGGTATACCATAGATATTTATTCTCATAATCATATACCTGCTTTATCTGGATATCCTCCTCCGCCGCCCGTACTGTACAAACTCCTGGCAAAGCCGTAGCAATAATCATCATTCCAGCTGTAGCTGCCGCAGTAATTTTCTTTAAACATTCACTTGTGTTTTTCATACTCTCATACTCCTTTCATCTAACTCTCTACTTGTTTCATAACATATCCCGATTATAATAACAGTGGGTTTTTGAGTCAATAAATCCGGGACATGAGCGTAAGTTTACCGTTTTTTTCGTAATAAAACCGGATTGGAGTACTGGAATACAATCTTTTATAATGCAGATAACTTATGTATTTCCGGAATGTTAAATTGACTGTCCCCATCTTACAGCGTTTCATTAACAATAAAAATCCGTGTATTTTTTACGATACTTGCTGCTTTTTTATCTAATCCAAGTATCTCATAAGATTATAAATAACCCTGTATGGAAGAAAAATGCACATATTGTATATAATACAAAAAAAATAAAAAAAATTACGAAAAAGTGTTGACAACCCGTGATTTTAATTATATAATAGCAAAGCAAGTTGAGGACAGGACAGTGTGAAAACACAAAGAAATGTTTTCAATGAGCAGGAATATGGGGTCTTAGCTCAGCTGGGAGAGCATCTGCCTTACAAGCAGAGGGTCATAGGTTCGAGCCCTATAGGCCCCATACCTTAAAAATAAATATGGCGAGATAGCTCAGCTGGCTAGAGCACACGGTTCATACCCGTGGTGTCGAGG
>JAUNHC010000091.1 GCA_030524175.1 Eubacteriales bacterium
CTCCATCCAAAGAGATTAGAAAGTGCCATGATCGTTACCTCCATCATTTTGTTTTACGGAACATTTCCTGTTCCATATTTGCATTATAAGAGATAGAAGAGTGGAAAAAAAGTACGCACAAATCTATTACTTAGTTACTTTTTTGTAACCTATGTTGTCACAAATAGCATCCTGTATTATAATTAGAATGCAACATATAAAAAATGATATGTAAGAGGTGAAAAGTATGCTGACAAAAGATGAATTACCTGCATGCCCGGTAGCAACAACCGTTTCTTTGATTGGAAGTAAATGGAAGCTTTTGATCATCCGAAACCTGCGTGTGCGTCCATGGCGGTTTAACGAACTACGCAAAGATTTGGAAGGAATCAGCCAAAAGGTACTGACGGATAGTCTTCGTTCTTTAGAGGAGGACGGAATTGTCATTCGCACAGTGTATCCGGAGGTCCCTCCAAGAGTTGAGTATTCCCTAAGTGAATTGGGAGAATCTATGAATCCGATCATCAATGCGATGGAGGCTTGGGGAATCGATTACAAGAATCAGGCAAAAGCGAAATGAGAGATGAGCAGAAGTTTTCTTTTCTAACGAAAGAGGGAGATGAATTCGCTTGACCGATTGCCCCTTTTTATACTACGAACAGATTTCTCTGGCGTGAATGCTTGCAAAGAGGCCATATATCGTACCGACTCCGGGGACAAAAAAGCCTAACCGGCTGAAAGCGAATGCAGGTGCTTCCGAACTCATGTTGGCATCGGAAGAATACGGTTCCTTTTGGAATGCTGCATGCCAAACAGTCATCAAAAACTGTTGAAAATTTCTGACAGGGATCAAGGCGATCCTGCAGCAGTAGATTTGAATGCTTTTACAGACGGGGACTCCGCAAGGGGCCTCCTTTGTTATGCAGTACATGACAGGGCTGTATACTTTTAAGCATTGCGTGTATAACAAATCGAGACTTCTCTTGAGGTCTCGATTTTGCTGTTCTGATGTAGGCGGATGGATGAAGTTAAAGTGTAAAATATAGAAAAAAAGACTGCCATTTATATATTAGGAAAGAGCAGTCTTTTTTCGTAATTTAAGCTATTGATTTTGGGCTTTATACTCCTCGCCCCAGTTCCACATGGCATCCAAGATTGGCTTTAGGCTGTAGCCCAGATCGGTCAGCGTGTATTCTACATGCGGCGGAACCTCGGGATATACGGTACGGACCACGAGGCCACTTTCTTCCATCTGACGAAGCTGTGCTGTTAAGACTTTTTGGGTGACGTGTCCGATGGATTTCTTCAATTCACCAAATCTTTTTGTGCCGGGCAACAAATCCCTGAGAATCAGTACCTTCCATTTATCGCTAATGAGCATCAGGGTAGTCTCTACCGGGCAGGCTGGCAGTTCTTTTGCTGGTGTTTTAAGGATGTCATCTGTTGTTTCCATAATCGTTTCCTCCTGTTATCTTTTATGGTATCTTTTTGGTGACTATAGCGTAATAAAGTGGTTACTTTATGATTGGGTTGTACAGCCTTATTATAATGACTGTAAATAGGAAATGCAAGATAAGAGGGAGATATTGGCACGGTACTTCAGGAAGTTGGATAAGTACGATAGAAACTATATATTTCAGGAACGGACTTAGGAAGATCAGAGCACACAAGCGACAGCATTTTGCGGATAGAGAAAGGTATACATTTTGGGAATGATTTTACATTTAATACGGGTATTGGACATGAAAAATCATTGCTTGTAAAATAAGACTGAACCTAATCGATTTCAAAATCGCATACCCACCTGAGGAGGAACACAAATGAATGTAGATGGTATTTTGGTTGGAATGCTGGCATTTCTTTTAATCGGGATTTTTCATCCGATTGTAATCTGGTCTGAATATTATTTCAGCAGTCGGTGCTGGCCGATATTTTTTGTGGTCGGAGTTTCCTTTTTGGCAGCTTCAGTTTATACCGATGGCGTGCTGTTATCGATTGCTTTTGGTATCATTGGATTTAGTTGTTTCTGGAGTATTTTGGAGTTGAAAGAACAGGAAAAGCGTGTAGAAAAAGGCTGGTTTCCAAAGCGTACCAGGAAATCAAGCGTAGACAAGCCATATGCCCGCTCTTTTTTGCGTTTCTGATGGCTGCCGTACTTATAAATACAGTTAGGGCATAAAGCTGTATCGAAGACAGGCATTTTACATCGGAGTTGTTCTGGATTAAAATATTGAAAGAAGATAATTTCCGCGGATGGCGGTACATGTGCAAAAGAAAGGAGGCGTGGAACAATGGAGAAAAACATTTTACACAACGGAGTAGAAATCCCGCAGCTTGGTTTTGGGGTATTTCAGATAACGGATGAGGTGCTCTGTAAAGACAGCGTTCTGACGGCATTGAATACGGGATATCGTCTGATTGATACCGCGGCCTGCTATGGGAATGAACAGGCCGTGGGCACAGCAATTCGGGAAAGCGGACTTGCAAGAAAAGAGATGTTTCTGACATCAAAGGTGTGGATTCAAGACGCCGGTTATGAAAAAACGAAGGCATCCTTTGAAAAAACGCTGAAAAATCTGGGAACCGATTATCTGGATCTTTATCTGGTCCATATGCCCTACGGCGATTATTACGGGAGCTGGCGGGCGATGGAGGAGCTTTACAGAGAAGGTAGGGTGCGGGCTATCGGTGTCTGTAATTTCATGCCGGATCGGCTTGTGGATTTGATTCTTAATTCTGAAATCGTGCCTATGGTAAACCAGATTGAGTTGCATCCCTACTGCCAGCAGAGGCAGCTTCGGCAGGTGATGTCTGAGTATCAGATTCAGCCCATGGCGTGGGCGCCTTTTGCGGAAGGGAAGAACCAAATCTTTCAGAACGAAATTCTGACCGCGATTGGAGCAGGGCATAGGAAATCTGCAGCGCAAACAATCTTGCGCTGGCTTAGGCAAAGCAGCATTGTGGCGATTCCAAAGTCAGTTCATCCGGAACGAATTGCAGAAAACTATGGAATTGATGACTTCAATCTGACCGCATCTGAAATGAAGCAAATCGAGGAAATGGATACAGGATATAGTCTGATTTTGGACATTCAAAGTCTGGATGAGGTGTATCGCTTAAAGAATATCTGTTTTGTACAGTGAGGAGAGTATCTTCTCTCTGGCAGAATAAAAAAGTGTATCAGGGGCGTCTGAGAGACTCTTCGGCGACCTGTTGGCAGTCATAAAAGAAGCAGGATACACCCTCCTGTAAACGAGTCATAGACAGAAGTTGATACATGGTTATCAGAATTGACAGGGTAAGTGAAGGAGATACTTTATGAAGAGAAAAAGTACAGTGCTGGCGCTGTGTCTTGCCAGTATTTTAGCTGGCTGTCAGAGTCAGAGTGCTCCCGCCGCAAGCACTGAAAGCAGCGCAGCGGCAGTGGGGGCAGCTACGGAGGAATCCGTATCCAATACAACAAATGCAGAAGAAAATGGTGAAGCCGAGGATGCAGAGCAAACCTCTGAAATACAGGAAGCAGAAGGAGAGGAACACAGTATGATGATACAGGTTCAGGCGAATGGAAATTCCATTATATTTGAGTTAAATGACAGTCAGGCAGCCAGAGGGTTATACGAGCAACTGCCACTGACAGTGGAAAATGAAGATTTCAGTAATAACGAGAAAACCTTCTATCCGCCTCAGAAACTGAATGTGGGAGACGCTCCGCACACGGACGGCAGCATTGGGACACTGGCTTATTACGAGCCATGGGGAGATGTCGTGCTGTTTTACGGGAGTTACAATCCCAATGGATCGCTCTACGAACTCGGGAAGGTAACAGAAGGAAGTGAGTTTATTCGTGAGATTTCCGGGGAAATGGTAATCACAGCGGTTGAATAATTTCCGATTAAGAATAATTTCCGGCACATTATACAGCACAGCCTTGCAGCGGTTGAAACAGCCGGTAGAAAAGGAGAAAGGTGAAATGAGACGATGGAGATGGTATTTATCGGCGATAAGCTGCATGTTTTTATTAACTGCCTGCAGCGGCCGTACAGAGGTCACGCAGCTGCAGCAGTCTGAGAACCGTACAGAAGCCGGGGTGGAGAACAGCATAGTGGATGCATCTGAGGGCAGCACGGGGGTAATGGTTCCAGAAACAGAAAATCATTCCCTGGAGCTTGCAGCTGCAGCAGGGAACATGCAGGCGGGTTCAAATGCGGACAGTCGCATTCTGATTGCATATTTCACCTGGGCAGACAATACGGTGGTGACGGATCAGGAAGCCTCGCTGCAGAGTGCACTCTCCCATTATGAGTCTATGGGAGATTCAGATCAGTACGGAGCCGATGCAATCAGTTCTGCCAGTATTCTTGCGCCGGGTAATGCCGCCCGTATGGCGGAGTGGATTCAGCAGGAGGTGGGAGGGAATCTGTTCTCGATTGTTGTGCAGGATCCTTATCCCAGCGATTATGATGATTGTATGAATCGGGCGGCGGATGAGAAAGCAGAAAATGCCAGACCTGCTCTTGCAGAGCACGTGGAGAATTTTGAAGATTATGACATTATTTTCCTGGGCTTTCCCAACTGGTGGTACACGCTGCCCATGCCGGTTCTGACCTTTGTGGAGGAATACGACTTTTCTGGCAAGACCGTGGTTCCCTTCTGTACCCACGGGACGGGCGGACTGTCTGCGACCATTCGGGATTTGGAAAATGCGCTTCCGGATTCTGCGAATATCTTAGATCCCATCGGTGTATACCGTGCGGATATTTTGCAGGCACAGCCGGAAATTCAGGAGTGGCTGCGAGAACTTGATTTTGTTGATTAGAAATGATTCGGATATCTTTACAATTAAAATGGACAGGTTGTTTGGGGTGCATATTTTTTATTATTGTGCTGTGGATGGGTAGTGCGCGCCACCACAGCTTATGGGGGAGCTGATGAGCTTATGATGTTTCCAAGTATGGAAGGGACCAAAAGCTTATATATTTGAAGGTGGCGTGGCGGGTATGGTCCATATTACCAGCATTAGGAGGTTGCCAGGCGGGATTTGAGGAATACACTGCCAACATCTCCATCAATGCAAATGGACTGTCGGCTGATTTCTTGTGGGCAAAAAGCCTCTCTTTGGTTGATGCAGGCGTAGGTCGCCTTGGGGTTTTCTGCCGTCATCTGCCAGAAGGGGTATTTGATAATTCCAGGAGTATTATAGCCAACGCCCAGTTCCAGAAACAGAAGCTTCTGCCCGTGTCTTGTGCGAAGGAAAGTCTCATACCGTTCTGCAGCCAGATGCCAGCCCTCATCCTCCACGAAGCGATTGTCGGCACGTAGGTTCATGGTGAGAGGCTTTCCGCAACGAGGACAGCATGGAACCAGCCTATGGGGAATCTCCATACGCAGCGTTTTCCCTTCCGATACAGTGAGTTCTCCTCCTTCACTGATGACAAAGCCCTGTGCCTCAACCATTTCGCGAACACTTGTTTTGTTTTCATAAGTTTCATGATGACAGGGGACGCTGCACTGCCACAGGCCGTAGTCCCCCTGGGTGTAGAATAAACGCTTTTTGTCGAATCCGACTTTCTGAAAGCAGTGATCCACATTGGTGGTGATCACAAAATAATCTTTGTTTTTTACAAGCTGAAAAAGCTGGTCGTATACAGGCTTCGGCGCGTCCATGTAACGATTGATATAAATATAGCGGCTCCAATAGGACCAGTATTCCTCCGGCGTGGCGTAGGGGTAAAATCCACCGCTGTACATATCGTGAAAGCCGTATCGTTGCTCAAAATCGGAAAAATATTGCTGGAAACGTTCGCCGTCATAGACAAAGCCTGCCGAAGTGGAAAGACCTGCGCCTGCACCAATCACGATTGCGTCCGCTTCCTCAAGGATTTTTGATAGCTTCTTCAGGTGTTCGGAGTAAATTCTGGTAGATTGTATAGTCGATATTTTTGAAAACATTAAAAATCACCTCCATATTGCTTTGTGTTTTATGGTTCTGAACGTTTCGAACTGCAATTTCTGCGGCCGGAATGACTTAACAGATGGTTCAGGGCTTTTTTGCGTGATGCTCAGATGCGTCGATCATGTTTATATTGTATGTGATAAAATCAGGAAAATAAAGTACGCACAAATCTGTTACTTAGTTACCCCGGGGTAACCAATGTTGTTACAAATAGCATTTTACAGGATGCGAATCCATAAACCATGTTTGCAATGGAAACATGGGAAATCAATTATAAAAACGGAAAACCATACGGAAAACACATAGATATATATGTGACATAGGTATTTTACATTACGATATATGAGCAGTATGATAAGGATGTTCCGTAAGGGACGCCTTTTCTGTTATTGAGAAGGGATGAGGAAGATACGATGATTTGAGCAGCATTTCAGCGCACAGTTGTGCCCTGTGGGTACGATAAAGGTTATAGGAGGAGAAACAATGAATCTGGACTTTACTTATGACAATCCTACAAGAATCCATTTTGGAAGGACAGCCCTTTCACATCTGAAGGAAGAACTGGACGGCTATGGAGAAAATGTACTTTTGGTTTATGGAAGGAACGCCATTAAGTCGATGGGACTCTATGACGAGGTGATAAAGATTCTGACAGAAAGCGGGAAAAGGGTGACTGAGTTATCCGGCATCAAGTCAAACCCTACTTATCGGCAGCTGCTTGAGGGAGCAAGACTGGTACGGGAGAACCAGATCGATCTGATTCTGGCTGTTGGGGGTGGATCTGTCATTGACTGTGCAAAGGGCATTTCCCTGTCGGCTTACTGTGAGGGGGATCCCTGGCAGCGGTACTGGGTTAATTTTGAACCGGTTGACAATCAGATTGTTCCGGTAGGATGCATTCTTACGATGGCCGGTACTGCTTCAGAGATGAATGGTGGTTCGGTTATCACAAATGAGGATGAAATGATTAAGGGCGGCAGAACTTATCCGGCAAATGTAAACCCAAGGTTTTCAATTCTGAATCCGGAATATACTTTTTCTGTCCCGAAAAGACAGATGGTCAGTGGAATTTTCGATACATTTTCCCATCTGATGGAGCAGTATTTTACCGGGGAGGATGATAACACCACTGACTATATCATTGAGGGTGTCATGGAATCGCTGATTCACAGCGCCAGAATTGCACTCAAAAATCCGGAGGACTATGAGGCGCGCAGCAATCTGATGTGGTGTGCCACCATGGGTCTCAATAAGATTACAGGACTTTCCAAGGCGCAGGATTGGGAAGTGCATATGATCGAACATCAGCTGGGCGCGTATACGGACTGTCCTCATGGAGAGGGACTGGCGATTATATCAGTACCCTATTACCGGTATATTTATCAGAATGGTATGGATAAGTTTGTACGTTTTGCGAAACGGGTATGGGGCATTGATACAGAGCAAATGTCAAAGGACGAGGCAGCGCTGGCAGGCATCGAGGCTCTTTCTGAATTCATCAGGGAGTTAGGGCTTCCGACAACCCTTCGGGAAATCGGTACGACGGAAGAGATGCTCCCGAAGATTGCAGCCTCATCGGTAAAGGGCGGTGGCTACCGTCAGATGGAAGAGGCAGACATCCTTCAGGTGCTGAAGGCATGCTGGTAAAACTGTGATATAATAGGCCCTCTGCATCGCTTGACGATGCAGAGGTTTTTTTGATCACAAAAAGCTGAGCGGAAATGAACACATCCCGATAATATGCTTGAAAAGCATTGTATGAAAGAAAATACGGGCATTTTACTCTTTGAGGACGAAGGGCTATGATAAGGATATCAGAGGCGCGCTGAAAAAAATGAAAGGCAAAGAGGGAAAATGAGTAAGGAGTATGCAGGACTTGCCCAGGATATCGTAGAAAAGGTGGGCGGAAAAGAAAATGTATTAGATGTATACCATTGTCAGACGAGACTTCGGTTTCAGCTGGCAGACGAGGCGAAAGCAGATCAGGGGGGACTGGAAAAGCTTGACGGAGTGGCAAAGGTTTTGATCAGCGGAGGTGTATTTCAGGTGGTGATTGGAACCCATGTGAAATACGTACATGAGGAAGTGGAAAAACTGCTTGGGGGGCCGGGCAAATCGGCAGCTGCCGGGGGCGTTTCCCAGGGCGGGAAGAAACGAAATCCGGCAGAGGTTGTGATTGACTTCGTTTCAGGAACCTTCCAGCCAATCATTCCAGCTCTCTCCGGTGCCGGAATGGTAAAAGCACTTCTGGCTCTTTTGGTTGTGTTTGAACTGATCGACAGTGGATCTCAAACTTACTACCTGCTGAACATGTTTGCGGATGGCGTCTTTTATTATCTGCCGCTGCTGTTGGCCGTAACAGAGGCACAGAAGTTGAAATGCAATCCTGTTCTGGCGGCAGGTGTCGCTGCCATTATGCTTCATCCAAACTGGGCGGCTCTGGTGGCAGCTGGCGAACCGATTCGGTTTTTTGAGATTATCCCGTTCACACTGACTGGATATACGGGAAGTGTGATTCCGATTCTGTTGGTTGTTCTGGTACAGGCATATGTGGAGCGATTGCTTGACCGGGTCATCCCAAAGGCGGTAAAGCTGGTATTTGTTCCTATGTTAACCTTTTTGATCATGGGTACACTTGCCCTTTCCGTTTTGGGTCCGATTGGCAGCATTTTAGGAGATGCGCTTGGGGTATTCTTTACCTTCCTCAGCACGAACGCCAGCTGGGCACCTGCGGTTGTAATCGGCGGCTTCCTGCCGTTGATGGTAATGTTTGGGCTTCACAATGGTGTCGCTCCATTGGGTGTGATGCAGATGGCAGATCTTGGATATGACAGCATTTTCGGGCCGGGCTGCGTATGCTCCAACATCGCCCAGGGTGTTGCATGTCTGGTGGTGTTTTTGAGAACAAAGGACGGAAAGATGAAGCAGATTGCGGGTTCTGCCAGCATTACAGGTTTGATGGGAATTACAGAACCGGCACTCTATGGCGTGAATCTTCCGAAAAAGTACCCTCTGGTATCTGCTATGATCGGCGGTGGCTGCGGTGGTTTGTATGCCGGATTGACACAGACGCATCGATTCGCAACAGGGTCCTCAGGACTTCCGGCTGTGCTGCTTTACATTGGTGACAATTCTATGACCTGTTTCTATAACATCCTGATTGCTTTGGTGATCTCTGCGGTTGTAACGGGTGTTTTGACCTATGTTCTATCTTTGAAATTTGAAACCATTCCGGCGGAATCAGAGCAGACAGAAACGCAAGTGCCGGATGCGCCAAAGAAAGATACAGACATACAGGAAAATAACAAGGACAATGGAAGCATTTACAGTCCCATGAAGGGAAAGGTGATTCCCCTGGAGGAAATCGGCGATGGTGTATTTTCTGCCGGCGTGTTGGGACAGGGCTGCGGAATCCGTCCCGAAGAAGGAAAGGTGTATGCGCCTTTTGACGGAGAGGTGATTCTGGTGGCAGATACAAAGCATGCCATCGGAATCAGAAGCAAGGACGGGGTTGAGACCATGATTCATGTAGGCCTGGAGACGGTTGAGCTTAAGGGAGAGGGCTTTGATCCTGTTGTAGAGGTGGGAAGCCAGGTGAAAAAGGGACAGCTCCTTATGAATTTTGATTTGAAAAAGATTGGTGAAAAATATCCAACGGTCACCGCCTTTTTGATTACAAACAGTTACGATTATCCCACGTTTACCTTGAAGAAGCAGGGAGAAAGTCAGGTCGGTGAGTGGATCATGCAGGTGGAAAAACAATAAAAATCATGTTACTATGGTGAAAAGAGAAAGGAAACGATATGGAACGGTCAATGCCAGAGGGTTTTTTGTGGGGAGGTGCCACGGCAGCCAATCAGTTCGAGGGCGGCTGGCAGGAAGGTGGCAAGGGAATTTCGGTGCCGGATGTGATGACCGGCGGTACAAAAACATCGCCCCGCCATGTGACAGATGGAATTTTTCCGGAATACCATTACCCCAGCCATGAGGCAGTGGATTTCTATCATCACTATCAGGAAGATATTGCGTTATATGGAGAAATGGGCTTTAAGGTCTTTCGGATGTCCATAAACTGGACGCGATTATTTCCAAAGGGAACGGAGACAGAGCCGAACAAAGCGGGAATCCAGTTCTATCGCAATGTTTTTTTGGAATGCAGAAAGTATGGGATTGAACCTCTCGTTACCATCAGCCATTATGAGCTTCCTTATTGCCTGGCAAAGGAATACGGCGGCTGGAGCAATCGAAAGCTGATTGATTTTTACCTGAATTATTGCAGGGTGCTGTTTCAGGAATATAAGGATCTGGTGCATTATTGGCTGACCTTTAACGAGATCAACATTCTGCTGATGGGGGCTTATGGCAATATCATGGGAGGCGGAATCCTTCCCCCGGGACGGGATACGAAGGTTGGCGTACTGGCAGGACTGGACGAAAGCTGGGACGATGAGCAGCGGCGCTTCACAGCCCTTCATCATCAGCTGCTTGCCAGCGCGAAGGCTGTAAAGCTGGCCCATGAAACAGACTCCAAAAATCAGGTGGGGTGTATGCTGTTGAGTCGGATTGCGTACCCGTATACCTGCAGGCCGGAGGATGTGCTGAAGGGACAGCAGACCATGCAGCTTGCCAATTACTACTGCGGTGACGTTCATGTGCGCGGCGCCTACCCCGCCTTTGCCAGACGACTCTGGAAGGATAAAGGAATCGAGATTCCCTTTATGGAAGAGGATGAAGCGATTTTGAAGGAGGGAACCGTTGATTTCCTAAGCTTCAGCTATTATTCCAGCAGCACGGCCACAGAGGATCCTAACGTACCGGTGGCAGCAGGAAATATGATGCGGGGACCGGCAAATCCTTATCTGGAGCAGAGTCAGTGGGGCTGGACCATTGATCCTAAGGGGCTCCGTTATCTTTTAAATGAGTTTTACGGACGGTATCAGATTCCTCTGATGGTCGTGGAAAACGGACTTGGTGCGGAGGATCAGGTAGCAGCCGATGGCAGCATCCATGATCCTTACCGGATCGAATACATGAGAGAGCATATTCTTCAGATGCAGGAAGCCCTTGAGGACGGTGTGGAGCTGATGGGGTATACCGTATGGGGCTGTACGGACCTGGTAAGTGCGGGAACGGGTGAAATGGCAAAGCGTTATGGGCTTGTCTACGTAGATAAGGACAATCAGGGAAAGGGCACGCTGGAACGCAGGAGAAAGGATAGTTTT
>JAUNHC010000035.1 GCA_030524175.1 Eubacteriales bacterium
GATAAATGGAGGAAAACAAAAATGGCAGTTAAAATCAGATTAAGAAGAATGGGACAGAAGAAAGCACCTTTTTATAGAATCGTAGTTGCAGATTCCCGTTGCAAACGTGACGGAAGATGCATCGCTGAGATCGGTACTTATGATCCTACTAAAGATCCCAGCGTATACAAAGTAGACGAAGAAGCAGCTAAAAAATGGCTTGCTGCAGGTGCTCAGCCTACAGAAGTAGTGGCTAAAATTCTTAAAAACGCCGGAATCGAGAAATAAGAGAATACCAGGAAAGGTATTTCTGTTACGTCCCAAGAGGGCGGGTCAGGGAGGTATGTAATGAAAGAATTGGTAGAAGTAATTGCAAAATCTCTTGTTGAAAATCCGGATGAAGTAGTCGTTACCCAGACTGAGAAGGATGACTCACTTGTCATCGAACTTAAGGTAGGCCCTTCCGATATGGGAAAGGTGATCGGACGTCAGGGAAGGATCGCCAAGGCGATCCGCACTGTAGTCAAAGCGGCTTCTTCTAAAAGCAGTAAAAAAGTGATTGTGGATATTCTGCAATGAAAACAGGGGTCAGGAGCTGTGGAAATCATGGCTCCTGATATTTAATTGACACAAGCATGCCGCAGTTCTTTAACGTTTAAAAGGGAGTATGGACAGATGGAAGATTTGCTGAAAGTCGGAGTTATCACTACAACCCACGGGGTTCGGGGTGAGGTTAAGGTGTTTCCCACCACAGACAGCGCTGAGCGTTTTCTTGATTTGGAATATGTACTTCTGGATACAGGAAAAGAGCTTCGAAAGCTGGAAATCCAGAACGTGAAGTTCTTTAAAAACCTAGCAATCCTGAAGTTTCAAGATATAGATAATATAAATGATATAGAGATGTATAAAGGCCGCGACCTCTGGATACCAAGGGAGGAAGCACAGGAACTGGCAGAAGACGAGTATTACGTAGCTGATCTTCTGGGAATGGAGGTTGTCCTGGAGGATGGAAGTCCGTTCGGAACTCTTAAGGATGTGATGGAAACTGGCGCCAATGACGTGTATGTGGTGACAGCAAAGGACGGAAAAGAAGTTCTCCTTCCTGCCATCAAAGAGTGTATTCTCAAGGTAGATGTAGAGAAAAATACAATGACTGTACATTTGATGAAAGGACTTATTTAGATGGATTTTCATGTACTGACTTTGTTCCCGGAAATGATAGAAAACGGAATGAATACCAGCATTACAGGACGGGCCATCTCCAAAGGACTGCTGTCTCTGGAAGCTGTAAATATCCGGGATTTTGCATTTAACAAGCACCAGAAGGTTGACGATTACCCTTACGGGGGAGGGGCAGGTATGCTTATGCAGGCAGAGCCTGTCTTTCTTGCCTGGGAGTCCATTGCACAGCGTATCGGAAGGAAGCCAAGGGTGGTCTATCTCACCCCCCAGGGAAAGGTGTTCAACCAGGAAATGGCAAAGAATATGGCAATGGAAGAAGATCTTGTATTTCTCTGCGGGCATTATGAAGGGATAGACGAGCGTGTTCTGGAGGAGATTGTGACAGACTATGTATCTATCGGTGATTATGTCCTTACAGGAGGCGAACTTCCTGCAATGGTGATGATGGATTCCATTTCCAGGATGGTTCCGGGAGTGCTCAGCAACCAGGAATCCGGTGAGACGGAATCCTTTGCCGGAAATCTTCTGGAGTATCCCCAGTATAGCCGCCCGGAAGAATGGCATGGCAAAAAAGTACCGGAGGTTCTTCTTTCCGGCCATCATGCCAATGTAGAGAAATGGCGCAGGGAACAATCGATCATAAGGACTGCCAAATGGAGACCTGATCTATTGAAGAGGGCAGAGTTGACAAACCAGGAATGGAATTATGTGCGTCAGTTGAAAAAACAGTGGAAAGAGGAATCTGAGAGAAATGAAGACATCTGATTTTTATTATGACCTCCCCCAGGAGTTGATCGCCCAGGACCCCCTGGAGGACAGAAGCTCATCCAGGCTTTTGCATTTGTCAATGGAAGACGGGAGTATCGAACACCGTCATTTCACAGACATTCTGGACTATCTGAACAAAGGGGACTGCCTTGTCATCAATGACACTAAGGTCATTCCCGCTCGTCTGTACGGACATAAAGAAGACACAGGGGCAGTGATTGAAATCCTCCTTTTGAAGCGCAAAGAAAACGATATCTGGGAATGCCTGGTAAAACCAGGAAAAAAAGCCCGCCCAGGGGCGCAGATCACCTTCGGGGACGGAATCCTGAAAGGCGAGATCATAGATGTGGTGGAGGAAGGCAACCGCCTTATCCAATTCCACTATGAAGGTATTTTCGAGGAAATACTCGACCAGCTTGGAGAGATGCCTCTGCCTCCTTATATTACACATAAACTGAAGGACAAGAACCGTTACCAGACTGTATATGCGAAAAATGAAGGTTCCGCGGCTGCGCCTACAGCAGGCCTTCATTTTACCCAGGAGCTTCTGGAGCAGGTAAGGGAGAACGGTGTAAATATTGCCCATGTGACCCTTCATGTTGGCCTGGGAACCTTCCGCCCGGTAAAGGTGGACGATGTGGAGAGCCATCATATGCATTCCGAATTTTATGTGGTGGAGGAAGACCAGGCAAAGCTTATCAATGACACCAAAAAAAATGGCGGACGAGTGATATCCGTGGGAACTACGAGTTGCAGAACCCTGGAATCTGCTGCAGGAGAAGACGGCATCCTGCGTGCCGGCAGCGGCTGGACAGATATTTTTATCTATCCGGGATACCGTTTCAAGATAATAGACGGTCTTATCACCAATTTCCATCTGCCGGAATCCACCCTTTTGATGCTGGTTTCCGCTCTGGCCGGGAAAGAAAAGATCATGCATGCATACGAGGAAGCGGTGAAGGAAAGGTATCGGTTTTTTTCCTTTGGGGATGCCATGCTGATCGTATAAAACCCGACGGCATGTTATGTGATTGAAATTTATCAAAAGTCTGTTAACGAAATTAGTCTTAAAGAGTCAATTAAAAAACGGCAAAGGCATCGTGTTGGATGCAGTTGCCGTTTTTTCTTCCTCAATCTACTGGGTATAGAAGAGTTCCGTAAAGTTTTTAAACGGATTGCTGATGATGTTTGAC
This sequence comes from Eubacteriales bacterium, assembly GCA_030524175.1. Taxonomy (GTDB): domain Bacteria; phylum Bacillota; class Clostridia; order Lachnospirales; family Lachnospiraceae; genus Blautia_A. Next base: position 3,123 of record JAUNHC010000035.1, read on the forward strand.
TTTATTCCGAATAAAATTGATTTTATTCCGAATTGGAGGTATACTAATTTAAAGAACTTGGAGGTGTAATTATGAGCGATACCATGACTGTAAAGGAAGCTGCAATGCTGTGGGGAATCACAGAACGCAGAGTAACCGTCCTATGCAAAGAGGGGCGGATAGAGGGAGCACATAAGAATGGCCGCAGTTGGGTGATTCCTACAGAGGCCGAGAAACCTGCAGACAACCGGATCAGGACTGGCGTATATAGAAAAAGCAGAATGCCATCTGACCTGCCGTTGCCGGTTGGAATTTCGGATTACCGTTTAGCTTCATCGGAATACTATTATGTTGATAAGACTATGATGATCAAGGATTTTTTGGACGAGCGGCCAATGGTTTCTTTGTTTACCCGTCCGCGTCGTTTTGGAAAGACTTTAAATATGGATATGTTTCGTACCTTTTTTGAAAAAACGGACGAAGATACTTCGGTTTATTTCACGGACAAAAAGATTTGGCAATGTGGAAAAAAATACCGCGACTATCAGGGGAAATATCCGGTAATTTTTATCACCTTTAAGGATGTAAAACGGGAAACCTGGGAGGAGACCTATGATCAGATCTGCAAGATTCTGAGGCAGGAGTTTGAACGCCATAGTGAGCTGTTGGAAAGCGAACAGTGCAGCAAATATGAGAAAACATATTTTAAAGCTATTATGGAGGAGAATGCGGACAGCACGGACATGATGATGGCCCTGCAAAGACTCTCTCAAATGCTGGACGAGCATTATGGGATACCACCGATTATTATTATCGATGAATATGATACGCCGATCCAGCAGGGGCATATGAGAGGCTTTTACGATGACGTGATTCTCTTTATGCGCAACCTGTTTTCTGGCGGTTTGAAGGATAACCGCCATCTTTCCTATGGTTTTTTAACGGGGATTCTTCGTGTCGCAAAAGAAAGTATTTTCAGCGGTTTAAATAATCTCGCAGTCAATTCAATCTTGGATAGCCGATATAGCGAATATTTTGGCTTTACTCCCGCAGAGGTACAAGCGATTGCCCACTATTATCATGCAGAAGAGAAGTATGGGGAAATCTGTACATGGTACAACGGGTATCGGTTTGGAGATTCGGAAATATTTAACCCGTGGTCTGTTATTAATTATTTTAGAAATCATTGTCAGCCCAAAGCCTTTTGGCAGTCAACCGGCAGCAACGAGATTATCGGTGAAGTCTTGGCAAATGCAGGAGAAGATATCTATAAACGCCTTAATGCTTTATTGCAGGGAGAGTCTTTCCTAACGTATATTGACACCGGCGTTATTTATCCGCAGATTCGAAACAACCCTTCCTCTGTGTACAGTTTCCTTCTGGTTGCCGGATATCTGAAAGTTGTAAAGGTAGAGCCTGCTTTTAGCGGCGATTATATGTGTGAGGTGGCGTTGCCTAACCAAGAGATTGCGTTTGTCTATAATAAAGAGATCCTGCAAAAATTAACGGATATCATTCCCCAGGCTACTGCGATATCAATTCAAGAAGCGTTATTTTCCAATGATGTACAGCGGCTGCAAAAGGAGATGCACAAGCTTCTCCTTCAATCGGTAAGCTGCTACGATACTGCCGGAGAAAACTTTTACCATGGATTTGTCCTGGGTCTCTGCGCTATGATGGATAACCGCTACTTCATCAGCTCGAATGGGGAGTCAGGCAAAGGCCGATACGATATACAATTATTGCCTAAGTCGGAAAAGATGCCAGGCATTTTGATTGAGCTTAAGGCTGTTAAAAATTTTTCTGGTGATAAATTAAAGCAACTGTCAGAAACGGCTTTGGCGCAGATTGAGGAGCGTAAGTACGATACTGATATGTCCGCCAAGGGTATTAAGACGATTTTCAAGTACGGAGTTGCCTTCAGTGGGAAACAAGTTGAGATTACGACAGCTTCCCAATGAAAAAGCTGAGAAAGCTGAACCTGTATAACATTGATATCGAATGAAAATTTAGTCAGGGAATTTGTTTCTATTGACAAAAGCAGATCTAAAGGTTATATTTAATTAACATACATGCGTATGTACAGGGAGGTGATTATATGCCACGTTACGATCCGGACCAAAAAACAAAACAGCATATATTAGAAACCGCTATACGTCTTTTTTCCGAAAAGGGTTTGGAGAATGTTAATGTTGAAGATGTTGTGAAAGAAGTTGGTGTTACACGGGGAGCATTTTACCATTACTTCAAATCCCGGGAAGAATTGATTGCGGGCGTTATGTATAAATCTTTTGAAGATGATAATCCATATCTGCTCGCTGATAAACTAAAGGGACTTAATGCTCTTGAAAAGCTTCGTTTTGTAATAAAACTTACGCTACGTCCTCGGTTAGATGTAAGTGATAGTATGAGGGAACAGATGAAAAAGTTAGCGAACAACTCTGTTATTGTTAAGAACGAGATGATTTTTCAAGTAAATGTAATGGCTGGTTATATGGAGAAGCTATTGCTTGAGGGAAACAAAGACGGGTCCATGAATGTCTCCCATCCAAAGCAGGTAGCACAAATTACTATGTTAATTGTATTGTGGCTTACCCCGTATGTATTTGAAGTCCCTTATGAGGAATACATCGATAAAGTAGTATTTTTTGAGCAGCTTGGAATATTGCTGGGTGTTCCTTTTATGGATGAAGAAATAAAAGAGCTGTATTTGAAACTTGGTGAACAGGAATTGAAAAGATAATAGCGTAATAATTTTGCTGCCTTCAGCAAGGCAGTAAAATTTTAGATAAAAACATACATACGTATGTACATTATAGGAGGACAAACATGTCAGAAAAAATAATTGAAGTATCTGGACTACAAAAATCTTATAAGGAAAATCATGTTTTAAAAGGTGTCAGTTTTACGATTGATAAAGGGAGTATTTTTGCCCTTCTTGGTTCAAATGGTGCAGGAAAAACAACCATTATCAAAATTCTTTCAACCCTACTTAAACCAGACGGTGGCAGTGCTATTATTAATGGATTTGATGTAGCTAAAAACGCCGACAATGTACGAGAATGTATCAGCCTAACAGGGCAATTTGTGGCGGTAGATGAAGTTTTAACAGGCAGAGAAAATTTAAGGCTTATCGGACAACTGAAACGTCTGCCGAACTTGAAAAGCACTGTAAATGAGTGGCTGTCTTTTTCAAGATTAGAAGATGAAGCGGATAGAAAAGTGTTTACCTATTCAGGAGGTATGCGACGCAGGCTTGATATAGCAATGAGCCTTATGGGAAAGCCCGATGTACTTTTCCTTGACGAACCGACAACAGGGCTTGACCCACAAAACCGTATTGCCATGTGGGATTTGGTAAAAGATTTGGCAAATGCAGGTACAACTGTGTTTCTCACAACACAATATTTAGAAGAAGCTGAATATCTTGCTGATAATATTGCTATTTTACATGGCGGTAAAATTATTGCGGAGGGCACGCCGAAGTATCTGAAAGAAATAATGCCAGAGAGAGGGATGCGGCTTATCTTTGACAGTGAGGTAAAAGCTAATTCGGCAATAAAGCTATTAATAGAAAATGGTATTTCAGCTGACAGTATAGAACAAAATCTGCCATCCTTAGAAGATGTATTTTTAACGCTAATTGATGAAAAAAAGGAGAGAAATCAACATGAAAAAATCTAATAAAAATATATCTCTTGATACATGGGTTATGTTCAAACGCTGTTTAACTATCTCTTTGCGAAATCCCGAAACACTCCTGACAGCAACACTGATACCATTTTGCTTAATTCTTTTATTTGGGACTGTATTTGGCAGTATATCAGATGTTGGAGATTATAATTACATTGATTTTATTGTGCCAGGAATTATTTTGCAAAGTATCGCTCAAGCGTCTCAATATTCGGCGATGAATGTTACCGCTGATATGACAAAGGGGATCATAGATCGTTTTCGCTGTATGTCTATTTCAAAATCTGCTGTGTTGATCGGTCATACAGGTGCTGGAGTTATACGAGGTATTATTTCAAACGTTGTCATTGTGGCAACGGCTCCTATTCTTGGCTTTAGACCACAAGTCGGGCTTGTAGATTGGTTTGGAGTTATAGTACTTCTTTTGCTGATAAACATTACATTTACCCTAATCGCTGTACTTTGTGGAACTGTTTCGAAGTCAGTAGAGGGAGCAACCGGACTACTGTTCCCACTCTTTATCCTACCTTTTATGAGTTCGGGATTTGCTCCCGTTGACACGATGCCGGGAGGTATTAGCTGGTTTGCTTCGATACAACCTATGACACCCATGATTGATAGTTTGAGAGCCTTGACACTTGATCTGCCTTTGGGAAATAGTTTATGGATTGCACTTGTATGGTGCTTGTTATTAAGTATTGTGAGTTTTGCTGTATCAATGTGGACATATAATCGCAGGTAAACATAAAGGTACATTTATTAGCCAATTTCTAGATCATGTGTTGTTAGAGGTATCTAAGGGTGAAATCATCGGACTGCTTGGTGAAATATGAGCATTTAACTGCTTATGAAAATTTGTCCATACACCTTGAATATATAGGTGCAAAAGCTGATATAAATAAAATTTTATCCCTTGTTGGTGCCATGTGTTTTCAAAATCCTCTTATGATGCAAAAGCGCTGAAAGTGGCAGCAGATTTGGACGCGAAACCAGTGACCGCAGAGCTGTTCATGGGGGCTTGGGGCAACGCCCTCAACAAAGAATCGAACGTTATTGCTTGCCGCTATAACATATGTAAAAATTTCCAGTCTTAAGGCAGTAACCGCAGATCATCCGAAGGAAGTCTGCCAAAGACTGCCTTATATGTTTTGGAAAAATAGGAGTCATTGTTAAAACCGCTTAAAGCAGCGCTTTCACTGACGCTGTGGTTTCCCTCCAGCAGCAGGCTTCTCGCATGCTGGCATTTGAGGAAATTTACATATTGGATAATGGTATTACCTGTCATTTTCTTAAATGAATGACACAGATAAAACTTACTGTAACTGGTGTCAGCGCACAATTCATCGATGGTAATGTGTTCAAGAAAATGCTCACGCAGATACGAAATTATCTTTTTTACTGCCTGTACCTGCTGATTATCCGAAGATTTCCGTTTGGCCGTATTATCAAGATACTCCCGCATCAAAAGGATGACAATAGAAATAATCTCTGTCTGTACAGCCTGTTTGTAATAAGCATCCTTTCTTTCCATTTCCGAGATGATTCGTCTGATGGATGCTTCCATTCGGGCATCCTTTATCTTTTTAAAAAAAACAAACAGATGTGGCTCAAGCCTCAGAGGGCTGTATAGTGCGCTCCCCAAATCCAGGGAATACATGCGGCATTCGGATTCCGTAAGAACATCATGGATATCACCGGAATTGACGATCGCAATATCGCCCTCTTCCACGAAAATACGGTCACTGCCGGAAATCACCCAGCCCTGCCCGTATTCACAATAAATGACCTCTATACAGTCGTGCCAGTGGAGATACGCATCGTCAGGATGACTGGTAGAGAGTACCCTGCATCCAAAAATAAGCGGGAATTCCGCATCAAGATCATTGTGTAATTCATACTTCATTTGTCATCGCACATCCTTCCGTAGAACAATATCGTGTTATATCGTGACAATATACTTTCTTCTTATTCCTTGAATTCTAGTATATAATGCTCTTATGTTCATTGTCAAACTATATTAGCACGGACAATATAAGAGCAGTTTTTTTGCGGAATTCCCCTATTGTAGAAGTGCAGACGGGAAGCGTTAGAGTCCATTAGAAGGAGTAAACACATATGTTGCAGGAGAAGGATAAGGCTTTTTACGGCAGAGTGACCAATATAGCATTGCCCATTCTGGCCCAGGGGCTGTTAACCTATTTAGTTGGTTTTGTTGACAATATCATGGTGGGGCAGATTGGAACGGAGGCCATGTCAGGAGTGGCTATCGGGAATCAACTGCATTTTGTCTATGCCACCTGCCTTTTAGGGATTGTCGCTGGAGGGAGTGTGTTCGGCGCACAATTTTATGGCGGTAAGGATATGAACGGTTTTAGAGAGTCGTTTCGGTTCCGTTTTCTTGTCTGTCTGGCTTTATCCGTCATTGCGTTTTTTATCCTGCTTGTGTTTGGAAAAAGCTTTATTTCCCTTTTTTTATATACAAGAGGGGATGGGGCGGACGCAGCCATGACCCTGCTGTATGGAAAGCAATATTTGTCTATTTTGTTGTTCGGTATGGCTCCTTATGCGCTGACACAGGTATATGCGAGCGCCATGAAGGATATGGGTAAAACGCTGATACCTATGATCGCCAGTATCACAGCAATCTTGTCCAATACTGTCCTGAACTATCTGCTGATTTTCGGGACGTTTGGCTTTCCCAGGTTAGGGGTAAAGGGTGCGGCGATCGCCACGGTCATATCCAGACTGACAGAGCTTTTCATTATCCTGTTTGCAGTATACAAACCGGAAAGCGCTTTTAGGGATTTACACCGCGCATTTGGAAAACACAGGAAGAAAGCCGCATTAAGCAGGAGGATTTTAGTTAAGGGTCTGCCGCTTATGGTCAATGAATTTTTTTGGTCGATCGGAACCGTCATTATGCTGCAGTGCTACTCTTTCAGGGGGATTCAGGTGGTGGCGGGATTAAACATCGCTACGTCCATGTATAACATCTTTACGGTAGTATATCAGTCTGTGGGCGGTACGGTGGCGATTATGATGGGACAGTTAATTGGCGCAGGCAAAATGCAGGAAGCAAAAGAAGTGAACAAGAGGTTATTTTCCATTGCCGTCCGGTTAAGCGTTATCTGCGGGATAGCGTTGTTTGCCGCCGCCCCCTTTATTCCACGGCTATATGCCACCACCCCGGCAGTAAAAGACCTTGCGGCACAGCTTATGCGCATTTTGGCATTGTGCCTGCCGATTTCCTGTTTTACTCATGTTGCCTTTTTTACAATACGTGCAGGAGGAAAAACGATTGTCACGTTGTTGTATGATAGTTTAAATCTTTGGGTTATCAATATCCCGTTGGCTTTTTGCCTGACAAGGTACACCGATATGCCCATTGTGCCTGTTTATTTTATATGTCAAATGGCAGAGATAGTGAAGCTCATTGCCGGATATATTCTGGTGAAAAAGGGAGTCTGGCTGAATAATATTGTGAGGGAAACTCAGTAAGACAATGGACATGCGTTATACGTTTGCCCTGCCTGCCATTTTGCGGAATCCTGGAAATGGTGCGGAAATGGCAGTAATAGACATTCCTATTCCCCCAATCTACAACCATAAGGGAATCTTTGATATTTTGCTAGTGCTGCATTGTTGCGGTGCATTATTGTTCAGTTCGGCGGCTATCGTTTTTTTATCAAGTATAGACACAGCAAGCGGAATAAGGATGACAAAAACATTCAGTGTCCTTAAATGATGAACAAGAGTATATAAAATGGAGGAGCTACTATGAAAATTGTTATTGTGGTGAATGCTGGTAAAGGGGGATATGTATGAAGAAAGCGTATTGTGGAATGAATTGTGAATGCTGCGTGGAGTTCCCCCGTAGATGTCAGGGGTGCAATACTACAGCCGGAAAGCCACTTTGGACAAGCGAATTTGATGATTGTGTGTGTCCAATCTATGTTTGCTGTGTTTTGAAGAAACAACTTTCCGACTGTTGGGAATGTCATGAAACGATATGCGCTATAAAGAAGAAATTGGAAATGCCTATGTAAATATTGCTTTTGATGAACCAACCCTTTTTGGATTTTTGTTTTTGGATGGAAGCGGTGGCTACTGTATAGGTGGTATGGAAACAATATATGAATTGTCAGAAAATAATGACTTAATCAAAAAAACGAATTTTTTGACGTTACCATAAATAATGCGGCTGAATATATTGGGAATTGTACCATATATTCACATGGCATATTAGCACTTGCAGTATCGGGCGCTATAAAAAGTGATAAGGATCAAGTATTGCAAATGATTGACAATGCTGGCTATGCTTTTCTCTTAAAAGCAGGCGGAAATATTGATTTTACAATGGGACTTAATAACAAATTCGAAAGGTAGAAAAAATGACCTCTAGTGATATAATAGATTATGTAACAAAATATGACCATGAGATTGGCTCAATAAGTAAAATTTTTGTAGGTTTGATCGATTCTGTAATTTAAAAACTTAAATATTCATCCTTACTTTCTTGACGATATAAACATACCAATATATACTATAAACACCAATTGAACAAAATATTGTGAAAATTAGAAGCTGCAAGGAGAAAGAGTATGCTTTTAACCATAGAATGTGTGATTGCTTGTATTATTTTTGCAGTAATAATACTACCAACACAGTATAAAGACCCTGTTAAATATATTATGTCATACCCTCCAGAAATTAGAAAAAGAGTAGAATCTTTGCCGCAATATAAAAATTCTATTAAAAGGACTGAAAAAGGGCATATATTAAAAAAACTTATTGCTGTATTTGTATTCATTCCTCTTTTGTCGGCAGTGGCCTATTATTCTGGAGCAAAAAACTTTCAGACAGCATTTGTACATGTGTTTATCTTATTCCTTTCCGTTAATTTATTTGATGTAATCGTGCTTGATATTGGTGTGTTTTGCCATAGTAAAAAATTAAGGATAGCAGGGACCGAGGATCTTGACAAGGAATACAAGAATTATTTATTCCATGTTAAAGGAGGCATGAAAGGAATCGTGTTAGGAATTGCGGTCGCTCTTTTATCGGCGGGCGTTGTTCACATGGTATCTATGATATAAATATATAAAGTTCAGTTTATCTGGGAAAATAACTAATTGGTGAAATGCGGAATTAATTTTATAAATCAGAATCAGTGGAGAAAATAGGATGAGAAGATTTTTAAAACTTTTTTGTGTATCAATAATTTGCCTTATGATACTATGTGGATACTCCAAGGAACAGAAGATAGAGGTAAAAAAAGAACCAGAACAGATAGCGCAGCTGGAAATTAGTAATAAAGCAGAGCAGATCGAGACTCAAAATGTCATAGAAGAAAGTGTTGATCTGAGCAGTGATTTTGATGGTACTAATGGTTGTGCAGTATTGTACAGCCCATCAGAAAATAAGGTTTCTTTTTATAACAAGGATATGGCACAACAGGAAGCTTCTCCCTATTCGACATTTAAAATCGTGTCTGCATTATCAGGGTTGCATAATGGTATTATTAAAGATGAAACTTCTACAATGGATTATAATGGAACAGAATATCCAAACCCGGACTGGAATGGAAACTTGACCTTACAAGATGCATTTCAGACATCATGTATATGGTATTTTCGTCAGGTTATAGATGCTGTAGGACAAGATGAGCTGAACAAAGAGTTGGGTGGGCTGAAATATGGCAATTGCGATATCTCTGAATGGGATGGCAGCAATATAAATCCATATAAAGAGTTAAATGGTTTTTGGCTGGATTCATCTTTGAAGATTTCACCCCATGAACAAGTACAGGTTTTGTCGAAATTATTTGAAGGGCAAAGTATTTTTAGCTGTGACGATATTGAAATACTGGAAAGAATCATGCTGGTTCAGGATAACGGAATACAACAGGTATATGGAAAAACTGGCTCAGGTCCCGATGGAGAGGCCTGGTTTGTAGGATATAGTGAAAAAGACGGACAACGTGAATATTTCGCTGTATATCTTAATGATCATTTGCATAAGGAACACATTACCGGCAGTGCAGCGAAAGAAATAGCCCTAAATATAGTGGATGATTCTCAATTATAAGTAAAGTATGAAAGCATCCGCAGTACCAGCAGATGTTCCTAAAGTTATGGAGAAACTTAGCATCCGACCATGTCTGTACTTTTCCGTGCAAAAAACACAGACCAGCGGCAGCCATTAGAAGGGGGATATCATATGTCATCAGGAAAACCGGTTGTGCGTCAGATTGCATGGCTGTCAATAGTTCCACAATTATTTATAATGGGGATATTGGTTTTAATCTTTCATTTATTTGTAAAGCCTTTTAAGTCCGCATTAATCCTCGCCATGATAATTTATTTGGCGGTTTCTTTAATATTGCGGCGTTGTGTTCCGCATCATCACAGAAAAGGTATTTTATTATATCAGCAGGGAAACTATGAGAAAGCTATCGAAGAGTTTAGAAAAAGCTATGATTTCTTTTGCAGGCACACGTGGATTGATAAATACCGCTGCATCACATTGCTATCTTCCAGCAGAACTTCCTATACGGAAATGGCATTGCTGAATATTGCTTTTTGTTATACGCAATCTAATAATGCAAAGCTTTCAAAGGAATATTATCAAAGGGTACTTGAGCTTTTTCCTAAAAGTGAAATGGCTAAAAGCGCATTAAATATGATATCTTCATTTGAAAACGAAGAAGATGATATTGACGGTTGATCTGTACCATAAAATGAACATTATATGAAATTTGTAATACGTAGGAGGTCTCAAAGGATGCAGGAAACAAAAAAGATAGATGAGAAGCTGTTATTAAATATCAACGGAGTACGGCAAGGCATGTTCCTCAAAGGTGCAGACATACATAATCCGGTGCTTCTTTATCTGCACGGCGGTTCCGGCTCATCTGAGATTGCGTTAGGCTCCCGAAAGGTTTTTCGCCTATATAGGCGTGGGTCAGGTGGCTTGGCAGCTTCGTTCAGAGCAGCTCGCCTATGATTATATGTTAGAGAAGTTTCAATCAGTCAATGACAATGCAATGATAAAAAAGCTAAAAAAGTATGATAGGGACACCTGCGCATATGAAATAAAATATTTATCGTCTGTGCGCTCTGAGGGGATGCAGAAGCTGGGTATCGGTATCATGCATAAAAGCAGATCTATGGCGCAGGAAGTGAAAAAGGTGCTGCGTTTTCGTGAATATACTTGGGCGGAAAAGCTGAAATTTGCTGCCGGAAGCAGTTTTTCTGTCAAATCCTCCCTACAGGATTTTGTACTGAACACAGATATGGTCAATTTCCCCATCAAATTGGAAATTCCCATTTATGTATTTCATGGTATTTTCGATTATCAAATTTCGTATGTGATTGCAAAACAGTTTGTACAGAACACGGATGCACCCCTGAAGGGGTTTTATACATTTGAAAATTCAGCACACTCTCCGTGTTTTGAGGAAGCGGATAAAATGTGCCGTATCATACGGGAAGATGTGTTTTTGGGTAAGAATGATTTGGCAGACAAAGGAAAAGGAGAAGAATGCCAATGAATCCAAAATTAACTATGCTGCCATCTCTTGAAATAGAATCGTGGTCAGAAGAAATGCTGTCTGATCTGACTTATTATAAGTATTTAGAAGACCGTGTCAGTATTGCACATATTGTAATTTCGACTGCATTAGGGCTGTATGCGAATGATGTTCTTTTTTTGAAAGATATGACGGCATTTATACACCTACCTCGAAGGTTCATTATCTGCACAGAAAATGACAAAACCAAAAGGAAAATGTTTATGCGGCTATCATAAGGGAACATGGGACAAGTTGCCATGTATGTATAAATAAATACTTGAATATGCCAAACAAAATAATTTACCCCTCAAAGGTTATGCTTACGAAATAGGGTTAAATAAATTTGTCATCGCTGACTTAACGGAATATGTTACAAAAATAATGATTAAAATTGAAGAACACATTTGATTTTACAGTTAGAGTATATTTTGTTTTTAAAGCTATTCCGGATAATACCTTTTGGGCATGTTTGAGTACCAGTAATATTTTTTATAGCAGATAAAATATTGTCATAAAAGAGGACTTCTGCATACGTTAGGTGCCAGAAATCCTCTTTTGTAAGCTATTTTTACAACCCGTGTACTTTTTGGGGTTGATCTGCTGAGGTCAATATCATCAACGACACCTCTGCTGTGTGTAGTCAATATCTAGCTGATCTGCTTTTCCAACAGCTCATTGACCGTATTTGCCCAGTCATCTTTGGTGGTGGCCCCCATAACCGTTTTGATCACTTCACCTTTGTCGTTGAGGAAAAAACTGGTAGGGAAGGCAGTCACGTCCGGCAGAATGTCAGACTGAAGCTTTTCTCCGGGGATGATGTTCGTATAGGTAACACCGGTCTTTTCCACGATCTCTTTTGCCAGATCTAACTGATCCTGGCCTACCTCTCCTTTCTCGTTTACCACATCGGCTGCGATTCCCACGACCTTGAAATTTTTCCCTGCAGCGGCAAATTCCTTGTTCAGCTCTTCCAAGTGAGGCATTTCCTCCAGACAGGGATTACAGAAGGTGGCCCAGACGTTCACCATCGTGACTCCGTCTTTTGCCAGCAGATCCTCCGGCAGGGCTTTGCCGTCCAGGTCGGTCCCGTCCAGTGCAACATCCTGGAACAGTTCATTGCTGTCCGCGTAAGTCATCTCTGCGCTGGAATCGCTTGCCAGCATTGCTTTCATGTCATATTCCTTTAAGATTGCCGAAGCCTGCTCTACCAGCTTTTTCGCCTCCTCAGCAGTGGCGCAGGTGACAGTGTTTCCAAGGAAATAGCCGTCTTTACTGGTACCGGTCAGCTTAACCACATCTTCGGTAGTTACGAAGATCTCATACAGCGGTGCATTTTCTTCCGTGAGTCCTCCCACCTTGCCTTTTTCGCTATAGCCGTACAGTCCGGTGATCTCATACTCTGCCTTGCCAAGCGGCGTATCCACAGTTACCTTATCGCCCACCTTTTTTCCCATACTTTCCGCCATAGAAGCCGGGATCACACAGCCGCCGGTGGAACCGTCTGCCGGGACCTTGCCCTCCGTCAGCTCATAAGTGACAAACAGTCCGTTTTCCTCCAGTTCAGGCTCTCCGCTGAGGAGCAGATCCTTATTGTCAGCCAAAGATACATTGTCAATATAACCTGAGATATGGTTTGGGCATTCCATTCCGGGCAGTTCCATTACTTTTTTCCATGTATCATAGCTGAGTTTCTTATCCGCTGTGAAACGGACACTGCAGTCCATCAGTTTCTGGTCTTCCTCACTGATAGGATCCTCTTGTACGATATCGCTTATGTCCGGTGCCGGGCTGTCACTGTCTGCAGATGCGGACTCAGATGAGGAAGTGGCGGCAGAGGAGGTGCCGCAGACAGCAAGGGAAATTGTCAGGCCTAAGGCCAGGAATAATGTAGATAATTTTTTCATGATTTTATCCTTTCATTTGTTTAAAATATATGTTTGTGAGTATCAGTTTTTAGGCCCTTCTTTTGGGGCAGACTTTCCGGTGCATGACCCGGCGCAGGAAGCACATGAACCTGTACAAGATGACACCGCTGCTTTTTTGCCAATGCCAAAGCCTTTTGTGAGGGCTCCTGTGGGACATGCCCGGACACAGTCTCCACAGCGGATGCATTCGGGGCTGTTTGGCGTCTTCCGTGGATCGATGCCCATTTTGCAGGTCTTTTTGCAGATGCCGCAGTTCACACATTTATCCTCATCCAGACGCAGATGGTAGAGGGAAATAGGGTTAAATACGCCGTAGACCGCGCCCAGCGGGCAGAGGAACTTGCAGAAAGGCCGATAGCTGAACATGGAAAGCACCAGGATGAATATCAGCAGAAAGACCTTCCAGTCAAACAGCCAGCCAACGGCAGCCTGCAGATCAGGATTTCCCGCTACCAGAGGAATGCCTCCCAGCAAGGTGCCTGATGGACAGATCCACTTGCAGAACCAGGGGTCTCCCTGGCCAATGATGTTCACCGCGAACATGGGCAGCAGCAGGACGAACACCGCAAGAATGACATATTTGAGATACTTCAGGTATTTTTCCCCCGGCAGCTTTTTTATCTTTGGCACCGGAATCTTATGCAGTAGATCCTGAACCAGTCCAAAGGGACAGAGGAAACCGCAGACCACTCGTCCGATCAAAGCTCCAATAGCCATCAAAAAACCGATGATGTAAAAAGAAAACTGGTAGTTACGGCTGCTGATAACTGCCTGAAGGGAACCAATGGGACAGGCTCCCAGGGCACCGGGACAGGAATAACAGTTAAGCCCCGGCACACACAGTGCTTTTGTAGGCCCGGTATAAATTTTTGACTGGATAAAGCCATTCACATAGCCGTTTGTCAGTGCGGCAAATATAATCTGTACCCAGAGCCGGATGCCTTTTTGGGGCCGCTTGTTTGTAGCTTTTTTTGTGACTTTTTTATTTTTCATATACTGCTCCTAACCAATTCCTATACATTCCAGGCAGATTGCCGCTGCTTTTTTTAGTACCGTCAAATGTTCCTCCCGGAGTAGTCCGAGTCCCACAGATGCCAGACCCAGGATGAAGCAGGCAATGCCCATGTATTGTCTTCTTTTTTCTGCCATCAGACCTCACCTCCCTTCCCCATGTAAACCAGGCGGCCGCCTTTGTTCAATCCCCAGATTTCATCCGCACAGCGGGTGATTTTATGGGAATGCGTTACAATGATCACGCATTTGTTGTGCACATGGGCCAGATCCACCAGGATGTCCATCACATCACGCTCTGTCTCCCGGTCCAGATTGCCGCTTGGTTCATCCGCCAGCAGCAGGTTAGGCTCGTGGGACAGGGCACGGGCAATGCCCACCCTCTGCTGTTCTCCGCCGGAGAGCCCCAGTACGCGGCGCCCCGCCGTCTCCTCGTTAATGCCTACGCTGTCCAGCAAAGACAGGGCAAAGGCACGGTTGCTTTTATGACGGACCCCGCTGATGGACATGGAAAGCTCAATGTTCTCCAATGCGGTTTTATTTAACAAAAGGTTATAGCTCTGGAATATAACGCCTATTTTTTCGGCGCGGTACCGGTCCCTGTCAAGCTCACGCAGATCCTCGCCCTCATACAGGATGGTTCCCTCCGTACAGATGTCCAGTCCGGCTAAGAGGGAGAGCAGGGAAGTCTTGCCCGCCCCGGATCTTCCCACGATACAGTAGACCCTGCCCGGTTCAAACTCTGCATTTAATCCCTGAAATACCGGTTTTGTGGTTTTTTCATAGGTATATCCCACGTTTTTAAGTGTTAAAACAGCCATGTTTACTTCCTCCATTTCAATTTCGCTGGCGCAGGATGCGCATAGGCTCATACTTCATTGCACAGGCTGAGCTGACCGCACCTGCGATTGCTGTCAGGATCAGGGCGATGCCTGTAAGCTCTGTGATGGTAGTAAGACTCAGCGCTGCTTTGATGTGGGTGATGGGGCTGTTGTCCGTAGCCAGCCCGCCATAAGAGGCGCCGCCCATACTGCCTGTAAGGTTAGGTCCGCCCATAGCCTGGGACATCTGGTCTGCCAGCAGCATATCGGTGACTGGCTGGGCCAGCAGACTGCCCAAGGCAATGCCAAGGATCAGGCAGACAGCCATGATGAGTGCAGATTCCAGGATCAGCTGCGCTGCAACTTTACTTTTTTTCATACCCATA
Source organism: Eubacteriales bacterium (assembly GCA_030524175.1). Classification (GTDB taxonomy): domain Bacteria; phylum Bacillota; class Clostridia; order Lachnospirales; family Lachnospiraceae; genus Blautia_A. The sequence continues at coordinate 18,511 of JAUNHC010000035.1, forward strand.
GACCGTAAGACACCGATTTCATATTTCTGTTCCCTCACTACTAATGCGGAGAGGATGATCAGGATCGCGGCCCCCAGCACCAGGACTACCCACAGGAAGATCATGGAGATCACGCACATCTGCTCAATGGGTTTCACAAAAGCGTCGTAGGCAACCGTATCGGTACTCAGACTGTAGTATTCGGAGAGACCTGCGGCATAGGCTTCCCGGGCAAATGCATCCAGATCCTTTGGGTCTTTCAGGAAAAATTTCGTATTAAATATAGGTTCATACGTATAACGCGGATCGATCAGGAGCTTATAATTGGTAAAGATCTCATCGTCGCGGTCCATTTCACCTTCACTGTATTCTCGGTGGTAGATGCCGCTGACTTTGAGGGTCATCTCTTCCAGCGGCTCCCCCTGCTTGTCCGTGTGGTAAATACTTTTCGCCCGGAATGTATCACCGGGTTTTAAGTTGTTCAGCTCTGCCAGTGTGTCAGAGATCAGGCATTCGTTATCCTCCGCCGGAAAACTCCCGCCTTCGGCAAGTTTGGCCTGCCCGCTTTGGAACGGCTCCGCCTGGCTCATATCCTCGAACCCATTTAAATAGTACTGGGGAGAACGGGTCTTTACGCGATTTTCTCCTGCCCGCTGCATCTCCATATCCCCGTAGTCGATGGGCCTGGTGTATTTCAGATCATCTGCCACGGCCTCCATCTGAACGTAGTACATCGCCTTTTTCAGGTACTTGGAGGCAGACATTTTTCGAATCAGTCCATCAGTAAGCTCAGGCCGTCTGAATGTTTCATCTTCTTCACTGGCTTCACCGACCTTCCTCTCATCCACATCCAGGAGCACTTCCGTGCTCAGCCGGTCTTTGTACTGCTTGGCAATGGCATCTGCATCGTTGTAGACTACCAGTGCCACACAGCTCATAGTGATGACCACCAGGAATATCCCGGCCGCCAGCAGATTCCTTCCTGCATTTCTGTACAGGTTTTGAAATGCATTTTTTAAAATATACATAACATGTTCTCTCGTTTCTTTTAGGATTTTTTTCAGTATAGCACAGGATATGTTAATTCTGAGGCAAGACCAAACTGTTTAAAAATTATATTTTTGTTTTGTCCAGACACTGCTTGTGGTATACTATATCAATATAAATTTAGAATGGCAGGTGAGGGCAGTGCGTTTATTGATAATTGAAGACAATACTGAACTGGCGGATTTGATGAAGGAGAAGCTGTCGGGATTTGGATATGTATGTGATATGGCTTATGATGGAGAAAGCGGAGACTTGAAGGCTTCCGATAACGATTATGATGCGATCCTGCTGGATCTGAACCTGCCGGACAGAGATGGTTTTGAATTGCTGGAAGACTGGCGGAGCCAGGGTATTACTGCACCAGTGCTCATTGTGACTGCCCGGGGAGAACTGGAACAGCGGGTCAAAGGCCTGCAGCTTGGCAGCGACGACTATATCACAAAGCCCTTTGAATTCGCAGAACTGAATGCCCGTATCCAGGCAGTGATCCGGCGGTTCCGGGGACGGGCAAATCCCGTTATTGTCATCAGGGAACTGTCCTTGGATCCGGCCATCCGGCGGGTAGAACTGAAGGGATGTGAGGTTTCTCTCTCCGCTAAAGAATTTGATATTTTGGAATATCTGGCAAGCTGTTATCCTCGCATTGTATCCAATGAGGAGTTGGCAGAGCATGTCTATGACGAAAATTTTGATCCCTTTTCCGGAGTCATCCGGGTCCACATGGCCAACATCAAGAAAAAGCTGAAAACAGGAGATACATCCATTCTCTGCAACGCGAAAGGAAAGGGGTATTATCTATGTCTGGAATAAAAAAGCAAACCTGGTTTTTGATCGCCGGATATACTATTGTATTAAGTTTGAGTATTGTTGCATGCTTCTATCTGTTTGTGCGCAATTCAAGCGCAGATACCAGCGGGCTGCCGGAGACCCTGTTCTATGCTCCGCAAAGCGGACAGGTTGTCATGAACAGTTTTGTCACCTCAACCGAGCTGCATGATTATTTCCGCACGGCCTTTTTCCGCTATCTGCCCTTACTCATTATAGCTGTCTGCCTGCTGGTCCTTATGCTTTCCTGTGTACTGTTGCTTTGTATCCATGCGCTGGAGCGCAGGCATAACAGGATCATTGCCAGTGATCTGCGGGATTTATCTGAATCGGAGCCTGAGCGTATCCGGGAAACGGATCTGAAGGAGGAGTATCAGAACATCCATACACGGCTTTCTGCGTATGAAAAGGACCAGCAGCGTCTCCATTCCTTCATTGCCCACGAGCAAAAAAATTTGGTCATGCTCATCAAAGCCCGGCTCAATGAGTCCTCTGACCCCCTGCTGATACGGGATATTGAGAAACTGGCTCAATCCGTAGATGATATTCTGACTATCTCTGCGCATCGGGACTCCAGCCGTGAAATGGTGGACCTGGCGCTGATCACGGCGGAGGAATGTGATACCTACCGAAGCATTTATCCCAATCTCTCCTTCTGCTTTGATGAAGACGCTTCTTATGAAATGTTAGGTAAAGAGCAATGGCTGCGCCGGGCCGTTGACAATCTGCTGGATAACGCGGTCAAATACGGCAACGGAAGCTTGATCGAGGTATCCCTGGAACAGCAGCATGACAGCGTTTTGCTCCACATACGGGATCATGGCATGGGAATGAGTGAAGAGGAGGAAGAGCCGATATTTGAACACGGTTATCAGATTAGAGAATTAAACAAGGACGGCTATGGGATCGGGCTGAGCCTTGTTCAGCACGTATGCACATTGTGCGATGGTTTTGTCCGTGTGAACAGCCGTGAGGGGCGCGGAAGTGAATTTGTTTTGGCATTTCCTTCAGCCTGAATCCCTTAGGTGTTCAGTTTTTTGCTTTTATATCTGACCTTCTATTTCTGAAAAGATCCAAAGTGTCTCCCTGCACTGCTCTGCATAGAGAATTGCAACCGTCGATTAGTAAATACATGGATAAAAGGGCAATGGAATAATCCATTGTCTTTTTTCATGGGTACATTTCCCGTATATCATCCGTACTACATAGATATGCACTATTATTTTTGGAGAAAAGGGAGGACAAATAAAAATTGAAACAGCACTATCTTTTTGCAGTGTCCATTCGTTATACATAGTAGAAACAAAATGCGCATTTGTTTTCAAAAACGGGAAAGGAGGATTTAGTGGATATTGATTTTTGGGTGATACAAAAAATGAAGCGTGGAGATGAAAACGCTTTTGATGCATTTATCCGTAAACATTATGAAGAAATACTAAAATATTGCAGCTACCATTGTCCTGACAGATCATACGCAGAAGATTTGACACAGGAAACTTTTTTACGCTTCTTTGAAAAATTATCTGATTACCGTTATATGGGGAAAACCAGGAATTATCTGTATACCATTGCCGGAAATCTTTGCCGGGATTCTTATAAAAGGATCAGGGAAAGTTTCTTAGATGAACAAGCCTTAGAGAAACAAGATCCTTTACGTCCTCCGGAAACAGAGGAGCTTCTTAACAGATTGGAAATTAGGGAAGCTCTGGATAGATTGCCGGCTGAATTAAAGGAGGTGATCATTCTGTATTATTTCCAGGAATTAAAACTTACAGAAATAGCCGACACCTTACAAATAGGTCTTTCATTAGTAAAGTATCGGATAAAACAGGCAAAAAAGCACTTAGAAAAGCTGCTGAGAGAGGAGTAATCTCGTGAATATTGAAGAACAACTCAAAAAGTATAAAGAAACCCAGAAAATAATTCCTGATGAACAGCACTTAAAAGAAACTGTAAGAAAATCTATGGAAGCATATTGTTCCTTTGAGCAGGAAAAGCAGTTAACCCACTGGGAATTTTTATGGACAGAATTACGGCTTATACGAAAACGGTGGTGGCTGCTGCAAACGCTTTTGCTGTGCATCACTGCTATGCTTTTGCCATATGCATTAAACAATCTGTATCTGGTAAGGATGCTGGGCTTGATAGGGGTACTTTTTATTGTTTTGATAATACCGGAATTTTGGAAAAATAAGACTTGTGACTGTATGCAGGTTGAAGCGGCCTGCCTTTATTCCCTACGCCAGATTTATGCGGCCAGAATGTTTTTGTTTGGTATTGTTGATGTATTTTTGATAAGTCTTTTTTGTGTATGGATCAAGAAAAGTATCAATTTTGTATTACCTGAAATTCTGATTCATTTTCTATTTCCGGCTGTAGTTGCCGCGTGTATTTGCTTTGGTACATTGTGCAGCAAGCGTCCGGTGAGTGAGGGGACATCCATTATTTTCTGTCTGTTATGGAGCGCGATATGGTGGACAGTTATCAGTAACGAAAAGATTTATTCCTTCATTACATTTCCCATATGGTGTGTCCTGTTGGGAACTGCCGTTGTTTTCTTAGTGGGTGCGATTTATAAAACGATATATGACTGCAATAAATACTGGGAGGGATTTAGATGGAATTACAGTTAGTTGATCTGACAAAAAGTTTTGGGGACTTTAACGCGGTAGATGGCATGAATCTCACGATCGAAAATGGTGTGTACGGACTTTTGGGTGTAAATGGTGCGGGAAAAACCACTTTAATGAGAATGATCTGCACGTTATTGACTCCCACAAGAGGAAAGATATTATGTGACGGAAAAGATATTTTTCAGATGGGGGGAGAGTATCGAAACCTTTTGGGATATCTGCCTCAGGACTTTGGGTTTTATCCTGAATTTACGCTTAAAGATTATCTTTTATACATTGCAAGCCTAAAAGGGATCCGTCCGATCGTGGCAAAGAAAAGAGTAAAAGCACTTCTCACACAAGTGGGGCTTAGTAAGTTAGCCAACAGGAAAATGAAGAAGTTATCGGGAGGGATGAAGCGCAGAGCCGGGATTGCACAAGCTATGCTAAATAATCCCAAAATACTGATCATGGATGAGCCAACTGCAGGGCTTGACCCTACGGAGAGAGTCCGTTTCCGCAATCTGATAAGTGAACTTTCAGAAGAACGGATTGTAATATTGTCTACGCACATTGTTTCTGACATTGAGTATATCGCAAATAATATTTGGCTGATGAAAGACGGCAGAATCGTGCAGCAGGGGAGTTTAGACAGTATATTATCCTCCATGCCGGAAAAAGTATGGTCTTGCTTTACCACACATGAAAAAGCGGCAAAACTTATGAAGCAATATAAAGTGTCAAATATGAAATCAGAAAATGGTGGTGTAGAATTGCGGATCATCTCTGCCGGGCCGCCGTTTGAAAATGCAGAACAGGTACAGCCGACTTTAGAAGATGTATTCTTGTTCTATTTTGGAGAAAAGGGGGATGATATGGAATGATCCGGTTTGAAATAAAAAAGATTTTTTCAAAAACAGTAAATAAAATCGGTCTTGTAGTATTGTTGGCGGCATTGATAGTTACCTGTTATTTTGCAATCTCCTCTATGAGCTATGTGGATGAAGCAGGAAATACCCATGTGGGGATCACAGCTGCAAGGAATCTACGGGATAAGAAGCTGGAATGGACAGGAGTGTTGACGGAAGATGTGTTTCAAGAAGTCATCCGGCAGAATCGTCTTGTAAACGAAGCCTATCCAAACGATCCGGCAGATATACAAAAAAGTGAAATTGGTTATTCAAAAAAACAGGGATTTTCCGACATTAGGGATCTGATTAATTCCGGATTTTCTGATTTCCGGGAATATAATTATTATCGGGCAGATAGCGTATCGGAGGATGAGGTTGGCAGAGTGTATGAAAACCGCACTTTAAATCTGGAAAAATGGCTCAATTCTGAGGAAGCAAAAGACAAGTTCAGTGAAAAGGAAAAGACCTTTTTGATCAGTCAATATGAAAAGTTAAAGACACCCATTTATTATAAATATATGGGAGGCTGGGATGCCGCTTTGAAATATGCTACTACAATCATTATGCTGGCTGTTCTGATCTTAAGTTTTTTCGTATCCGGTATTTTTTCTAATGAATTCCAATGGAAATCAGATTCAGTTTTCTTTTCTGCCAGATATGGGCGAGATAAAGGAGTATTATCAAAAATAGCGGCTGGATTGACTGTGATTACAGGAATATATTGGTTGGTAATGCTGGTATATTCCGTTGTCATACTTAGTGTTGCAGGCGTTGATGGCGCAAACTGTGTAATCCAGACGGGCTGGACTTTCTGGAAAAGTTTTTATAATATTACGTATTTGCAGGCATACCTATTGACAGTTGTTGGCGGATACGTGGGAGCTTTATTCATTTTATCGGTTTCTATGCTGGTATCTGCAAAAACGCACACAATAGTTTTGGCTGTTACAATTCCATTTGTCTTAATATTTATTCAATCTTTTCTGGGAGGCTTTACGGCGCTGTCAGATGTGTTGGGACTCTTGCCGGATCAGCTTTTGCAGATAAATATGGCTATCAAAACCTTTAATCTTTATGAGATTGGGGGGAAAGTAGTAGGGTCAGTTCCAATTATTTTGACAGTATATTCAATTTTGTTTTGTGCTATCCTGCCTGTTCTGTATCTGGTATATCGAAAAACAGAAATAAAATAGCATATCGGTATACCTATACCTGCTTTATTATGCCGCCAGAGCTGCCTTATTCAGACAAAACAGCGTTTTGTATCAGGTTTATAGGAATTGATGGAACGCAGCCCGATTGTGTGGAGAAACGAGTATGTATTATTCCACATGCCTGGAACGGAACAAAGTCATAGGCGCTTTACAAAAGCCTTATGCTTATAATTCTCCAGTATGATCTGTGCTAAATCAGGAACAACAGGATGGAAACCCTACAATGGTATACTTATAGTTTGATATGATGTATAATGAGTTCATGTGGAATGGAAGATATACTGAATGCATTTCATTTGAAAAAACTCTTGAGTTGATGAATAGATAAAACCCTGTTTATCAAACTGGAAAATCAGAATTTGCAGGAGAAAAATTTATTATGAAAAGAGCTGGCAGCTATTTATTAGTCTTGTTTATGTGTATCATATTGACGGGGTGCAACAACGGTTTTGCCAAAAAAGAATATAAATAATGATATAGATAAGATTGCTGAAACAGAAGATAGGTATGCAGAAGAAAGTTTTGTTTTTAGTCCAATTGATGGTGGCTGTTCATTAGTTGTAGCAAAGTTTGATGGCCGGGATACCTTATGGACAAAATCACTCGAAGATAATAAAGAGATTGAGATAAAAATAAAACTGAGTTTATCTGAAGGAACCATCAAAGTTGTTCATATAGATGAGGATGGGGACGTTATTACAATAATTGAGTATACGGGGGATAATTCAACAGACGGATATGTTTCAAAGAAAGTTTCTTTGAAAAAAGGGCTTAACAGAATAAAAATTGTCGGATATGGATGCAGGAATATTAATTTAGAATTATTATCATCGGATTTTGCATAGTAAAGAAATGTCAGTAAAAGAATATTTGTATTTTTGTTTTAAACTCAAACAATAAGATTCCGGTTTAGTCAATAGAAAAATTAGAAATTTAAAGGAGGTGCTGAAATGTACGATTTACCTTATGGCTATTGTGGTATTATGTGCGCTTTGTGTAACCGCCATATCGTTAATGGAAATAGTGCCTGTTCTGGCTGCTCTCAAGATGGTTATTATTCTGAACCATGTAAGATTGCCAAATGTTGTAAGGAAAAGAAAATGCTCCATTGTGCATTATGTAATGAATTTCCTTGTGAAAAAGTAAAAAAAACCGGAGATTTCAGTGACCTAAATACTAATGAACATTATACGAAGGTTTGTCATTGTATATTGGAAAACGGATTTGATATCTGGTATCAAGAATATGAAGAACGAAAAAATCTTTTAATGACAGCTTTAGAAAAGTATAACAACGGCAGAATGAAGCGGTACTTATGCGAATTGTTTATGCGTGAAGATTTAATATATTTACGAGAGATAATGAAGGTTGCCAATAATAATTTAATTGGGACACCAAAAGAGCTTTCTATCCAGTTTAAGTCTATAGTAAATAGCATTGTCAAATCGAGATAAATTCTAACTTGTGGTGGTGAAAATTTGAATTCATCCTCATATTGGGTATAGCGATAATTTTACTTTATTGGTTTGAAAAAAGCGAAAGGGCTGACATAATGAGCGTAAGAGAAATAAATCCGAAAGAAACAACAAGAGCTTCGGCCTATGAGCTATGGATGAAAGCTCCGAATCCGATGGTCACATTTTTTAAGACCTACGACGTAATGCCGTTAATTAAAGCAAGCAAAAGTCGTGGGATGAAATTTAATATGCTGCTTGATTTCTGTATTGGCAAAGCAGCAGTGTCTGTAAAAGAATTTTATCTGCTGCCTGTGGGTGATAAGCTGATGCAGTATGATAAAATTGCTGTCAATACCATTGTTGCAAATAAAGACGGAGAGGTCAGTTCCTGCGATATTGCATATACGGATGACCTGGAAAAATTTAACACGGATTATCTGCAATATACAAAAGAGGTACACGATACCTGTACCGACCATGACCTATCTGATGATTATATGATCATTGGTACCTCTGCCATCGTAAATGTAGAGTTAGATGGCGCTGTGGGTATGAATAGCGGTATTTTTAATAATCCATTTATTATATGGGGAAAATACCGCATTGATGGCGATAAGGCACTTTTGTCTATCTCGTTTCAGTTCCACCATACACAAATGGATGGCGCACACGCAGGTAAATTCTTAAAGAACCTGCAGGATGAAATTGAGAATATGAGGTAAAGGAATATGCATAAACGAACAGGACAGTAATTTAAGTGCGATTACTAGCACCACAGCGAACAACATAGTTTATCTGGGAGTGAAAATTAAAATTTGTACGTTATAGGCAAATAAAATTTATATTTTGTGAACGAGGTGAGGGCTGTGAACATATTGATACTATATTATTCTGGTGTAGGTAACACTAAAATGGTTGCCGAAAAAATATTTGATTTACTGCATGGTTCGCATGAAGTTACCCTTGCTTCTATTGAAAAATTAACAACGGATATATCCATAGATAATTATGATAGTTTGGTGATAGGTTTCCCCACCATTCATGCTTCCCCTGCACAACCAATACTTACTTTTATCGAACAGATAAAGCAACTAAAAAAATCTATTCCAACTTTTCTTTTTACAACCTGTGGATTATATTCAGCAAATACTTTACGGATATTTGCTAAACAGTGTGAGAAGAAAAACTTCATTACGATTTTAAGTAAGAATTATCGCTGTGCTGCTACTGATGGCGTTCTAATTGCACCTACCATGAATATATGGTCATGCCATGAGAAACGATTAGACAAAAAAGTGGAGAACGATGTCAGCGATTTTATCAGGCATTGTAATAGTCCGGTAGTAGCTAATATTCCGCGTTTTAAGATATATAGTATTTTGAACTACCCCAATAAATTTTTCGGACAGAGGTTTTCTCCACAAATATACACTCATAAAAAAAATTGTGTTTTATGTGGAAAATGCGTAATGAATTGCCCTGCGCAATGTATCTACAAGGATGACAAAGAATACCCATTGTTTGATAATGAAAAGTGCATACATTGTTATAGATGCATTCATCATTGTCCTAAAAAGGCATTGTCATTGTCAAAGAAGTATCCCCCATTAAAAACATTGTACTATTAATGAACATTTTGTTTAGTATGTCATATGGGGATAAGACGTTAAGACAACTCCCAGTTTGTAGGGCCCTTTAAGTACGCTTTATTGAAATAAGGCAGTATTCTACCTACAAGAAGCCGTACAACAGAGTTAGGTAATATGAGAAAGGATTTGAAGGAAGATATGATTCAACTTAGAAAAATGGAACACACGGATTTGCCCGTTTTCAAGAAATGGCTGTATATGCCACATGTTGCCACATGGTACCATGATCCACTGGATTGGATCAATGAAGTTGAGGAGCAGGACGGAGAGTTTTGCTGGATTCATCACTTCATTGTTGAGTATGAAGGTCGTGCCATCGGCTTTTGCCAGTATTACGCCTGCAAAGACAGCGGAGAGCTGTGGGAGGGCTACACAGCGTTGGGCGGGTCCTACAGCATAGACTACATGATTGGGGAATCCGACTGCCTCCGCAGGGGCTTTGGCAAAATGATTGTGGCGGACTTGGCAGGCAGGATTGCCCTCTGCCCTGACGCCAAACGAATCGTGGTACAGCCTGAGCCGGAAAATAAGGCTTCCTGCGGCCTGTTGCTGTCCTGTGGCTTTGTGTTTGACACGGAAAAAGAGATATATGTAAAACTTTTGCCTTGAATATCAGGCAAGGATAGACTATTCGACAAATCGAAAATTTCGGAGGAGATTGGAAAATGGAAAAATCAATGTACATGATGATGATTGAGAAAAGTAAGACCTATAATAGAATCACAAAGAAAGTGGTTGAAGAACATGTTGCAAACATAAGAAAATTAGATGATGAAAATAAGCTGGAAATCTGCGGAGTTTTTAAAGGTTATCCAGGGGTGGCAGGTATGTATATCTTGAAAGTAGAAAACCGTGAGGAAGCAAAGGAAATTTGTGATAATGAGCCATTGGTTGTCGGGGGATATGCAACATACAAACTGATAGATTTTTTTGTTGCAAATCGGGATAACAATTATCTGCTCTAACAGAAAGTGTTTCATATATTTGAATTGCTGTTCGTTGGAATAGCACCGTTTGCCATGAGTGGCGCAATCGTTGGGGTTTGATTGACACGGAAGAAATGATTTACCATTTCCATAATCTTGATTTCTGATACGACTTTTGATTGAATAAAACTGTGGTTTTGAGCATACGGACTACACAGATTTGACGTTCTATATTAATGAGGAGCTTACGGATGTGTTTAAGATAGCAATCTGCGATGATGAGCAAGCTCTTATCGTTGAGTTAAAGAATCATTTAAAAAGATATGCAGACGAAACGGAAAAGACGTTCTGTTTCTTTGAATTTCATGATGGAACGGAACTGATTGAAAATTATCAGCCAGACTTTGACCTGATCTTTATGGATATAAAGATGGAGAGGCTGAACGGTTTGAAAACTGCTGAGGAGATCCGAAAGACTGATAGTACGGTAGGCTTATTTTTCCTGACATCTCTATCCAGGTATGTGTGGAAGGGCTATGAATATGGAGCGTTAAATTATCTGCTTAAACCGATTAAATACGGCAGGCTTAAAATGGAGCTTGACCGCTTTTTCTCACACTATCAAGTGGGAGAGGATTTATATATCAGCTTTTCAAACGATAACGGAAAATTCAAAGTGCTGTATAAAGATCTGCGTTATGCCGAAACCGCCAGGCGCAATGTACTTCTTCACTTTGATAGCGGGGAACAGGTTATTTACAAGAGCATGAAAGAAATCGCTTCGCTTTTAGAAGCACAGCAGCAGTTTGTCCGCTGTCATGTAAGCTATATCGTGAATATGGCGTATGTGAAAAGCGTGGAAAATCTGGAGGTGGTTTTGACCACAGGCCAGCGTGTTCCTATCAGCCAGCCGAAACGGAAAGAGTTTATGCAGCGACTGGCGGATTACTGGGGGGATATGCTGTGATGTGGCTTTATTATTTGTTGGATGTCACAGCAACAATAGTGGAAGCGGTTATTTTTTATGTGATCAGTTTATGTTTCTGTCAGACCTGCCATTTTCAAAAGGCAGTCAGCCGAGTTGTGCCACCTGTTATTTATGCAATCGTAGTTATCATTTTAACATTTTTTACAGACATAGGGGCATATCGTATGTTCATTTTATTGTCTTTGATGGTAGGGCTGATTTTGCTATTTTATAAAGAGCCTTTCCAGCGTGCACTGATTGTTATGGAGTTAACATTTCTAGTGCAGATACCGCTTTCTGAGTCTGTGGGATTGTCTATTATGAGCTTTGTTTATCACGGTGATGTGATGATGCAAATAGATGGAACATCCATTATTAAATGGCAGGTGGCAGGTATATATTTTTTTAATAATGATAAAGCTGCTGTTTTTGACAGTAACTTATCGGCTGCTAAAGAATTTCAAATGCGAAATTCAGCTAAAAGATACTGCCATATTATTCGTCAGTTTCCTTTTGGTGTTCTGCATATCGTTCGCCAGTACATACAGTTTTCTGGACTTAGGATCCTTTGATACCTTGGTTTTGGATTTGGTTACATCTTTTCTGGGGGTATTCTTTATCATACAGTTTCTGTATTCTCGAAATGTATCGTTCCTCCGAGAGCAGGAACAGAAAGACAAGCTGCAGATCACACAGCTTCAGCAGCAGTATGCCTATTACCGGGATAAAGCAAAAAACGAGGAATGTATCCGTTCTATCTATCACGATATGAAAAATCACCTGCTTGTGCTTGAGGGCAGTCATGGGACAGAAGCTGCCTGTAAGATGGTGCATCAGCTGCGTTCACAAATTGCCGGCTACGAGGATTATATCCATACCGGCAACGATTTCCTTGATATCATCATCAGGGACAAGGCGGAAAAAGCCCGTGAAAAGTGTATCGATTTTTCAGCAAGCCTTGATTTCAGTAATATAGATTTTATTGAGCCGCTTGATATCAGTACCTTTTTTGGTAACGGGATAGACAATGCGATTGAAGCGAGTGAAGGGTTGGCTGAGGATGAACGGGTGATACTTGTAAAGGCGCGCAAGGTGCAGGATTTTGTGTCTATCGTGATAGAGAACAACTGTACAGACGATCCGCACAGCGGCAGCCGCACAACAAAGACAGATACGTTCCTGCATGGTTTAGGCATTTCCAATATGAAAAAGGCGGCCGAAAAGTATAACGGCATTTGCACCACAGTGCAGAAAAATGGGAAATTTACCATGAAGATTTTGCTGCCTGTTCCCAAGAGGTAAAATTCAATATCATCACCTGCCACCGAGAGGTTTTCACTTATGAAAGCCTCTCTTTTTTCTGTTCATTTATTAGATTTTGCGGTGTAGATGTTAGATTTTGTGCCTGCTATTGCTCTTTTTTATATGTGGTATAAGATTATCCGTAATATGCTCAAAGCTTAAGGAGGAAATTTATATGCCAATTTTATGTGCATCTCATTTGAAAAAATATTATGGTAAGGACGAGAACCTTGTCAAAGCACTTGACAATGTGAATGTATCTGTAGACAAAGGACAATTTGTTGCTGTTATCGGAACATCGGGCAGCGGAAAATCCACCCTGCTCTATATGCTCGGCGGCTTGGATGTCCCTACTTCAGGCAGTGTGCAGGTGGAAGATCAGAGCATTGAAAAAATGAGCGAGGAGCAGCTCACGGTGTTCCGCAGAAGGAGGATAGGCTTTATCTTTCAAAACTACAACCTTATCCCCTATCTGACTGCATATGAGAATATCGTGCTGCCTGTCCGCCTTGACGGAAAAAAAGAGGATAAGGGGTTTTTAAAGGATATCGTACAGTTCCTGGAACTTGACAAGAAGCTGCAAAATTATCCGAGCCATCTTTCCGGCGGTCAGCAGCAGCGTGTGGCGATTTCGAGGGCATTGGTGTCCAAGCCGGCCATTATCCTTGCGGATGAGCCAACAGGAAACCTTGACAGCCGAACAGGCGATAAGGTTATCGATCTTTTGAAAATGACAAGTGAAAAGTTCAGCCAGACGATCGTGATGATCACCCACAACTCTAAAATCGCGGAAAAGGCAGATGTGCAGATCCGCATTGAGGATGGAAAAATTCGTTTATAAGGGAGTGAAAAAATGAGCAGTAATAAAATAACGAAAAAAATGATTTCTCAGATGTCAAGGCAGAGTCTGAAATCCAGCCGTATGCGCAACATCTTTGTGATGATCACCATTGTTCTGGCGTCTGCTCTGCTGACGGCGATTCTGATGTACACAGCCGGTCAGCAGGAATATACGAAAAGGCAGCTTTCCCATATGCAGCAGGTAGGATATTTCAACCTCTCTGAAGGTCAAGCAGAAGCCCTGGAAGCAGACGAGCGTATTGCTTATCAAATCCAGGTTAAGACAGGTACGCCTTCTGAAATGGATGGTTTTGAGGTCATCCCCTTCTATGTGGACGAGATGTCCGATAAGATCCAGATCGGAGAGCTGGAATCCGGCACACTGCCCGAAGGAGAAAATGAAATTGCAGTACAGGGAGCAATGCTTGAAAAAATGGGGATTGCTCCGGAGATTGGCACTCAGGTCACTTTAGACTTTTATGATGAAAATACTGAAACCTTTACGGTAGCGGGTATTTTGAAGGGCGGTGAAGCCGCCAAGCGGTTTTCTGTATTCTTTTCCCGAAGCTATGCCGAAAATGGAAGCCAGCTAAAAGATTCTCCATATGAGGTCTACGCGAAATTGTATGGTGCGGCCACAATGCATCCTGAAGAATGTAAGGAAGCAATGTACCTGATCGGCAGCGATGCAGGTATTGAGAGAAAGTACATCAACCCGTCAAAACCTTTCCTGGACTCTTTATCTATCAATATGCAGGATGTTTTAATTTTTGGCTTGGTTGGTGTTGTCATCCTGCTTGCCTGTATCCTGGTCATTTACGGCGTGTTTTATCTGTCTGTTATCGGAAAAATACACCAGTTCGGGCAGCTTTGCACCATTGGCATGACAAAAAAACAGATGAAAAAACTGGTGTCAAAGGAAGGCCGCAGGCTGTTTCTATATGCTTCTCCTATCGGCATCCTCATTGGCGGCGTGGCAGGTTACTTTATCATTCCCTCAGGCTTTGATTTAGGGAACACCCTGCTGATCGCGGCCTGCGTGTTTACCATCATCTGTCTCATCACAATGATTTCCGTACATAAGCCTGCAAAACTGGCAGCTCTTGTATCCCCTATGGAAGCGCTGCGTTATGTGCCGCAGGACGATATGGAAAAGACCGCTAACAAGAAGATGTGCCGCAGCCTTACCCCGTTTGGTCTGGGCGTGATGAACTTTTCCAAAAATAAAAAGAAATCAGTTATCACGATGCTTTCTCTTGCTTTTGGTGGTATACTCTTTATGGTGGCAGCTACTTATATATCTTCCTTTGACAAGGCAAATTATTCAAGGCAGTCGCATTTTACACATGCAGAGTTTGATATTTTCTATTCACAGTCTGCTATAGAACTAAATGAAAATG
Organism: Eubacteriales bacterium; assembly: GCA_030524175.1. Lineage (GTDB taxonomy): Bacteria > Bacillota > Clostridia > Lachnospirales > Lachnospiraceae > Blautia_A. The sequence continues at coordinate 33,640 of JAUNHC010000035.1, forward strand.
GAATGAGCGAGCTGCAGTCAAAAGTGCCCCTTGACAGTCAGATGATCCAGGAGATCATAGCTATTGATGGTGTGGAAGGAGTGGAACAATTAAAAAATTTTGGCATCATTTATGACTTTCCAAAACTAGATGAGTTTAACAACAAGGATACGATCTATCCTCTGAACGATGAAGAAACGAAAACTATCGGGAATTATATAGAGGATGGCTCGGCTGACTATGATAAACTGATGTCCGGTGATTATGTACTGGTAACTGGTAATTCCAATGTCATGGAAATTTATGGATGGCAGTTTCATGTTGGAGATGTGCTGACATTCCATTATTATGATGGGACTCAGATGGCAGAGAAGGAGGTAACGATTCTCGGAATCTTGAATGATCAATATACTCTGGATAACGACCATCTGGAAGGCTGGTTCCTAATGCCTGAGCAGGTTATTTTGAATTTAGTATCCTATGATAGCCTGAATTCCAATCTGCTTGTATCAACTGACCCTGAGAAGGAAGCTGCTGTTGGCGAAGTCTTAAGCCAGATGGTAGATGAAAGAATGGAATTGGGTATGCAGACACTTGCAGACAGAAAGATTGCAGATGCACATACAGTCAATACTCTTTTCGGAGCGATCAGCGGACTTGCCATCTTTATCATGACGTTCAGCGTTTTAAGTATGATGAACACGCTGATCACCAATATCGTAACTCGGAAACAAGAGCTTGCAATGCTTGAATCCATCGGTATGGCGAAAGCTCAAATCCGTAAAATGCTTTTGGGAGAGAGCCTGTTTTTGGTCCTTATGACTGTGGGCACCACAATGACTATCGGTACGATGTGCGGTTATGTTCTAAGTAAGATGCTTTACAATAGGGGGGCTTTCTATATGGCGTTTAAGTTCCCGACGGTTTTTGCGCTTGTATATGCAGCTGTACTGATCGCAATACCGCTTATCATCATCCTGGTGTCTATGAAGAGCTTTTCAAAGGAGGCTCTTGTGGAACGCCTTAGAGGGGTGGAGTGTTGATGAGTGGATAATGACAAAAAGCACGGTTAGAATTTGTAGGAGAAGAATGTATTATGAAAAGAGCCAGTAACTATGTATTAGTGTTGTTTATGTGTGTCATGTTGACGGGGTGCAACAATGGTTTTGCCAAAAAAGAATATAACGCCATAGATAAGATTGCAGAAACAGAAGATAGGTATTCAGAAGAAAGTTTTATCTTTAATCCTATTGATGGTGGTTATTCATTAGTTGTAGCAAAGTTTGATGGCCGGGATACCTTATGGACAAAATCACTCGAAAATAATAAAGAGATTGAGATAAATATAAAACTGAGTTTATCTGAAGGAACTATCAAAGTTGTTCATATAGATGAGGATGGGGACGTTATTACATTAATTGAGGATACTGGGGATAATTCAACAGATGGATATGTTTCAAAGACAGTATCTTTGAAAAAAGGGCTTAATAGAATAAAAATTGTTGGATATGGATGCAGGAATATTGATTTAGAATTATTATCATCGGCTTTTGTCAATAATACATCTGCAAAACAAAGGACAAACTTTGAAACAAAGACAGCTTTCCATTTTGGAGGGCTGTTTTTGTATTTGTCCCGTAAATAGATTGATTGTTTTTACCGGGGTATCGGGCAGTGGTAAATCAACACTGGCTATGGAAACATTACAGAGAGAATGCCAAAGGCAATATATGGAATCTATGGGGATGACTATGGAAATAGGTTCAAGACCTATGGTGGATTCCCAAAGAATTAAGCTGGCTTCCATTTTAGGAAGCAATCTAACCGGAGTGTTATATGTATTAGATGAACCTTCTGCCGGCCTGCACAGCCGGGACACCGAAAAAATAATCTGCGCGCTTCGTCAGCTACGTGATATGGGAAATACGGTAATTGTTATCGAACATGATCTTGATATTATAAGGGCCGCAGACCACATCGTTGACTTCGGCCCAGGTGCTGGCAGAAATGGAGGGCGGATCGTTGCCGCAGGAACAGTATCTGAGATTATTCAAAGTCCCGAATCTGTTACAGGTAAGTATTTAAGCGGTCGAGGTTCTTATACTCGCAGCATGAGATTTGCCGGAAATGGACAAAGTATCCAAATACGCCATGCCAAAACAAATAACCTGAAGGATCTTAATTTAGATATACCGTTGGGGAAATTTGTAACTGTAACAGGCGTTTCAGGAGCGGGAAAATCCAGCTTGGTGTTCGGAGAATTGGGTGAAGCAGCCGATGCATGGTTTCATCAGCCAAAGAGAAACCACAGGGATAACTGCAAAGGGCTAGAAAGTCTCGATAATGTAGTCATGATCGGTCAGACAACGATTGGCCGCTCTACCCGGTCAAACGCAGCAACTTATACGGATATTTTTTCTGAAATCAGGAATCTGTATGCCTCTATTTCAAAAAACAAAATATAGGATTGCAGGCAAAGGATTTTTCTTATAACGTCCCCGGTGGAAGGTGTGAAAAATGTCAGGGAGCGGGAAAACTGTCTATTTCCATGAATTTTCTTCCGGATGTAGAGGTGATTTGCCCCCTTTGTCGCGGAAAGCGGTATCAGCAGCGGGTTCTGTCCGTAACTTATAAAGGATATAACATTGCCGAGGTGCTTGCATTAAGTATTGATGAAGCGGCTCTGCTATTTGAACAAGAAAAGGACATTTTGAAGAAATTGAGAGTGCTTCAGGACGTAGGGCTTGGATATATCAGCCTGGGTCAATCAGCGACTACACTTTCTGGCGGAGAGGCGCAGAGGCTAAAGCTGGCGCGGGAATTATCGAAACCGACAGGAAATCATGTCCTGTATCTTTTCGATGAACCGACCTGTGGGCTTCATCCCCATGATGCACAACAATTAATTGGTGTATTTCAACGGCTTGTAGAAAGGGGAAACAGTGTAATTGTAATTGAGCATAACCCGGACGTTATATTATCTTCTGATTGGATTATTGATTTGGGGCCTGAGGGGGGAATCTGTGGAGGCGAAATCGTGGTGCAGGGGCCACTTGAAACCATACGGAAATGCCCGGAATCCATGACCGGGAAAGTCTTAGAACAATATACCTCTTGAATCGGCCAGTTGTGCAAGCTCGATAGTGCCGACGAAGTTGTAAACAATCTCAAGTTAGCCCGGAGTAGTTGACCCGCTGGAAAAGAAAAGCGCCCGTCCGGCAAACGACCAGACAGGCGCAGGATTGACAGGTTTCGACTACATGGAGAGCGTAGCTGTCCCGCCGTGTAACACGGCTTTTATTATTTTCTTTTTACACAAAATCTACTCGTTAATACTTATTTCCGTATATCCATGATTGCTGATTTTCACTGTTGGTTCGCCACTACCCAAACGATATGTTTTAGTCCATCCGGCAGGTAACACAATTTCACCACGGCAGGAAGATACATCCAATTTAAGATTTTGCGGCATTTGATTGAAAATTAGTTCACATTCTCCTTCACTCGTTACTGAAATATCGCTGGAAATGACAGCCGCTATGATAGATACACTTCCAGAAAGATTGTTTATATGATATATCCCTTTGGATATATCCGTATCGGAAAGTGAAATTGAGCTATCATCAGCTTCTATACTAATCGCTGCATTGAAATCTGGTAGGGTCACGGGTGCTCCATCAAGTGTCAGGGTAATCTTTTCAAACTCTTTATCAGGTATACCAATCTGAACCACATTGGAATAGTTCGGGCCGCTTTCATCAATATAATAATGCCCAGCGGTGGCCAGGGCCGCTGTTCCGTCAACAACTATTTGTAAAACATTATCAGTCGCCATTGTGTAATTGACTTTGAACTTTGTTGTGTCAGTAATACCCAAATAGTCAAGCGTAAACTTTCCATTGTCTGATTTAACCAGTTCAATCCCGCAACTATCTACTGTTAGCGTGATAGACTTTACGTTATTTGCTTCTAAATCCTCTAATGCAGAAATCGGCGTTGTCGTAATTGTTGGGGCTTCTATATTGCTCGGTGTATTGGGCTTTTCGGTATTGCCAATAGATACTGGCGGCATTTGCGTCTTTGCATAGGCACCTATGGCCGTTGCACCTGTCACCATTAGGAGCGTGATAGTGAGCGTAATAGTTAGCATTATTTTTGATGTTCTCTTATATTTCATGATCGCCTCTAACCTTTCTTTCAATAGTTCCTTACTTTCATTGAGAGTCACAGAAGCAAGGGAATTTTTGTAGCTTCCCCCGTCCAATATCGCGTTTATCAGTGTATCGCCATAGGCCCGCCGTCCTTGTGGTTCAAGCGCCTTGATAACTGCTTCATCACAGGCAAGCTCACACGCCCGGCCCACTTCCCGACCCATCACATAGACGATTGGGTTAAACCAGTGCAGGCAGATAACAAGCTGAACCAACCACTTATAAAACATATCCCGCCGCTTGTAATGCGTCAGTTCGTGCAGGATGGTATTTTCAAAATCGGCGGGTGCAAGAGCGGTGGTGGGGAGCACGATACAAGGGCGAAAAAAGCCAAGCAACAACGGCGAGGAAATGAGGCTGTTTGTGCATAAGTCTACTGGCCTTTTAACGCCTGCTTGCTCTCCGATCAGCGCCAAACGGTCTAAAATCGCCGTGTTGGAAACCTCCGCGCGTCCAGCCCTGATATATTTCACAAAACCTTGGTAGATTGTAATTTTCCGTATTATCAGAATAAGCGCCACTACCAGCCAAACAAGCCAAAGATTTTGTATAAGAACTGTAAAAATACTTTGTAGTGTTGGTGCGGCTTCCGTTTCCCCATTTTTCGGAGCAGTATCATTCTTAACCGCTGTATCATCTCCCGATTGGGGGGCGGGCGCTATATTTTGTCCGGGAGTGGTGTCCGTCTGCACAATCACACGGTCTACCTGCTGGAACAGAGTGCCGACGGGACTTGTCTCCGGCGTAAACGGCAAGAGCAGACGGGCGATTACCACCAGCCAGATATAATACTGCCAACGCTTGCTAATCCTGTTCCTGATTAGGGGCTTGCAGAGAAGAAGAACAAGAATTAACAGCGACCCGGAAAGGGAGAGCGACAAGACAATTTTCAATATCTCGTTCATCTGTCCTCACCTCCACCTTCCCAAAACTTTTTCAAGTCCTCGTAGTCCGTGGCGGTGAGCATTTCCTTTTGTATCAGCGTAGATACAAGCCCCTTTGCGTCACCCTCATAGAGCTTATCGAGTAAGGTTTTTGTTTGTGCCGCTTGATAGTCCGTTTCGGTTACGATAGCCGTATATTCGTTGCGTCGGCCTATCTTGTTGGTTTTCAGCAGCCCTTTTTCTACCAGACGGGAAAGCAAAGTAATCACCGTGTTTTTCTGCCAGTGGTTGCCCGTTTCCGCCAGTGCGTCCATTATCCGGGCATACAGGGCCTTGCCTCCCTCGGCCCAGATAATTTTCATCAATTCCAATTCAGAATCCGATACCTGCCCTATCATTTTCTCTCTCGTCCTCCTTTGATAACATCTTGTAGTCCATATTTATAATAACACTTTGTAGTCCATTTGTCAATGTCTTCGTGATTGACACTGTTTTTCGGGGTTTTGCAAAGTGGCCAGCCCTGCCAAAACGCTTGTTGGGAAGCCTTCCCAAACCCCGGACTTCGGGCCAACTTGGCCCGAAGTGAACGCCACGCTTCGCGTGTCGGCTGCGCATCCTTCGGACGCTTGTTCCGGGCGCGGCCCGGAAGGATAGCACAGGCCGGAAACCGCGCCTATGTAGCCCGTTTCGTGGGCGCAGATCGCCGCCATCAATCCGTCGAGAAACGGCAGCTTGTCCGGATTGTTGTTCGTTACGGAACGTGAGTTAATACACCAGAGTTGTAAACTGTGGCATAATTAAGGCTGGAGGTGAACTTTATGAATCAATATTTACGGTCCAAGTATATGTTGAAAAAACTGAAAATTTGTTGATCGAAGGTTTTTGAGCCAGCCCCTTGACTATTACTATTAGATATATTACTATTATTATAAAGGAAAGGAGGTTGACATGGACATTATCATATTAGGGCTTCTCATGATCCAGAATTGCACAATCTACGAAATGAAGAAGGTTATCGAAAAAAATTTTGGCAATATCAGTAGCAGCAGTATAGGAAGTATGCAGGCGGCGGTAAAAAAATTACTGAGTAAAAATATGATTTGCTACAGTGAGTATGTTGAAAACAGCGTAAATAAAAAAGTATATGAGATTACGCACGAGGGCAAGGAGCATTTTCTCTCCACTATTTCAGAGCCTATGCTTTACAAAGAAAAGAACATGGAATTGAGCAAATTTTTCTTTATGGGGTTTATCTCAAAGAGTAAGCGACTGGAACTTGTTGCAGCATATGTGTCTGAGCTGCAGAAAGAGCTTATTCGCCTTGAACAGATAAAAGCGGATGCCGAAATCCAACCCGATTTTGATGAGGAATACCTATCAATACTCAAAGAGAAAGGTGCTGCTGAAATACAAGGCATTACAGATGTACAAGAAATTGCTTTTTTTCAGTTGGCAATGCTCGATTTGTCAATTGATAAGATCAAGTTTGAGATTCAATGGTTTGAAAATTTCAAACAGAATTTATTGTAAGAAAGAGCAATTCCTATGGATAACAATGATATGCATTTGTAATAGGAGATTCATATGCAAAATAAAACAGAATACGAAATCAAGAAGCTCTCTGAATTGAATCGCTTGCAAGTCGAACAGGCTGTTGCAATTTTTATAGACGGTTTCTATTACATCTATGAAAAAGCCGTTTCAAAGGATAAAACTTTACTGAAAAAGTTGTTTATTGACGCTTTTGATCATGACATGGTTTTTGTCTGCCTTCATGAAGGACGGGTAGTTGGCTTCCTAGGTTTAGGCAATAGCCATAAACGCTGTGTAGCTTTAAGCAAGGAAACCTGCAAGCGTTTATTCGGAAAGTTTAAGGGTGCTGTGCTATATATGCAAATAGGCGGAATGCTGCACGAAATAACCGTTCATGAGAAAAACGAAGGATACATTGATTACATAACAACCGATGATAACTATCGGGGAAAAGGTATTGCAACACGGCTTATAAAATATGCTTGTGATACCCTTTCCTATGAAAGTTATACTCTTGATGTGCTATCGAAAAACACGACGGCAAAAAGGTTGTATGAGCATTTAGGATTTGTACAGACTAACATCAAGAAAAATCCATTGATAATGCTTGGAGGTTTTGGCAATCAGATTGTGATGAAACTTGATGTAGCCAAAGTTAAAAAGGAAAATTGAGACGCAGAGCCGATGAACTTGTGAGAATAAGTCACAGCTCATCGGCTTTTTTGCCCCCTTTGTATTTATGATTTGACGGTATACCCATAGTTACTGGAAACAGTAGGGCGGCAGTACAATGGATTCGGCCTCATAGATACCTCCGGCGAGGAGCTTTTCTTTTCCGGCCTTAAAGATATCAAGTGCCAGGCGCTGCAGCTCTGTTGAAAACAGCTCCGCATCTTTTTCTTCCAGACTTTTCAGCAGGACTGTAGTTGAGCGTGGATCAAATCTGAAAGCATAGGGCTTTACGTCATTGAGTGGATAACCCAGATACTGAAAGTACATCAGTCCGTCCAATATCTCTCTCAACGCAGGTGACTGCGCTTGTTCTCTCAGAAGGTTAAAACAGACGCCAAAGGCCATGTAGTAATCCTTGGAGACCTGAATGTTTTGCAGCCAGGATATGGTTCCCTGAATGGAACGCTCTGATAGCGTGGGAAAAACAACCCGGGCAACATCTTTGCAGATGATCAGGATGATCTGCATGCTCTGCAGATATTGGAGCAAAGCTTTTTTCAGATTCGGGGTGGAAAACTTAGAAATTGGCGCAGGGTTATCCAATCCCACCAGCACACGCGTTCCTTTTCCGGGGATAGTTTCTACAATTCCAATGTCGCTGAGTATTTTTACAGCCCGGCGGACTGTTATCAATGGCATAGAATATTCTTTTGCCAGAGAAGTAAAGGCGGGGAGGAATTCCAGGTTCCCAAAAGAGGAATAAATCTTCCGGAGAAGCTTCATAGCCAGGTTAAAACTCACCAGGGGACGTTCGGAAAAATAATTCCATTCATATGGGATCGGTTCAACCGGAACCTGCGGCAGGGGCAGCGACTCGTGGTATAGGCGTATGGCTTCAATCTGTTTCTGGTAAAGACGAACAAGCAGATCTTTTAGCTGCCCGTAGTCAGATGTCTGGCATAGAGAAAGTATCTGTGCGGTCTCTCTTTTTAAATAGGTCATATAACCATAGACATATGCTTTATCCCCCAGATGCATGATCGTGGAGTGGCCAAATAAACTTGTGCTCATATATAAATTGAGAAACAGAGGATTTCCCAGTACATTCAGGATTTGAAAGAAAAATTCAAAAAACGGATATTCGTTATAGGGCGACATCCCCTTAAAGATCTCTGTGAGTTTTTTTATATCATTGTCACCACACAAAACTGGGCAGCCTATCAAACAGTATGCGTGAAATGTCAGATAAGATCTTTGATTATATGCGTGCGATTTCCGAGGCTATGCAGCAGTTGGCAGAGGGGAATCTGGACATACCCGGTTATGAAACATTTCAGGGAGATTTCCTGCCTGTACAGGAGTCTCTTCTTATTGTGATCAATTCCCTGAATGACACTATGTCAGAAATCAACATGTTGGTCGACGGCACCGATAAAATGATATCTAAAATAAATCAGATCGCGGAGGCATCAAAAAAGCAGGCTGCTGCAACCGAAATGGTATCTGCAGGTATCAATCAGATATCCGATGTGGTACAGACAAACTCCGCTACTGCGGAGGAGTCGGCCGCTGCGTGTGAAGAGCTATACGGACAGTCTCAGCTTTTAAAAAACAGGGTGAGCCGCTTTAAGCTGCATGCCAATAAATAGATGCAGTGTATGACAATGATATACTATAAATAGCATTACTTTTATTGTATGGATTCACAGTGCCAGCCACGAGTGATAACAAAAGTAAATTGTGAGGACTAAAACAGCCAGGAAAATTATTTCCTGGCTGTTGTCATTTTCAAATATTTATATACAGCAGGCTTTTCTGTTGGATTTACGCTTCGTCCGGAATGAGAATATTTCCTGCCCCCGGAATCTTAAGTTTGAACAAAGAATCCATGGTCTGTCGAAACTCATGGAGCATCAATTCTTCCAAAACCACTGAGAACCGGGAATGATCTCCTTTTTCCAAAGCACAGGTTATCTTATCATAATAGGGATCATATATGGCGTTTATGGTGTCCTGTTCCTTGTTCATTCCCCGCAGGGCATAAGCCCAAAAGAACTGGCGGAGCAGTTCAGAGTAAACAGTACGGATGGCTTGATAAGGGGCGTGTTGCGCAATAAGATTTATTATGAAATAAGAAAAAGTCTCACCGCGCTGTCTTTTTTTATGCAGCTTTATTTTACTGCATAATTCCTGAATCTGCCGGGCATCAAGATGAGAAAGCGTCAGCCGGGACACATCCCTACAGGACAGAGTGAATACCTGAATGCTCTCCGCCATATCCACGAGCCGCCTCTGAAGAACAGGCTTGGTAAAATCACTGTTGGCTGTGGCCTGATCAAAGGGAAGAACCTGTGTGCCCACGTATCTGTAAGACTTTATGGCCCCCACACTGTGCAGAAGCTCCAGTGCCCGGCGCACCGTACTCACAGAAACACCTTTTTGCTCTGCAAGCTCCTTTTGGGAGGGCAGGAGACTTCCGGGGGGATACACACCCTGACTGATGGACAGGAGCAGTTCCATGGCAAGAGAATAGCATAGCTGCTGGCTTTTTTTATAGGAACTCCAGGTAAAAGTTATCTCCTTTTCCGGGGACGGCATAGTGATCCTTGCTTTGTAAAACCGGTTAAGAGATAAAGAGAGCATGTCAATGGATTCATTTATTATAGTGCGCAGTGAAGGCCAGTCCTTTTCCCGGCAATAGGTCGAAAGTTTTGGAACATAATCGCCAAATCCGTCAAAATACTGCAGATTATCTTCTATGCTCAAAAAGGGGTTATGCAAAAACATAAAGGTCTGCCATGCCAGGCGCATGAGCAGAGAGTTTCCGAGAGAGGCGTATTTCTGGTTAAGCTGTTTCAGCATAGCGTAAGGGGCTTTCGCATCTTTTTCCTGGTTAAGCTGTTCCATGGCCTGCAGTGTTGTCATGGAAATGTTTTTTAGTCCGTACCACTGGGCATTGCCAAATAAAGGCTTCATGGAAAGTCCAAGGTCAGTCATTGCATTTTTGCGGACTGAAAAAAAGGTCTGTATAAATTCTTCTGTTTCCTCAGCATTGTACCTGACTTTAACCGTAGCGCCTACATTCTTTGACAGGGTAATATAACCTTGTTCCTTAAGTTTCAGGTATGCAGCGCGGGCAGTATCGACCGATACATGGAGCTGTGTACTGGTCTCCTCTATGGTAGGAAGCTTGTCTCCGCCATGACAGACGCCGAATTGTATCTGGTTAAGCAGAACGCTTGTAACTACCGTGCGCAATTCTGTGCTGTTATTCAAATTGATTCCTCCATTTTCAACGATTTTATAACCTATAATAGATTCAGTATATCATTTTTCTGGTGGTGTTTCTATAATTCATTCCAAATTTCGGTTCACAGTTGCTATTTTCAATGTTATTTGCTATACTCAGAATAAATATGTATGTGAACAATAGGGGCTGTAAGGAGTTAAAATAGATGCGGAAATATAGCAAAAACAAGGATTATTCTGTAGGCCGGAGTCAACAGATCAGTATAGTCAGTACCGTGATACTTATAGTTCTTATGCTGTGCTATCTGGTGATGACTGTCAGCAATTCCTCCAGTCTGGCGGCACAGACGGAAATCATATCCAATCACCCTTTTGAGGTGGTGATCTCAGCAGGAGATATCAAACTTTATGTGTCAGAGATGAGCCTGCGCACAGACCGGCTGAAACGCCATCACAACAGTGAAGATATACGCATTGCCGGAGATAAGCTGGAAGAATTGGAGGGTTCCCTGGAGGAACCGGTTTCTCGTTTGGAAGAATTATATTTAGGCCAGAAGGAGGATGTACAGGCGCTCAGAAGTACCCTTGTATTTTTACAGACGGAGCAGGATATTTATCTTGAGTTCTGTAAACAGGAGGAGCTGACTGAGGAGGATATAGAGACTTATGTGGAAGAGCATCTGCAGCCTGTTTATGACCGTGCCCTGGAGCAGGCAGACGGAATCATTTCAGTTGCCCAGGAGAAAAAGGTAAGCTATGGCATTACTGCGGAAAGACTGCGTCTCATGAACCTGAACGGTTCCATTTTGCTCATGGGACTGATGGTGGCTGTGCTGTTGGTTTCTCAATTTGTCCTGCACCGTCAGCGGAAGGAACTGGTTTACCGCAGTAAGCTTTTTGATAACTTGTCCCTGAGTATTGACGATGCGTTTATTATCAGGGATGCAGAAACAGGGGTTGTAAGTTACTGCGGACTTAATCTGGAGCGGATACTGGGAATCAATACCATGGATATGCAGAGTATTTGCAAGGGACTGAAGGAAGAGGATATCCAGGCATTCAGGAAGGGAGTCAGTGATATCAGGGTTGATTTTCCCTTTGAAAGACTGGTAGAGTACACAAAACCCAATAAGGAAAAAAGTTGGATGCTCGTCCGTATATACCGTGTGGAGGACATGAAAGCACCGCAGTTAATTACTGTATTTTCCGACCGCACAGGTGAAGTACAGTCGCGCCAAGTGCTGCAGGCGGCCATGCTCACTGCCGAGCGCGCAAATATGGCGAAAAGTGAGTTCCTGTCCCGGATGAGCCATGAGATCCGTACCCCTCTCAATGCTATTATTGGTATGACCACTATTGCGGCAGCTTCTGTCAGGGACCCTGCCAGGGTGGAAGACTGCCTGTCAAAAATCACATTTTCCTCCAAGCATTTGCTGATGCTGATCAATGATGTGCTGGATATGTCAAAAATCGAGAGCAATAAAATGATGCTGCACGACGATCCCTTTGATATCTTTGAAATTGTCAATGGGTTTGTTTCTACTGTTTATGCCCAGGCAAAAGGAAAAGGGATTGAGTTTTATGAGACTATGGAGGGATTTGGAGACAATACTGTTTTTATAGGGGATTCCCTTCGGTTAAACCAAATCCTTTTAAATCTCAGTTCCAATGCTGTGAAATTTACTCCTCCGGGCGGGAGCATCCGCCTGAATGTTTCAAGGCATAAAATTGGAAATACCACAGATGTTCTCCGTTTTATTCTCTCCGATACAGGAATCGGCATGACGAAAGAAACTGTTGAGCGGATTTTCCAGCCCTTTGAACAGGCTGATGCCTCTATCGCTAAACGCTTTGGGGGGACAGGACTTGGCATGTCCATTACCAAAAATCTCATCGTTCTCATGGGCGGCCAGATCCAGGTAGAGAGTGAGCCTGGGGTGGGAACAACCTGTATAGTGGATCTGCCGTTCCAAAAGGGAGAAGAGAGCTGTCTGCCGGAGCCTGATTTTGCCCGGCAGGGTCTGCGGGCTTTGATCGTGGATGATGACAGGCAGGTGTGTGAGCAGACTGCTGTTCTTCTGGAAAAAATTAAGATTGATGCACAATGGTGCTTGTCTGGTTCCGACGGTGTGGAACGGGTGAAGGAAACACACCGGGAGGGCAAAGATATTGACCTGTGTCTCATTGACTGGAAAATGCCGGATATGGATGGTGTTGAGGTGGCACGCCGTATCCGCCGTGAGGTTGGAAACGATGTTCCTATTGTAATGATTTCAGCGTACGATATCTCTGAAGTGGAAGAAGAAGCGCGGGCGGCGGGGGTTAACGGGTTCCTTCCCAAGCCTCTTTACCGGTCTTCTGTCTATGCTGCGATTAAGGAGGCACTGGAGCACAAGGGGCAGCTGATCACTCACCAGGAGAAAAAAACATCAGAAAAACCTTTGGAAGGTTTCCATTTGCTGATGGCAGAAGATAATGTTTTGAACCAGGAGATTGGGGCAACACTGCTGCGTATGAATGGGGCGGCAGTAGAATGTGTGGAGGACGGACAGCAGGCACTGGAGGTATTCCTCAGATCCAGGCCGGGGGATTACGATGCAATTCTTATGGATGTACAGATGCCGGTTATGGATGGGCATGAAGCCACGAAGCATATCCGGGCCTCTGCTCATCCCCAGGCTTACACAATCCCTATCATCGCCACAACTGCCAATGCTTTCAGCGATGATATCTCTGCTGCGCTGGCAGCCGGGATGAATGCTCATGTGAGCAAACCGCTGGACGTGGTGCAGCTTTGTAAAACACTCAGGGACTGTATCAGCAGAGCGGACAGCAGGAAACAAGGATTGTAAAATACATAAAAGGATGAAGGAAAGATGTCAGTTATCTGGCACCTTTCCTTTTTTGTTACAGCCTGTTTTCCTTGAATAGTGTGTTCTGTTAAATGACTATTGCCTGTTGCAAAAGAGGGGATTTTGCATTATAATAATTTGGATAGGGTTCCAAGAAAAGGCCTGCCAGGATGATCATTTGGTCTATTACACGCGGAGACAACTTATGATGCCCCGCGTTTTATTCTGAAAGCCTGATTACCTGTATCATAGAGAGGCGATAAATAATGAACAAAAAAGTAAAGAGCCAAAAAGAAAAGATTCTCATTGCAGATGATTCTGAAATCAACCGGGCATTGTTAGCAGATATTTTATCTCCGGACTATGAGGTTTTAGAAGCATGTGACGGAGAAGAAGCCGTGGCTTGTCTGGAACAGCAGCATACTCAAATCGCTCTGGCCATATTGGATATTATGATGCCAAAACTGGACGGTTTTGATGTGCTGGCAGTCATGAACCTGAAGGGCTGGATCCACAGCATCCCTGTCATCATTGTCTCGGCAGAAACATCACCTTCATATATTGATCATGCCTATCAACTGGGCGCTTCAGAATACATCAACAGGCCGTTTTACAAAGTGGCCGTACGTCACCGCATTGAAAACACGGTCAAACTCCATGCCAAACAAAAGTATCTGGAACATATTGTGGGGGAGCAGATATTTGAGAAAGAGAAAAGCAATATGGTGATGGTGGACATTCTCAGCCATATTGTAGAATTCCGCAATGGTGAGAGCGGTCTTCATGTACTTCATATCCGCACCATAACAGAAATATTGCTTAAGCAGTTAAGCCATAACTGCAGCACATATGATTTGTCTCCGTCAAGGATCGCACTTATCACCAATGCCTCAAGTCTCCATGATATTGGGAAGATTTCCATACCTGAGGATATCCTTAATAAACCGGGGAAATTAACGAAGGAAGAATTTGAAATAATTAAAACCCACAGTGAAGTGGGTGCGCAGATGCTGGAGGGCCTTATATACTATCAGGATGAAGCTCTGGTGCAGACGGCAAGAGATATCTGCCGTTGGCATCACGAACGGTATGATGGCAGTGGTTATCCGGACGGATTAAAAGGCGATGAAATTCCCATTTCTGCACAGGTGGTAGCCATTGCAGACGTGTATGACGCCTTGACCAGCAAACGTGTATACAAGCCGGCTTATTCCCATAAGATGGCAATGGATATGATTTTAAACGGGGAGTGCGGCCAGTTTAATCCTTTACTTCTTGATTGCCTGAAAGAAGTGGGAGATTATCTGCAAAACCAAGTCAAAATCCGGTCAGCGGGGAAAATCACCAGTGATTCTATCCATACGCTGGCTTATGATGCAATTCACAGCTATAACGTATCTGACAGGACTTTAGACCTGCTGGAGCAGGAGCGGACCAAGTATCAGTTTTATGCTTCTATGACAAAAGAAATCCAGTTTGAGTACAGCTATGAGACCGACACACTCATTCTTTCGGAGTGGGGGGCTGCCCAGGCAGGGGTAAAAGAGTACATACCTCATCCCCAAAGCGACCCCGCATTGCTTCAGATATTTTCCAAAGAAGATTTTTGTGACCTTGTGGAGCGCCTGAAAAGTGCAGTACCCCAAAACCCTATTGTCAGCCAATTATACCGTTTGACCATCCACGGCAAGCCGCGATGGTACAAATGGATAGCCCGTCCCATTTGGGGGCTGGATGAAGATATACCTCCAACAAAGGTTATCGGGAAATTGGTGGATAACCAGGAGGAACAGAGCACTCTGGAAAAGCTTACCCTGCAGGCACAGAGGGATGACCTGACAGAACTGCTAAGCAGAAATCATGCTTACGATGAAATCGTACAGCGTCTTTCAAATTTGAAAACCCCCAAGGCGGCCCTGATCATTCTGGATCTTGATACATTTAAAAATGTGAATGACAGCTATGGACATTCTTATGGGGATCAAATGTTGAGAGCCTTTGCAGATCGCTTGAAGAGCAGTGTCCGCAATTCAGATATCGTGGCCCGGATCGGAGGCGACGAGTTTTTGGTGTATATGGAATTTAAAGAAAATATCGAAAAGCTGGCAGAGCGTATTTTTCACAGGATATCCGGCACTTATGAGGGATTTGACATTTCAGTAAGCATGGGGATTGCCCAGGCACCGGAAAACGGCGCTACTTACGAAGAACTCTTTTTGTGTGCGGATCAAGCATTATATGCCTGCAAGCAGGCTGGGAGAAATGAGTGGCGTTTTTATGATAAATCCATGGAGACGATTTTATCGTCCTACTCCCGGCAGGATTCGGAAGGAAATGAGGAGGAAACGATATGAACCGCAGAGTTATCAGGTGGATCACCTGTATATTGTGTGCTGTTCTGCTGCTTTCGGTGCTGTCAGGCTGCGAAGGGAAGACAGGAAAAGATAAAACCGTGATCAAAATTCTCTATTCCAACAACTTTAAACAGGTGGAGGAACTTGTGGAGTCAACCTATGACGATATTGATCTGCAGATAGAACTATCTCCCTATCTTAGTGAACAGATCCGCCGTCTGGAGAGAGGGGTAGGGCCGGATCTGATTATCACGGCTCAGCCGGATTCCAACCTGGTGCGGAAATATTTGCTGGATATCAGCGACACGAAAGCCAGCGCGGCTTATGACGGTACTATTATGAATGCTGCTAAGCTGGATGGAAAAACTTATATGATTCCTTTGCCCGGTGTGTACAGCGGATATGTTGTAAATGAAACACTGTTTGAGCAGGCGGGTTTGTCTCTGCCCGCAAATAATACAGAATTGGTCACAACTCTATCTGAATTAAAAGAAAAAGGAGTTGGAGTCGGAGAAGACGGTGTCAATTTTTCTATCATGAGCGACTACAACACTGCAGTGGGATTGTTCTACGTTGGATATATGGTGCCTGATTTTCTGGGTTCAGTGGAGGGTGTAAAGTGGCTGGCAGATTTTAAAAATAAAGAGGCTACCTTTACCGGTGTTTGGGAACGAAGCTTCAATCTTTCAGATGCTCTTGTAGATGCCGGCGTCATGGATCCAGCTGATATTGCCAGGCAGCGCAATATCGTCCTCTGTAAGAATCGTTTGAGCGACGGGACTCTTGCGGCTGCTTTTGGTGATTCCGCATTATATTATGAGTGTGTCGCCGGGAACCGGGAAGCGGTTAAGGAAGGGACAGCGGAAGCATATACCTACCGGATGCTGCCGTTTTTCAGCGACGAAGGAAATAACCCCTGGTTCCTTTTCTCTCCGTCTGCCCTTATGGGAATCAATAACAGCATCAGTGAAGAAAAAAGAGACGCCTGCAAGCGTATACTGGAATTACTTTCCACACCGGAGGGCCAGGAAGCTTTTATTGAAGATTTAGGCGGGGGTACGTCCTGCCTTACTGATTATGAACAGCAGCAAGATTCCATTCCAAGGGGTGTAGAAGAGTTTGTGGAATCGGGATATATTTACAATGTTTTGTTCCCCAGTAAAATAGTTGAATATTTTGGCGGTTACGTGAGGAATATCATGTCCGGCAAATGCTCAGTGGAAGAAGCCTTGCAGTCTATTGACCGATTCTATTATGAAGATACGGACGAGTCTTCTTATAATTTTTCAGTTATTGGCACGGTAAGCCATGATCTTCTGCTGGAAAACTTCAATGTCCGGCGTAAGGAGACTGAACTTGGGAATTTCTTAGCAGACTGTGTTGCCGAAGCTTCCGGTACCTCCATTGCAGTGGTAAACGGCGGCGGGATCCGGGCCAGCTTTTATCAAGGGGTGGTCTACGGCGGAGATATTGAGGTGGTGTGCCCCTATGACAACACGATCATTGTACTGGAAATGAATGGACAAACCCTGTGGGACATGGTGGAAAACGGATTGTCTACCTGTACAGACGAGTTCCCCAGCGGACGGTTTTTACAGGTTTCCGGGATCCATTATACTTTTGACAGCAGCCAGCCCGTTGGCAGCAGACTTGTAAGTGTGACAATGCCCGATGGGACTGAACTTGATTTAAATGCCAGCTACCAGGTGGCGGTGACGGATTATATGGCCGGCTCTAAAACCTATGTGGAAGGAAACGGGGATGGGTATACAATGCTCAATTGTTATGACGATGAAACCCCGAAAGGCAGTGTGGCACTGATAAAGGAAACCGGGCTCACCTACCGCGATGCTTTAGCGCAGTATTTTGAAAAACATCAGGACAGCGCTGTGGATGTGAATCTTGAAGGAAGAATCACTGATCTGGCCCAGGAGAAATAAATTTGGCCGGCAGAAAGGATGGGGGATTATTGAAAATTCACAAAAAAAAGAATGAAAAGCAACGGATGCTGGCTTTTATTTCTGGGTTGATTGTGATGGTTACCATCCTTTGCGTGATAGCGGTTGCAATGTACCAGAAAGTATCAGAACGTACCGTGACCAATATCAGCGGTGTTTACCTTCGGGAAATGACTGCCCAGCTCAGCAGCCATTTCCAAACGAATCTGGATAGTCAGTTTTCCCAAATCCGTACAGTTACCAACGCAGTATCGGAGAATGAGCTGAAGGACGAAGAGAGCCTTAAGCGTTTCCTGACACAGGTACAGTCGGATAATGATTTCACCCACATTGCGTTTATCAGTGACAAGGGAATAGCTTATTCTCCCGAAGGTGTTTTTCCTGCCATGTCTAAAATTTCCGGCCTTGATAAATTGCTGGAAGGCACAGGCGGATTGGTGTCTGTCAACGAGAACATCTGGGAAAGCGGTACTATCCTGCTGGGTACCAGTATGATTCCTGTGCAGTTTCAGGAAAGCCAATTGGTAGCCGTTATCATTGGTATCCATACTTCCGACATTGGTTTGAAGCTGGGACTGGACAGTGAGACAGAAACAAATTCTTACACAAATATTGTCACCAGAAACGGGGATTTTGTAATCAAAAGTGCATTTTCAAAAGAAGTTTTACAAGGGACAAATCTTTTCACTATTTATGAGCAGCAGGCGGACTTTGACAAAGGTTATGATTACCAGTCCTTCCGCGATTCCGTCAGCGAGGGAGAAAGCGGTATGACACTGTTGACTGTGGGAACACATCATGTTTACCTTTATTATGTTCCTATTTCCGGAACAGACTGGTATATGGTTACCAGCATGGCATACGAAACAGTCAACAATCAGATTGTATACCTCAGCCAGTTTATGATACTTGTAGGGGTTGGGATTTTTTGTCTGGTTCTGGGAACAGTGCTTACCTTCTTCTTACTGCTGAGACGTAATGAAAGACGCAGCAATGCGCTGCTTTTAATGGAAAAAGAACGTGCGGAGACGGCAAACCGTGCGAAAAGCGATTTCCTTTCTCAAATGTCACATGAGATCCGTACCCCTCTCAATGGTATCATGGGTATGGCAGAACTGGGAAAAAATCATATCGGCGAGCCCGGCAAGATGCGTAATTGCCTTGATAAGATCACGCTTTCGTCAACACACCTTCTCTCTCTGATCAATGATATCCTGGATATGTCAAAAATCGAGAGCGGAAAAATTGAACTTCATTGGGAGCAGTTTGATCTGGGACAGCTTCTCCGTGCGCTTACCACTGTATTTCATGTGCAGGCCGTAAACAGGAAGATCGATTTTCAAATTTTTCTTTGCGGTGAGGTCACCGAGTATCTGGTGGGAGATGCACTTCGTCTTAATCAGATTTTGACCAACCTGCTTTCCAATGCAGTGAAGTTTACGCCTTCCCACGGACATGTGAGTTTAAAGGTGGAGCAGCTGCGGTGTGATGAAAGTAAAATATGGCTGCGTTTTGAGGTGAGTGATACCGGCCGTGGAATCGCCCCTGAAAATATAGAGCGGGTGTTTGAAGTTTTCACACAGGAAAACAGCGGGATTGTGCGGCAATACGGAGGCACCGGACTTGGCCTGCCCATTACGAAAAATTTTGTGGAGCTGATGGGCGGCACTATCACAGTTTCCAGCGAATTAGGCGTGGGCAGTATCTTCGCAGTGGAGCTGCCTTTTGACTATCCGGCGGATGGAACAGAGGGAAATATGGAGCGCTGCGGGAACGGCCAGCTTGTCCTGGTTGTAAATCAGATGACAGAATTGAATATACATCTTGCCGATATGCTGAAAAAGGAGAATTTACAGGCAGACTCTGCATATAGCGGGGACACTGCCCTGGAGATGCTCCAAAGAAAGGCACAAACAGGTATACCCTATGAATTATGCTTTGTCAGATGGGATGTTTGTCAGGATATGAAGCTGTTTGCAGCAGAGCTTAGAAAGCAGGGAGGGAATGCCGGACTTAAAATTATTTTAACCGGGCAGGATCAGGATGAACTTGACGACACTGCTGCTTTGTGCGGTGCGGATGCTACCTTGTGCCGGCCTGTGTTCCACTCAGATATTGCGGCGCTGATGACAGCACTGACGAATCAGAAGCCTGTGCACCGGAAACTGGAAAAATCTGCTGTACTTGCCGGTAAACAGGTTCTGGTAGTAGAGGATAATGAAATTAATCTGGACATAGCCTCAGCCCTGCTGCAAGACGCGGGAGCCATTGTCGCCACAGCACAAAACGGAAAAGAGGCTGTTACACGTTTTTCCCAATCATCCCAGGGGTTCTATGATTTAATCCTGATGGATGTACAAATGCCGGTCATGGACGGATACACTGCAGCCCAGACTATCCGTGCACTTCCCCGTTCTGACGCAGCAGAAATCATAATCATAGCAATGACGGCAAATTCCTTTCATGAGGATATCCAAAGATGTCTGGACAGCGGCATGAACGCGCATATTGCTAAACCTTTTATGATGAAAGACATTACAGATACATACACAGCTATATTGGAGGAAAATATTTGAAACCGATAAATAAAAAACAGTGGCGTACAGTTTTTTTGTTATTGCTTTATGCAGCGGCTGTTACAGTCAGTATTGTCTATGCAGTATCTTACTTTATGAATAATTCTACGGAACGTGGACTGCTTGCATTTGAACGCTTTTCAGAACAGATCACTTACCGTGTGTCGGATCATCTGAGCAAATATACAGAACAGATGATATTATTGAAGAGTGAACTTATTGACCGGCAGATTACGGATCTGGATGAAATTCAGCACACCTTCCAGCGCTACCTGGATAATTCTGCGCTGGAAGGGATCGGCTTTGTCCTGAAAGACGGCACTGCCCGTTCTTATACCGGAGAGATGGAAGTATTTGACGAACCAATAGATGTTTTGGATGTACATAATTATCCTTATACGGTTACACTTTCTAAAAATGCTGTAAACGGAGAGGATCAGCTGCTGTTCCGTATTCTGTGGGATGGACAAGGGGATGATTCTGCGGTTGCTATTTACAGTTATCTGCCCCTAAGCATCATCTCTGATCTGCTCAAGGACACAACATATGGGGATGCAGGCGCCTTTGTGGCGATTGTGGATCATACAGGGAATCATCTTTGGAACAGTTCCGACACTCTGGAGGATAAAGAGGGCCATAACGTTATCAGTGATCTGGAGGAATACCGCCTGAACGATGGAGCTACAGCACGGGAAGTTGCCACACGGCTGGAGCTGCAGCTCTCCGGTTTGGTGACTTACACTGCATTTGGGGAAGAACGTGTGCTGTTTTACGAGCCGCTTGGCTATAATTACTGGACCTTGCTTACTATCACACCTCGTGTTTCTGTGCTTAACACAAGTAATGAGATTAAGATGATCCTGGTTTTAACTGCCGGCATCCTGGCCCTTGTGGTAGTTGCGGTATGGGTGATATACAAAAACCGTAAAATGCAGTTAGCACTGACTGTTGCCCAAAAGGAAAATATTTTTAAAGGAAAATTTCTTTCTAATATTTCCCATGAGATCAGAACACCCCTTAACGGAATTTCAGGGACTCTTCATCTGCTGAAAAATTGCGGCCCGGACTCATCTAAGCAAGGAGAGTATGTGCTTCAAATGGAAGATTCGGTGCAGCAGCTTACTGATATTGTAAACGATGTGCTGGATATGGCAAAAATTGAAAGCGGATACGTAGAAATACAGTCTGAACGATTTGATTTGTGTTTATTATGCGAAAAAACATTACGCATATTCGACGCTTCTGTCCAAGAAAAAGGAATTGAACTGCATATGGATCTTTCTAAGCTGAAAAGCCGTTTCTATGTGGGAGACTCAAAAAAGATCCAGCAGATATTAACAAATCTGCTTTCTAATGCAGTGAAATTTACTGATCAGGGATCAGTTACCCTTTCACTGGCGGAAGAACAGAGCGGAGAGATCCGCATCCTTGTGACGGATACCGGATGCGGCATGAAAGATGATTTTCAGAAAATCCTGTTCCAGCCCTTTACCCAGGAAGACACTACCTACGGCCGTACCCAGGTCGGCACAGGACTGGGGATGTCAATTGTTTCAGAATTAGTCCGGCTTCTGCATGGAACTATTTCAGTGGAAAGCGCACCGGACGAAGGGACAACTTTTACGGTGGTGCTTCCCCTTAAGACAGACCCTGATCAGGGCGTGACGGAAACAAAGCCGGCACAGCAGCAGGTTTCCTTAAAAGGAATCCATATTCTTATGGCAGAGGATAATGCCATTAATTCAATGATTGCGGAAGAACTGCTGACGCGGGTGGGTGCAGAGGTAAAAACCGTGGAAAACGGTCAGTTGGCAGTGGACTATTTTCTGGATCCGTCGGACAAGCCTGTGGATTTGATTTTAATGGATATACGTATGCCTGTGATGGACGGCCTGGAAGCTGCCCGCCGTATTCGTGCTTCCGGTCACCCACGTGCTGAAAGTGTACCAATTCTGGCACTTACAGCCAACGGACTGGAGGAAGAGAACAAGGAGATTTTAAATGCGGGCATGAATGAGAGACTTTCTAAGCCGCTCTCAGTTCAGCTTCTCTATGAAACTATTGAATCTTATGTAAAGGGGAATGAAAGATGAGACGAAAAATAGGCCGTATTTGCTGCCTGGTTATGGCTGTGTGCTTTATTTTGTCACTGTGCACCGGCGCTTTCAGTTATTGTACCATGGCAGCAGAATCCAGCTGTCTCAGTGCACAGGGACAAATCCGAAACAATTTGCAGTCCACTTTGAATTTACTGGAAGTAATATCCCAGGAATCTTGGATGCTTCCGGAAGATATTCCATATCAGGAAAAGGCAGAACGTTTGGATCATTACAATGAAATCTGGGGTTATCAGATGATCCGGGCTGTGGATACGTCCGGGGGTGTTTATCGTGCTGACCATGAAGAGGCAGTATCCAATTTAAACAGCCGGGAATATATCCAGACCTTGTGGGTTACAGACGAGCCGCAGATTACGGATGTTTTTCTCGCCGGCGCAGACGGCACTACACTGAATTATACGGTTGCGATGGCGGTTGCCGGCAATGCCCAGGACAACGGCGCCGTATTTGCTGCCATTTATGACAGCGATATGCGGGCAGTTTTGGCATCACAGCCCATGCATACTATTTTGCTGGGCAAAAACCAACAATGTATGTCGGGCAATGATGAATCATTTCTGGGCATTACCTTGGAATCCCGGCTTCAGGGTAAAAAAATCTTCGGCGAAAGCTTGGAATCCGCTTTGCTCCGGGTGAAAAATGAGGAGAGCGGGACTATTTGGTTTCTGGACGGAATCATACCAACCTGTTACGCCTTTCAAAACGTGGGACTGGACAGCGGCTGGACGGTTCTTACATCCGCGTCATACGCAGATGTGAATGGTCTGCTGATACCTGCAGTCGTGATTTCCGTAATCGGAATCCTTGTTTCCATTGCCGTTTTTATCTTTCTGGGACGGCGTTCTGAAAAGTAAGGGCTTTAAAAATTATTTATTCGTCCACGGATCCGACGGTATTTTATAACTCGTTTATGGTTTCAGTTACAGATATATTCCGGATACGTTTTGACGGACCATAGACAGAAATGACAGCAGCGGCAAAAACACACAGAAGTATTATCAGCAGAGGAACAACAGGGATACTCCAAACAGCATAGCTGAAATGAGAAGTTATGAGAGTATGGTACAGCAGTCTGCTGAGGGGCAGACCGATCACACAGCCTGCGGCGCAGCCGGACAGAGCATAGGTAAAAGCTTCGGATGTTATCATTTTGGTGATCTGATATTCATCCATACCAACTGCGCGCATGGCTCCATACTGCTTTATTCTCGCAGATACACTCATAGAAATGCTGTTGACAATATTTAATACACTAACCAAAGTGATGATCACAAGAAATCCGTATACACAAAATACAAAAGCAGTGTACGTGCCGGCAGTGCTTTGGTCCCGTTTGTCGCTGAATGTATATTCGTCGCCTGTTGCTCTGCGCATTTCTGCCACATCGTCGTCAGTTGCGTCTTTTGTTGTCTGGATCATGATCAGTGAATAGTCGGTGATCCCGGTGAGACGGACAAAGGTTTCCCCGGAAGTAATGAGGGTTATTTTGCCATTTGTGGTGCCGTCACTGTTAAAGGGGTCGTACTTTAGCAATCCTGCTACTTCTAATTCCTCTGTGCCTGTGTGTATTTTATCACCGATTTCTAAGGGACTACTTTCGTCCCATGTGGCAAGGACATAATTGCTGTCACCGTATACCTTAGAGATGTCGCTGCCTTTTTTCAGCATGTTATCTTTGGTCAGGCAGTCTAAATCAAATTTATCATAAGAAATAATATCAACAGTACCCGGAATCACATTTCCCTTGTCCCATTCTGCCGGGACATCAAAGCTGCTTCTTCTGCCGAAAACCTGTTTTACGCCCTGTATCCCCTTAAGTGTATCCGGCAGCTTACTGTCTATTGGATTGGAACTGTAGCTGGCTGAAATATCAATATCAGAAGCGGCAGAAGACTGGGGCATAAGTATTCCGACAAAATCTATTAAAACTGAAAAACTTAAAAATAGAATAATACTGAGAGCAAATGAGCCAGTCATAAGTATTAAGTTTTTCTTAACAGATACTGCGTGATGAATACCCAGTGCTGTTTCAATTTTGAAAAACCGTGTTTTAACTCTGTGAGATTCACACTTCGTACTTTCGGAATTTCCTGAAACTGCAGTGACAGGAGATACCTTTGCCGCCCGTTTTGCCGGTGACCTTGCAGCAATGAGTACCGTAACAATACCCACAAAAATTCCGCCCACAATGCCGGCTATACTGATGCCAAACAGGGGGATGTGAGAAAATTCTTCACCAACCAGGAACCGGAGCACAGCGCACAAAGCCCATGTAGTTACAATTCCAAGTACAAGTCCTATAGGAACCGCAGTTTTACACCAGTTTAGAGCTTCCAGCCTTACAAAAAGAATGATCTGCTCTTTGCTCATACCGATACAGCGCATCGTTCCGAAAAATTTTGTTCTTTGGGCTACATTACTGTTCAGACTGCTTGAGATCATCAAAACTCCCGCGATCAGTATCATTATAAATAATGCTGCAGCGATGAGAAACAGGGACTGTCCCATGTCACTGCGGATCAAGTCTTCCAGCTTAAAACTTCCATGTTTATCTGATAATCTTATTTGTTCCATGCGTACACCCATCTCGGCCATACTGAAAACGGCTGTCACTAAAAATACGGCAAAGATGATGCATAAAAGGGTCAGGCGATTCTGCCTTTTGTGTACTTTGGCGGAAATAGGAATCAGTCCAAGATAACTTCTCATCCACAACACCTCCCGAAATCAGTGAGTATGCCGTCAGATACCTGCAGTATCCGGTCTGCCGTCTGTGCGATACTTCGGCTGTGGGTGATCATGATAATAGTCTGTGCATATTTTTTTGCTGCTTCTTTCAGCAGTGTGATCACTTCACTGCTGTTCTGTGTGTCTAAATTTCCGGTTGGTTCATCGGCAAGGATAAGTGCCGGGCGTGTGATCAGTGCCCGTCCTATTGCAACACGCTGTTGCTGTCCCCCGGATAACTGGCTGGGAAGATGGTTCACACGTTCTTTCAGATTCAGAACAGTCAGTAATTCTTTCAAATATTTTTTATCAGGTTTTTGATGGTCAAGCAATAGGGGGAATATAATATTTTGCTCAACTGTCAATTCCGGAATGAGATTAAAACTTTGAAAAATGAAACCGATATTTCTTCGGCGGAAGATAGTTAAACTGCT
Organism: Eubacteriales bacterium; assembly: GCA_030524175.1. GTDB lineage: Bacteria > Bacillota > Clostridia > Lachnospirales > Lachnospiraceae > Blautia_A. Next base: position 59,189 of record JAUNHC010000035.1, read on the forward strand.
GTCTTTCATTGCAAAAATATCTTTACCGTCAATAAAAACCTTGCCGGAAGCCGGGGTATCAAGTGCACCTATTATGTTCAAAAGTGTGCTTTTACCAGACCCGGATTCACCTACAACAGCTACGAATTCTCCTTTTGGAACGGAAAAATCAGCGTTTTTTAATGCGCGTACAGCAGCTTCACCGTTTCCGTATGTTTTAGAAACTGATTTTACTTCTAATAGATTCATGAATGAAACACCTCTTTCTGTCTTGATATGAAGAGATTATCACGCCCATACTACTGAAAGATGACATTCATCCTACAATTTTGTAGGAATTAAAAAATTGATCGTAAAAGTTGTGCCGGTTCCCGGCTGGCTGTCAACCTCTATTGTTCCGTTGTGTGATTCAATAATGGATTTTGCAATAGGAAGACCAAGGCCCATACCTTGTGTATCCTTTGAAAAACGGCTGCGGTAAAATTTTTTGAATATATGGTACAGATCCGCCGGGTGGATACCGCTGCCATTATCTCTTATAACAATTTGGATTATGGATGCAAATTGCCGCCATTCGATAAAAATGGTATTGCCTTTCTCTGTATGGTCAAAAGCATTTTTAACAATATTGCTGATAGCTTCAAGCAGCCAGCCGCGGTCACATAATAACAGAACAGAATCATCGCCTGTAAGGATCAGCTCCTTTTCTTCTTGTTCAGCCCGGTATAAAAAATGCTTTTGAATACGGGTCATCATGTCAGATACATTTTCCTTTGTCTTTTCCATCACGATTGCCCCGGCATCAAGTTTTGTGATTTTCAAGAGATTTTGTACAAGAACCTCTATCCGTTCCAGTTCCTGCTCTGAAAGAGCAGCAAATTCATTGACAGTGGGTATGTCTTTTGCTTCGTCCTGTATAATACCATTATAGATATTGAGGGCGGCAAGAGGAGTTTTTAACTGATGTGAGATGTTAGAGATGGTATCTTTTAAAAAGATTTTAGCAGATCCTTCATTTTCTGCCTGGGCATTCAAAATAGAAACTAAAGCATTTATTTCATGAAACAGTCTGTTTAGCTCACCTTCATCATCACATTCAATGCGTGCATTCTGGTTACCTGAAATATATTCTTTGATCTGCATTATGGCATTTTCCATAATGTTATTTTGTTCCTTAAAATAAAAGTACATAGCTGCCAATAGGAGCATACCCATGCACAGGGAAGATATCAGTATGTATAATGCTGCGTTTTTTACGTTTAAACTCAAGAAGACAACTGAAATCAGTGTAAATGCCAGGATGGACCACAGCGCCCGGAAAAAGAGCAGTTTAATTTTTTTATTTGCCAGTATTTTCATATCACACCTCAATCTCCGGTATTCCATTTATAACCCATACGCCGGATTGTGACTATTTTCCGGGGTTCTCCAGGATTGTCTTCAATTTTTGTACGGAGTCTGCGGATATATACGGTAAGAGTATTGTTATCTATATACTTTTCATCACAATCCCAAAGTTTGCTCAAAATCTGTTCTGGTGAAAGAACCATATCTGCATTTTCCATAAACAGGCACAACAATTTGTATTCGCCGGCAGTCACATCAATCTGCCTTCCGTTTTTATAAACTTCCCGTTTCAGCAATTGTACTTGGATGCCGTTGGAGTTTAATTCAGTATCAGCCTGATTAAAGTTATCGCATCTGCGGAGCAAAGCGTTGATTCTTGACAGGAACACAGCCAATTTAAATGGCTTTGTGATGTAGTCGTCCCCGCCCATATCAAGCCCCATGATTATGTCTGTTTCTTCGTCAGCCGCAGTGAGAAATATAATGGGTACCTTTGATGTCTTACGGATTTCTTTACATATATCGTAGCCGGAGCCGTCAGGAAGTGATACATCCAAAATGACTAAATCATATTTCCCATTTAACCATAAGTCATGTGCTTCAAGGCTTGTACGGGCAATTACTATTTCATACCCTTGCTTTTTAATGGCAAAGGATAATCCGTTGATCAAGCTTAAATCATCTTCTACAAAGAATATTCGTTTCATTCCTTTTCCTGCCTCTTTCTTTTCTGCTTACATCTTCTGATTTTATCTAATGTGAATTATATACGGTGAGCACAATAAAAACAATAGGGTTTCCGGAACAGGATGATTACTAGGAACTGGCGCTGCCGCATCTGTGATTTTACAATTGTGGTGCGGCGGCGCCTTATGAGATTATGCTCAGCAGATCAGCTTCAAATTAAATGCATTATCCGTATTTTTGCCTATCCTGATGCTTATTGATGCTTACAACAGGGGCAAGGCAGCTTGGGAAAGCATGGCTTGGGAGGACATGGCGGTTCACAGCAGCACTGTGGTTCGCAGCAGCAAGGAGGTTCCG
>JAUNHC010000005.1 GCA_030524175.1 Eubacteriales bacterium
GCCCAAACCTCCATCTCTCCGAAACGCTGTCCGCCGAACTGTGCTTTACCGCCCAGAGGCTGCTGCGTTACCAGGGAGTATGGTCCTGTGGAACGTGCGTGGATCTTATCGTCTACCAGATGATGCAGTTTGAGGTAATGCATGTGGCCGATGGTAACAGGACTGTCGAAATAATCTCCGGTACGTCCGTCACGAAGGCGCACTTTTCCGTCTCTGGAAATAGGCACACCTTTCCACAGTGCTCTGTGATCCTTATTCTCGTCCAGATACTGCATAACATCAGGTGCTAAAATATCATTGTATTTCTCACGGAATTCTTCAAAGTCTTCCATGTTTACATAATCGTTGGCCAAATCCAGTGTATCCTGGATATCATCCTCGTTGGCACCGTCAAATACCGGTGTGGCGATATTGAACCCAAGTGCTCTGGCAGCAAGGCTTAAGTGGATCTCCAGGACCTGACCGATGTTCATACGTGACGGCACACCCAGAGGGTTCAGCACGATGTCCAGCGGACGTCCGTTAGGAAGGAAAGGCATATCCTCAACCGGGAGCACACGGGAAACAACACCCTTGTTTCCATGACGTCCGGCCATTTTATCACCAACGGAAATCTTTCTCTTCTGTGCTATATAAATGCGGACAGACTGGTTAACGCCTGGGGACAGCTCATCGCCGTTCTCTCTTGTAAACACCTTAGCGTCCACAACAATACCATATTCGCCGTGAGGTACCTTCAGGGATGTATCACGCACCTCCCGTGCTTTCTCACCGAAGATGGCACGCAGGAGTCTCTCCTCTGCCGTAAGCTCGGTTTCTCCCTTAGGAGTTACCTTACCCACAAGGATATCACCGGCACGTACTTCCGCACCGATACGGATAATACCCCGCTCGTCCAGATCTTTCAGGGCGTCATCGCCTACGCCGGGAACGTCTCTTGTGATCTCTTCCGGTCCCAGCTTGGTATCACGGGCTTCTGCCTCGTATTCTTCAATATGGACAGATGTATACACATCATCCTGTACTAATTTTTCACTTAAAAGAACAGCATCCTCGTAGTTGTAGCCTTCCCAGGTCATGAATCCGATCAACGGGTTCTTTCCAAGGGCCAGCTCACCATTGGAAGTGGATGGACCGTCTGCGATCACATCACCGGCCTCTACGTGCTCACCCTGGAACACGATAGGTCTCTGGTTGTAGCAGTTGCTCTGGTTGCTTCGCAGGAACTTGGTCAGATGGTAATCATCCCTTGTGCCGTCATCATTCTTAATGCTGATATCTGTAGAAGTGGAACGGAGAACCGTACCGGACTTCTTCGCAACAATACAAACACCGGAGTCAACAGCAGTCTTCGTCTCCATACCGGTACCTACAACAGGCGCTTCTGTAGTGAGAAGCGGCACTGCCTGACGCTGCATGTTGGAACCCATGAGTGCACGGTTCGCATCGTCATTCTGCAGGAACGGGATCAGGGCTGTAGCCACAGAGAACACCATCTTAGGAGACACGTCCATATAATCGAACATGTTTCTCTCATATTCCTGAGTCTCCTCACGGAAACGGCCGGATACATTCTTATGGACAAAATGCCCGTCTGCATCCAAAGGCTCATTGGCCTGTGCCACATGGTAATTATCTTCCTCGTCCGCAGTCATATAAATAACTTCGTCAGTGACGCGGGGATTGGAACGGTCAGTTTTATCAATCTTACGGTAAGGTGCCTCAACAAAACCATACTGGTTGATCCTTGCATAGGATGCAAGGGAGTTGATCAGACCGATGTTAGGACCTTCAGGAGTCTCGATCGGACACATTCTTCCGTAATGGGAATAATGTACGTCTCGTACCTCGAATCCGGCTCTGTCTCGTGACAGACCGCCAGGTCCCAGGGCTGACAGACGTCTCTTATGAGTCAGCTCACCCAACGGGTTGTTCTGATCCATGAACTGTGAAAGCTGGGAAGACCCGAAGAACTCTTTTACCGCTGCTGTCACAGGTTTGATGTTGATCAGTGACTGCGGAGAAATGTTCTCTGTATCCTGGGTGGTCATTCTCTCACGTACCACACGCTCTAATCTTGAAAGACCGATGCGGTACTGGTTCTGGAGCAGCTCACCTACTGCACGGATACGGCGGTTTCCTAAATGGTCAATATCATCATCGTTTCCAATACCGTATTCCAGGTGCATGTTATAATTAATGGACGCAAAAATATCATCCTTTGTAATGTGTTTCGGAATCAGATCGTGGATATCTCTGCGGATAGCAGCTTTCCTGTCTTCCAGAGTGTCATTTTCTTCCAGAATTTTTTCCAGCACAGGGTAATATACTAACTCTGTAACTCCTAATGCCTTGGGATTCTCGATTTCAGGCAGGAAATGACGGATATCTACCATCATGCTTGAGAGGACTTTGATCTTACGGTCCTCTTCGCCCATAAGCCATACATAAGGAACAGCGCTGTTCTGAATGTCGTTGGCAAGCTCTCTTGTCACAACAGAACCTTCCTCAGCCAGGATCTCTCCTGTGGAAGCATCAACAACATCCTCAGCCAGCTTATGGCCTACGATCCTTTTATTAAAATGAAGCTTTTTATTAAATTTATAACGTCCGACTTTTGCAAGGTCATATCTTCTGGGGTCGAAGAACATGGCCGTGATCAGGCTCTCTGCGCTCTCAACAGCCAGAGGCTCACCCGGACGGATTTTCTTATATAATTCCAGAAGACCTTCCTGGTAATTGGTGGAAGTGTCCTTGGTAAAGCTGGCGAGGATCTTCGGTTCTTCACCGAATAACTCTACAATTTCCGCATTTGTGCCTACACCCAGGGCGCGGATCAGCACGGTAATGGGAACTTTTCTTGTCCTGTCTACTCTTACATAGAATACATCGTTGGAATCAGTCTCGTATTCCAGCCATGCACCTCTGTTGGGGATCACGGTACTGGAAAATAACCTTTTACCAACTTTGTCATGGGCAATGGCATAATAGATTCCAGGGGAACGTACTAACTGGCTGACAATTACACGCTCTGCACCATTGATAACAAAGGTACCTGTAACCGTCATTAGCGGTAAATCTCCCATGAAAATCTCGTGTTCGTTGATTTCTTCTGTTTCTTTGTTAATCAGTCGCACTCGAACCTTCAAAGGTGCGGCGTAAGTTACGTCACGTTCTTTACACTGCTCGATCGTATATTTTGCGTCCTTTTCGTCGAATGTAAAGTCGATGAATTCCAGACTGAGCTTTCCGCCGTAATCCGCGATCGGAGAAATATCATCAAAGACTTCCTTCAATCCTTCGTCGAGAAACCACTGATAGGAATCTTTCTGGACTTCGATCAGGTTCGGCATCTCCAGGACTTCTTTTTGTCTCTGGTAGCTCATGCGCATGCTTTTTCCAGTTTTTACAGAACGAATTCTGTTTTTTTCCATTGACGTTTCACCCCTGTTTTTTCTTTATATTTATTACAACATGATCCAGCCTGTCTTTTTGGACAAGTAGGCATATCTTGCCATAATATAGCATTCTTCACTATAGCACAACAAAAAAAGTATGTCAACTATTTTTGCCGGGAAATTTTTGGATTTTCAGGTATAAAAGAAATGATAAACGGCAGAGCTGTTTTAACTCTGCCGTTACTGTTTTATTTAACTTTCTGTTCAGCCACAAGACGATTCTTATATTTATCTTCCACCGAAAGCACAAGCACTGTTCCCTTTTTCTGGTTCTTTATGGGAACTGTGTATTGCCCCTTACTGTTAATCTTTGCGTTGCCGATTTTCTTATTGTTGTTCTTCAGCGCTACTGTAATGGTTTTGCCTCCCACTACTTTTCCTGTAAGCTTTTTAACCTTGGTATTCACATTGTTTGACTGAATTCCTTTCAGGGACTGGGCCTTTCCTGTACAGCCCTTCATGTACATGGCATAAGCTGCCTTATTGCCCTGGAGTACATTGGCTTTCTGAGCCTTAATATCTGCATGGTATGCATAAATGCCATTATGTTGATTGTTCTGTACTTTATTCTCTGACAGATTGGTAAGTGTTGAACGGTATACTGCAATACCGCTTCCTTGATTGCCTTTGCTGGTATTCCCGTTAAGAGTGGTCTTGTTGCTTTCAGAATCTACCTGGATTCCATCTTCATAACAGCCGGACACCATATTTCCCATGACGATATTGTCTGTACTTGGGGATTTGTAAGGATTACTTCCATTATATACATACACTCCCACGCTTCGGGCTTTTTCCACAGTGTTGTCCTTGACCACATTATAGCTGCTGGCTCCAAGGTAAATACCAAAATTAACAAACTTCTTAGGATTCTGAAGGCTTACTTTATTTCCTGTCACCTCACAGTTTTGTGCAAGGCAAAGCCTGATTCCGTTCCCGGGGCCTGTCACTGTATTACCTTTGACTGTAACCCCCTTCACAATATAAACGGCTGAAGGAATTCCCTTGTCAGAATCAGTTACCTTTTCTCCTATCACCTGGATTCCATAACTCCGCCAAAGGGATGCCCCTATTTTGACAGGTGCTGCCATGGTAATGGTATTATCTGAAATTGTAAGATTCTGAGCCTGCTGGTTATTGGTCCCGTCTGCCTGCTGGTCTTCCATTATATGTGTGTTATGGCTGTAAATGGAACGCACATAAACGCCGCCCCCCACATTTTCCATTGTATTGCCGGACACTACAGAATCCTGATAATTCAGACACCACACAGCTCTTTTCTTTATATTACGGAAGGTATTGTTTGTTATAGTTATATTTTTGTATGGGCGGTCAAACATCATACTGTGGCTTCCCACACCGGCAAATACGTTCTCAAAAGTATTTCCGTCTATGAAAATATCTTCACACACTGAGCCGTCAAAGGGTGCATAGCCAGGGAATATGTAGTCTCTGCAGGCATCGATCTGTATGCACTCCTGTCCGCCCCCTTCATAAGGCTCCCAGTACCCCCTGAAAGTACAGCCTGTAACTCTTGCGCCTTTAACGCCGCCGAATTCCAGAAAGTGAGATTTCAGGTTGTTGAGAAAAGTGGCGTCCTTTACTACTACATTGGATGCATGACCCATTCGGAATCCTACGAAACCGCTCGGCCCTTCCTTATCCTCACAGGATTCATAATTCATATCCCAGGTTCCGCCTTCTATAGTAATATTCCGGTAGCCGTCATATCCTCCTTCTGACTCAACTGAATTTCCAAATCTGACCACCACGTGCTTTGTAGGTGATGTTTTCGTGATCACTGCCCCAACTGCATACAGATGGATATTACTGTAAAGGCAGATGGTTCCTGTGACCTGATAATTTCCGGGAGGGATGATAACCTTATAAGGATTTTCATCGGTTGCCCTGAAACGGATCTCTGACAAAAGACTGTTTAAAACCCCGGTAATATCAGACCCCTCTTCCACCTGTAAGGTAACCTCTGTACCAGGTGCCGGAGTATCGGTCCCCGGTTCTTCTCCTTCAGAAAACAGTTCCGTCCCGCCGTCACCGAAATCTTCTGTGAAAGAATCATCAGAGAAAGCCACCTCTCCCCCAGCGGCCCCGTCTCCGAAAACCAAATTTTCATCAGGTGCCTCAAAAATCTCGGACTGAACGCCTCCTGTAAAATCTTCGGACAGTTCCGGCATCCCGCCGTCAGCCTGATCCATTTTCATATCGAAGACTTCTTCAGAAATCTCTACTTCTGACTCTGCAAGAAGCTGGAGCTCCATATCTCTGTCTTCCTCTGCAATCTCCTTTTCCGCACCGGAAACAGCCGGAGCCGCCTGCACATTCACTGCCGGTTCCGGACACAAGCAAAGCCCGGCCACAAGTGCCAGACTCATTATCCCTGATATAACCCTACTCTTCATATTTGTACCCCAATTTACTCATTTTATATTCACCTTAAACAAAGTGGGCTTCTCCACCTTAACTCCTCAAATTCCTGAGTTAATCCCTCATGATCATAGTTTTGATTATACAATAGAAACCGGAAAATGTCTATTGTTAGTATGAATTCTCAGGGACTTCTCCTCTAAATCCCGTTACTGTTCACTCCGTGACCAGTAACACGCTTCGCGATGTACAGAAATTATGCATACTTTGATCGTACATAAGATATATCCATCAGGACGGACACACTCTAGTTCCCTGTAAAGTGCAGTCAGGACAAAAAAATCCCCATAAATGCCTGATTTCCAAGCATTTATGGGGATATATCCCGGTTAAATTATTTAAGGTTAACCTTAGCGCCTTCGCCTTCAAGTTTAGCTTTGATATCCTCAGCTTCTGCTTTGGATGCGCCCTCTTTAACAACCTTCGGAGCACCGTCAACCATTTCTTTAGCTTCTTTTAAGCCTAAGCCGGTGATCTCACGAACAACTTTGATAACTTTAACTTTGTTCGGGCCAACCTCTGCCAGCTCTACGTCAAATTCGTCTTTCTCTTCTGCTGCTTCTGCTGCGCCGCCTGCTGCTGCTACAACAACACCTGCTGCTGCGGATACACCGAACTCTTCTTCGCAAGCTTTTACTAAATCATTTAACTCTAATACGGATAATTCTTTGATTGCCGCAATAAATTCTTCTGTTGTTAATTTTGCCATTTTAATTTCCCTCCATTATTTTTAATTTTCATTTTTCTGTTCCCTTGTCAGGGTCAAAATACATTATTCAGCTGCTGCTTCCTGTGCAGGTTTAGCTGCGATTGCTGCTTCTGCGCCGCCAGCTTCTGCAATCTGGTTAAGCACACGAGCCAAGTTGGTGATCGGAGACTGGATGCTTCCAAGCAATTTTCCGAGAAGTTCTTCTCTGGACGGGATGCTTGCAAGAGCCTGAATACCTGCCTGATCATTGTAGTTGCCCTCAACGACACCTGCGATCAACTCTAATTTCGGATTCTTCTTTGCGAAGTTTGCAAGGATTCTTGCAGGAGCAGTTGCGTCTGTATCAGAGATAGCCAGAGCGTTTGTTCCGTGTAAGTGCTCGCAAAGACTTTCACATGCAGTTCCCTTAAATGCAAAGTTCATCATTGTGTTTTTATAAACCTTATAACGAATACCTGCATCTCTTAATTCCTTACGCAGAGTCGTATCCTGCTCAACTGTAAGACCGCTGTAATTAACAAGAACAACAGCTTCTGCGTCTTTCACACTGTTAGCAATCTCTTCTACGATTGGTTGTTTCAGTTCTACTTTTGCCATGAAATGGTACACCTCCTTATAGATTTTGATATACCGCCGTCGCAATGAGTAATATGACCAATATGACTCTCCCCGGAAGGAAATCATAAAAAAGGCCCTACTGCATGACAGTAAGGCCCTCTGTAATCTTCTCTCAGAATACGTAGTCCTCGGTAGGCGTTTTCATCCTTATGCCTTACGGCACCTACTGTCTTCGGCAGCGTTCTTGGATACTTTAACATTTTTTTGAAAATGTGTCAAGTTATTTTTTATAATTTATTTGGTGCCGAAAATCCGGTCCCCTGCATCACCCAGGCCGGGGCAGATGTACGCGTTGGCGTTCAGGCAGCGGTCCAGATGTCCGCAGTAGATTTGAATGTCGGGATGTGTCTCATGGAGTTTCTTAAGACCTTCCGGTGCAGCTATGATACACATAAATTTAATGTTCTTTCCGCCTTTTTGTTTTATGAAGTCTACAGCGGCTACAGCGGAACCGCCTGTGGCCAGCATAGGGTCTACCACAACGGCGATACGCTCGTCAATGGATTCCGGGAGTTTACAGTAATATTCGTGGGGTTCATGGGTTTCCGGGTCACGGTAAAGGCCTACATGGCCGACTTTTGCGGAAGGCACTAAAGTGAGGATGCTGTTCACCATTCCAAGGCCTGCCCTCAGTACGGGGATAACTGCCAGCTTCTTACCGGAAACCATTGGGGTCATGCAGGTTTCCAGGGGAGTGGTCACTTCCACATCCTCCAGGGGAAGGTCACGCAGGGCCTCATATCCCATAAGAATCCCGATTTCCTCAACAAGTTTGCGGAATTCATTTGTGCCTGTCTTTTCGTCTCTCAGCATAGAGATTTTGTGCTGAATCAACGGGTGATCCATAATGTAAACCTGGTCCATAATTTTTTATCCTCTCTTATCTGTAGTTTCTTGGATGTTACTGTTCACTCTGTGACCAGTAACCCTTGAGTTTCTGAAAGCGCATCCGCGCTTTTATAATACTTCTTTCATTATAATACATATACAGGATTTCCAAAAGGGGAAAAAACAGTAACTTTACTTTTGTTTTTTGATATGCTATGATTACTGGGTATGGCTGACAGTATAATGCCTGGCAGCCGTGAAAGGAAACACAGACGAAGGGCATAACAACATGAACTTACAGGAAATTCTAAAGACCCTAACTGAATATGATATTTTGTGGCAGGCTGTCAGAAGACAGCCTGTTTTTTTGTGCCGCTTTAGCAAACTATTACGGCAATGCAGAATCTGCCGTACCGATCAAAAAAGTGGGGCGTGCAGCTTGTGGGAATGAATTTTCAAACACGCTCTGGGAAACATCTGACTGATCCTATGATCAAATCCAAAAGAAAGAAGGAATCACAATGAGCCAAAAACCTGCATACAGTAAATTTATTAAGGATTTCCTGGCTATACTCATAGGAAATACCATCTATTCTCTGGGAATCGTAGCATTTCTGCTGCCCAATCAAATCATTACCGGCGGAACCACCGGACTTGCATTGAGTGTACAGCATTACTTCGGACTTCCCATCTCTGCATTTGCCCTCCTATTCAATGCTGCCATGTTCATATTGGGAGCAGCAGTACTGGGCAAGGCATTTGCACTGACTACCTTGGTCAGTTCCTTTTACTATCCTTTTATCCTGGACGTTCTCCAGCGGATTCCTGCCCTCGCCTCTGTGACCCAGGATAAAATGCTGGCTGCCGTATGTGCCGGATTATTGATCGGAATCGGCATAGGAATCGTCATCCGGGCAGGCGCTTCCACAGGCGGTATGGATATCCCCCCGCTGATACTGAAAAGATTCATGGGTATTCCCGTTTCAGTCTCTCTGTATGTCTTTGACATCCTCATCCTTATGATACAGATGACCTTCTCTGATATAGAAGAAAGTCTGTACGGTGTACTTCTTGTTCTTATATATACCTTTGTACTGGACAAAGTGCTCACTCTTGGCATGGCTCAGACTCAGGTGAAAATTGTCAGCAAAAAATATGAAGAAATCAACACTGCCATAAACAGAGAGCTGGACCGGGGTTCCACCCTTATCCAGGCGGAAACAGGGTATTTAAGGCGGGAGTGTCCTATTGTGCTCAGCGTCATCACCAACCGTGAGCTTATCCGTCTCAATAAAATGGTCATGGATATCGACCCCACAGCCTTCATGATCATCAGCAAAGTAAACGAGGTGAAAGGAAAAGGCTTTACCCTCCCTAAAGTTCCCAAGGCAGCGAAATAATATATTTCAGTTGCCGCTTACATCTGTTTTCGAACTATGCGGTATTCATCTCCCATCTGAAAATAGGGACATGCCGGAAAATTACCTGAAATGAACCTGGCCATCTCATCCTCATCCAGGTTCATTTCACAGGTATAGCATTCATAGTCCTCATCATATACATAATTCCCGCATAATTCACAATTGGTTTTACCCTTCATTTACTGCATCCTCCTTAAGATATGTATAAACCGTGTCCGTTGAATATTCAGGCCGGTAAGCAAATCCCAGCCCTTGAAATGCTTTCAGTCCCTCCGGCCGGGTGACTCCTTCTGCCGCAAGATATCTTACCATCTCACCTCTGGCCATCTTGGCAAGTGTACCCTTCTGCATGATCTTCCCTTCTTTCAATTCCCCGAAAACGCAGGTGATAAACAACATCCCCGGGTTCAGCCACGACTCGATACATTTGGAATACTCTTTGCTTGCCAGATTGAGGATCCAGTCACTGCCGCACTCGATTTCCTTGTATATCTCTTCTCCCCAGAAATCATAGAGATTTTTATATGCCCGGGAGCTTCTCTGAGGAAATACGGAAATCTTTGCCTGCATCTCCAGCCGGTAAGGCACAACTCCGTCTAAAGGCTTGGCCACTCCATAGAATCCTGACAGAATCCGCAGATGCTCCTGAACAAACTCCCATTGGCCGGACTCAAAGACATTAGGGGCCATATACTGATACTGGATACCCTCATAGGACAACAAGGCCGGAGTAGGATTTCTCCTTAGATCCATATGGGCGAAGCGTTCATAATTAAGCCTTGCTATCTTATCATTACAGGCCCACAGCTTTTTTGCTTCTTCATAGGTAAGCCCTTTGATATGATCCATTAATCTTTCTGTCTTATCCATAAAGACAGGAAATCCCTGATATTCCATAATATCGGTTTCCGTATTCATTTTTTTGGCAGGGGAAATGATAATTTTCATTGGTTTACTCCTGTTTTCTATTTCAGCTTGGGAAGAAGTTCTCCCAGGACCTCCACAGCCCCGTTCAGCTTCTGAAGCTCTTCTTCTGTAAGCCGTTCCTCCAGCATCTGTATAAAAGCTTTGTTTTTCAGATAATATTCATCCAGATATTTTATGGCATCGGGCGTCAGCCGGATCCATATTGACCTGCGGTCTTCTTTATTATATACACGTTCCACAAACCCATGAACACAAAGCTTGTCTATCAGTTTCGTCACCTGCTGCTTGGGAACCTTCAGTTGTGCAGCCAGCTCTGACATGGTAACAACACCGCACATTTTCAGCGTTTCCAGGCAATAATATGTTTCCAGGCTCATCTCCCTGTTAAGAGATTCTCTAAAAGGCCTGACGAGCCTGGAATTCCAATTGGGCATCGCCAGCAGCAAATTTTGTACAAACCTTTCTGAAATCTTTTGTGCTTTCATCTCTCTTCTCCACATTGACAAATTTTTAAAATAGTGCTATTGTTTTCAATTAGTAAATAATCTATGACTATCATTTTTATATGATTTTATCATTATACAAGTAAAGCCGTACTTTATCAATACTTATTCATGTGAGGATCAGGGTGACTGTATCCTTTTACCCCCGGCCTCATCATACAATAAAACAAAGGAGATGCATAGATTTATGAACAGCCGAAAATGGCATATACCCGAAGTAATTAAAAAGAATTTCCGTTTCAGCACCCTAAGCTTTATTTTCATTATTTTATATGTAAATATCTTTCAGACTGTATTAGGCGGTGAAAATTCTATTGTGGGCGTTATTTTTACCATTATGATGTCCGCATCCATGGTCCGCGACCTCACCGCCACACCTTTGCGGCATCTGGCAGCCCAGTCTCTGGTGCTGGTATGGATGGCTGTTGCCGCATACTGGGTGACGGTGCTCCCTGCACCTCTGTCCCTTTTTGTCAATTTTACCACATTACTGTTGATTTTGTATGCATTTACATACGAATATTCCAGCCACAAATATTTTCCATATATACTCTCCTATCTGTTCCTCATATTTATATCGCCTGTAAATGCGCAGCAGCTTCCCAGACGAATACTCGCCATGTTGGTAGGTGCAGCTTCCATTATATTGTATCAATGGTTTATGGGACGGAAACGGGTACAGGAAACCGCCAGAGATGTACTGACTGAAATGATCGATGATATCTGCCGGTTTATTTCTTACCGTCTAGGCAGGGAAGATAAAAGCCCTGACTTATCAGACATACGCCATAAGCTCTGCCGTCTGGGCCAGTCTGTATATGACCGCAGGAAAAAAGTCCTATGTATATCAGATGCCGGCTTCTCTATGGTAGCGGCAGGCAGAGGGCTGGAACATCTGCTGATTCTTATACATGAAATGCCGGAGATAAAAAGTCAGCAGGAAAAAAACTATCTTTTAGAAATATGGGAACAGTTGAAAATATATCGTTCCTTCCTGCAGCAGGAGATAACCGAATTACCCTCATTCAGCAATTTTCCCTTGTCTCATGAAAGCAACGGAAAAAATACCAGATTATTCTATAATACTTTGTTTTACATCCACGACAGGCTTACTCATATGACAGACCCCCAAAGAAAAAACAGATACCGGGAAACTGCACTGTCCTTTAAGCTCCGTCTTCAGGCAGCTATAGACTGGAGTCCTGTTCGGGCAATCTATGCCTTACGGACAGCCCTGCTTCTGTCCTGCGCCACTTTGGCCGTACAGTCCCTGGGTCTGCCCCATGGAAAATGGCTGCTGTTTACACTGGCTTCTGTATCTCTTCCCTATGCCGACGATGTTCCGGTAAAAATGAAGAAACGTATTCTTGCCACTATAACAGGCGGCATAATCTCTGTTATCATTTATTCTCTGGTTCCTTCCGCTGCCGGACGGACTGCTGCCATGATGCTCTCCGGATATGTTTCTTTCTATTTCAGTGACTATACGGAAACCTTTGCCTGCTCCACTGTGGGCGCACTGGGAGGCGCAGTATTTATGGATGCCTTCGGTTTCCGGGCAGTGGGCAGTGTGCTCCTCATAAGACTTGGTTATATCCTGATCGGCGCCGTAGCTGCCTATATTGCAAACTGCCTGATCCTGCCTTACAACCGCTCCAAGGCTACCCGTCAGCTCTGGAAAAAATACACCTCAGCCGCTGAACTTCTCACCAAAATATGCAGCGGAGATCATATAGACCTTCAGTTATATTATAATCTTGTAATACAGGCTTATATGCTGGAGGAAAAACTGACTCAAAATGCCCGCCTTGAAGAATGGAAGGATTTTCCCGCTTTATTGGCACAGTACCAGGACATGCTCCGCCATGCCCACAGAAAAATGATCAATGGCAGGGCAGATGCTCCTCTGTTTGAATCAGGCCACCTGGCCTGATCATCCATAAAGCATTTATTACATGTGCGTAATATTAAAATAAATTTCTTGTAACACAAAATTTTCTATTGTGTATTAAATATGTTATTTGGTATAATAAAGAATAATTACGGACCCGGAGCGTGTTTAAGGTTTGCCGAAAGCAATTTTCAAAGACGCTCTAAGGGCAAGTAATTATCCGTTATTGCCTGTTTGTGCCCTAAGACAGGCATGCTTTATGAACCATTCTGCATAAACTTCCACAGAAAATTCACTGCATTTCTTCCCAGATTCCAATTTCTTCCCACCGGAATGTATGCAGGTGAATATTTTTTTCTGATTTGTAGAATGAATAATGCATATGCACAAAGAAAGGAAAGGAACTCAAATGGACAAGAAAAAACGCACAGGTCTCATTGTGGCGCTGGTGATCATCTGCGTGGCTGCAGTTGCTGTATTTATAAAAGGGACATCCATGTACCGCAACACACACCAGAAGCTCAATGACATTCTGGCCTATACCACTCCCCAGACTCCGGCTGCGGATCAGCCGTCTTCAAAGGAACTGACACTCATTATCAATAACGAAGCCGTCACCCTCAATCTGACAAAGGCTAATGAGACTTATAACTGCCCAACCTTAAACACTGAATTTGACACTGTGATCACAACCACCGATACAAGTCATGAAGTCTCTGTCAATGATCAGGCTATGAAAGACGGAGCTTTGAATCTCAAGCTTGACTCTATCAATTCAGATACAAAAATCACTGTCGACGTGGACGGAACTTCATTCTATCTGCGCACATTGCCGGAAGACTTTCCTGCCGTCACACCCCAAGGTGAGAGTTCCCGGGATGGTTACTACTACACAACCATGGGAAACTATGTGGTAAAATTCGACAGCAAGGGACAAGTAGTTTTCTTCCGTAAAGCAAACGCTAAAAATGCAGGACCGTTCCGCCGTAATGAAATTGACGGAGAGGTTATATATTCTTATCTGGAAGGCAGATCTTCCTCCACGTATGTTCCGCTCTCCGAAATCGGATACCGCCAGACAGCATTGATTCTTCTGGATGAGCAGTATCAGAAGATTGATGAAGTGCCATATATGGCAAACACAGAGAAGGTTCCTGCCAACTATCCTCTTGAAAATCACGACTATCTGATTTTAGGGAAAAACCATTACATTCTCACCACCTATGCAGGCAGGAAGGTGAATAACATACCTCCAACTGTGGAAGGCTATGAATACGGTGCAAATGTTGTTGCCTGTATTTTCCAGGAAGTAAAGGACGGCGAATGTATCTTTGAATGGGATTCCACTGACCATCCGGAATTGTATGCTGCCAGCCGTGAAGCCGGGGACTACACTAACGATTCCAGAATATGGGCTGACTATGTCCACTTTAATGCAGTTGCAGTGGACCCTAAGGACAACAATTTCATCTGTTCCTACCGGAACCTTGACAGCATTGTGAAAATCGACAGGGAAACAGGAGAGATCATCTGGGTTCTCGGCGGTGATCTTGATGATTTCGGTCTTACTGAGGATCAGCAGTTCCATCGCCAGCACAATGTAACTGTCACAGATGACGGTTCCATTCTTCTCTTTGACAATGGATGCCTGACTAATGTTCTCGGTTATCCTGAAATGTCCAGCAAAGAGAAAGCAGAAGGTGAAGCCAGCCAGGTTTCCAGAGGACTTAAGCTGACGCTGGACGAAGAGAATATGGAAGTTACGGCAATGAAGGAATACAAGGTAGAGAACTTCTATGCTGCAACCATGGGTTCTGCCCAGATTCTTGATGACAGTACCGATACAGTCCTGCTGGGCTGGGGCGGCAAATCAAGAACCGGCATGCCCTTGTTCCAGGAAGTAAACTGTCAGGATAAGGTTGTAAATTTCGAGCTTCTGTGCAATGATACAGATGTCAACTGCTACCGTGTCACCTATTACGACAAATAAATACGGAAATTTTATTCCAGGCTGCTGCAAAAGGCATTTGCAGCAGCCTTTTCAGGAGAAAAATATGATATCAAACTTCCATAAACCATACCGTCCAAAGCTTAAAGGAAAATATTTCTTTCCCGTGCTTTTCATATTTTGTTTAGTCCCTGTCTTTTTAGGGGGATGCGGCCGGGTAAAGACAGATAACCCGGTAAAGGCAACAAGCTTTAAACTGAATACTGTTGTACAGGTAACACTTTATGATGCACCGGACCCCTCACTGGCAGACAAGAGTCTTAAACTCTGCGATAACTATGAGGCCGTCTTCAGCCGTACCTCAAAGGACAGCGAATTATATAAACTTAATCACCGGGAGCTTCCCCTTGTCCAAGGAACCTCTGACACATACCAGGTATCCGAGCCTCTGGCAGAGCTGCTTTCCCTTGGTCTTAAATATACAGAAGAATCAGATGGCGCTTTTGATATAGCTATCGCACCTCTGACCTCCTTATGGGATTTTACCTCTGAAAATCCCCAGGTACCGGACACCGGCGAAATAAACAAGGCTGTATCCGCCAGCAGCAGCAAGGGCGTAAGTATTGACGGCAGAAATGTGACCCTGGAGTCCCCGGATACCCAGTTTGATCTGGGAGCCATCGCAAAAGGTTACATTGCGGACAGGATGAAAGATTTTCTCGTATCAGAGGGCGTGAAAAGCGCCGCTATCAACCTGGGAGGCAATGTACTATGTATCGGGGAAAAATCCCAGGGAGTTCCCTTTAAAATCGGGGTACAGAAACCCTTTGCAGACCGCAATGAAACCATCGCCGTTATGGACATCACAGATAAAACTGTTGTATCCTCCGGGATCTATGAGCGGTATTTTGAAAAAGACGGCACACTTTACCATCATCTGCTCAATCCTAACACTGGTTTTCCTTATGACAATGACCTGATCAGTGTCACCATTATCACTGATAACTCTGTTGACGGCGATGCCCTCAGTACCACCTGCTTTGCCTTGGGCTATGAAAAAGGCCTGGCCTATGCCCAGTCTCAGGACAACGTTGAGGCCATTTTCATCACCAAGGATTACCAAGTACATTATACAGAAAATTTCCGGGACAACATTAACATTACCCTTACAGAAAATGATCCTGACTCAATACATTCCTAATATCATATAGATAATACCCATGGCGGTCATCTCCGCCGGGATTCCGGACAGGACCTTTCTTCTCAGAGTTCCTTCCTGCTGCTTTTTTACGGAAAAGAAAAATACAAGTGCAACAGCAGCAGAGACTGCCGCACCCAGTCCCTCCCCGAAAAGCGGGATATCGAAAGGTCTTATATATACAACAGCCGGAATCACTGCAAGCCAGGAAATATACCCGTCACAGGCACAGGATCTGCCCAGTATAAGGCAGCTTACAGCCAATACAGTCCCTGCAGTAATGAAAGCAAACATAGCCTTCTGGAAACTTCCTGAAGCAAGTCCAATATCTGCAGCCGGATACAAAAATACTGTGCCCGAAGCCATAAATTCTCTGAACGCCCCTGCCGCGATCCATATGGCCCACACAACAGAGCATTCCCACATCAGCTCATTCATCTCACTCCTTTCCTTACTGCAGTAAATCTCTTCCCCTGCCAATATGCCCATGAAAGCGGTCATTGCAGTAAGGGCAAGGGATTTTTCCGTCCCAAGGGCATAAAAGGAAAGGTCAAAAGCCGCTTCTGTAAGGCTTCCCACTGCAATCCACAAACAAATCCGCACACTCCACCGGGGCAAAAAATCATCCAGAAAATTTCTGAGGAACATAGCCAGAACAGAAGCAAACACCAGAAGAATCCCTGCGGTAAACCCTTCCTGCATATTTCCGGAAAACAGAAATAATCCAAGGGCAAATGCCCCTGCCGGAAATGCTGCGGTCATTTTCTTATCCCCCACTATTTTCCAGCCTCCTGTAAAAATTCATACGCCAGGTTGATTCCCCGTGCCACTGCACTTGACGAAACCGTTGCCCCGGAGATGCCGTCTACCTCCGAAGTCCCTTTTATAATACTTCCTGCTGCAGTGCTCTCCCCGTCTGCAGGAAGACCGGCTGCATCCCGCAGACACTGTTCTGCCAGATTGAGAAATCCGCCTATGGAAATGCTCACACCGGAAACAGCATCTGTCTTTCCCTGTTCGTCCATATCAAAAATCTTAAGGGACTG
This sequence comes from Eubacteriales bacterium, assembly GCA_030524175.1. Classification (GTDB taxonomy): domain Bacteria; phylum Bacillota; class Clostridia; order Lachnospirales; family Lachnospiraceae; genus Blautia_A. Next base: position 16,987 of record JAUNHC010000005.1, read on the forward strand.
GCTCTCCGTCAATGCTTGCCCCAAGGCTTCTGCCTGCTCCTTCCAGGTAAGTCCTTCTTCTGTCATCACATATTCCCCGGACTCTGAAAGAAGAGCTTTTGACTGTCCCTTATCATCAACAGAATCCCAGCTCACCTGTGCGATTTTACCATCCCGGACAGTAAGAGAAACAATATCCGTAAAACCGCTGTCATCCGGTTCTCCCTTTGCCTCATAGGTACCGTCCGAAAGCTCTGCTCCCTCCAGTTCGTCCGGCCCTCCGGAGTTCCCGGCAAAGGAAGTGCCGGACTCATCCCCGCTCTCCTTTTCTTTCCCAGCCGTACCGCTGCCTCCACCCAGGCTTACCGGGGCTTTCATACCTTCAAACTGGCTTAAAAATTCTGTTTCTGTTATCCTTGCCCCTAAACCTTCTGTTTCAGCCTGTTCCAAAACAGCAACACTGTCCAGAGTTTTTTTGTCTTTTTGAAAATTCACAGACATGGTAATGTCACCGCCGTAGCCCTTTGTCTTTACGACAGTCTCATATCCGCCCTTTTTCAGACGTATTGCCTTCTCAATACCTTCTGCTCCGGACACATCCATCTCCTCCCCCTCAGCTTTCTGTCCCTCCCCAGAGGAACTGCCGCCCTGGCGCCCTCCGGTAATGGCCTTAGTGCCAAGGATCACCCCAAAAGCCAGAAGAGTGACAACCACAAGTCCAAGTATTCCCCGCATATTTTTGTTATCCACTTTCATCCCTCCGAATATTTATTTTTTCCGCAAACCGCCGTTATTTTTATACTCCGTCCGGGTTAATCCTTCACACCGTATACGTGCCTGTGATAGAAAAGCGACAATACTCCTGTGAGACAGTTGGCTGTCAGGATTCCGAAGCACACACCCTCAGGATAGGAACTGTAAAGGCGGAACCACGCTGTCAGCGCCCCGGCAGTCAATGCATACAGGATTTTTCCGCTCCGGGAAACAAACATGTAATCTGTGAGCATAAAGCAGGCTCCCAGGATCAAGCCGCCGCTCAGCACATTCTGCAGTATATCTCCTGTATACATTCCCCCGGGTGCAAATATGAAAGTCAGTAATGTTACCGTGCCTGTATAAATAAGCGCTGCCCACATATTGACCACACCTTTATAACAGAGATATCCAAACCCTGCTAAAAGAAAAAGCTTGCTTGTCTCCCCAAGACTCCCCGGAACAGCGCCCACGAACATCTGCCAGTAAGTATAGGGACTCTCGCCGCCGCTCTTTATTGTGCCCAGAACTGTGGCCGAAGTGACAGAATCTGCCCCGGATGTCAGGGGAAGCACATACTGCATCACTTTTGCCGGCCACACAGTCATCACGAACAGCCGCCCCAGCAATGCAGGATTCACAAAATTATTGCCGATTCCTCCTAAAAGCTGTTTACCCACAAGTATGGTAAAGATACCGGCTGCGATCAGTACCTCATAAGGTACTGTCACCGGGAGGTTCATGGCAAGAAGAAGGCCTGTCACTGCTGCGCTGAAATCTCCCACAGTCACCTGGGCTTTTGTTGCCTTCTGCCAGATGTATTCCGTGAGTACACAAGTGACAACGGAAACTCCGGCCAGATCAAGTGCCCGTATGCCGAAAAAATACACTGCTCCAAGAAGGGCTGGCAATAACGCAATGCACACATCCTTCATTATACCTCCGGTGGTTCTCTCCGCTCTGAGATATGGTCCCGGGGGAAAGACTTGTTTCTCTTTATGCACCATCTCTGTCATTGGCTCACATCCCTTCTCTGCCTGATCGTATTTCTGGCTTCTATGACATGATACGCAAGTTCTCTCCTTGCCGGACACACATAGGAACAACAGCCGCATGCAATACATTCTGATGCATACAGTTCCTCACACAGCTTCCATTCCTCCTTAAGAAATGCCGTTTCGATATTAACAGGAGCCAGACCTGCAGGACAGCAGCGGATACAGGCACCGCACCTGATGCACGGCTGCACTTCCCATCCTTTGCCCGGAATCACAACTATCCCTGCTGTGGTAAGGGTAACCTCACCTATTTCACCGCCATCCCAGTTCACTGCCACACATTTCCCTGTCATAGGGCCGCCCAGGATCACCATATTCTCCTCCGCCGTAACGCCTTCACAGTGAAGCAGCAGATCTCTCAGGGAAGTGCCCACAGACGTAAGATAATTCCCGGGGGATTTTACCGCTCCTGTGACTGTGACCACCCGGCTTTCCGGCTTTTTCTTTCCCAGCACAGCATCGGCTGCGGCTTTGGCGGTAGCCACATTGCTCACGATCACTCCCACATCGGCCGGAAAACAGCCTTTAGGAACTTCTTTTCCAAGGACAGCCTGTATAAGCTGACGCTCTCCCCCCTGAGGATATCTTGTGGGAAGCAATAACACCTCCACATCGGATATTCCCCCGGTAAACTCCCGGAGCCTTTCTGCTGCCTTTTTCTTATTGTCCTCTATACAGATGATCGCTTTTCCCGCCCCCGCTGCTCTCTTTAATATTAAAACGCCGTTGATCACCGCCGGCGCACATTCCAGCATCAAACGGTAATCACAGGTGAGAAACGGCTCACATTCGGCACCGTTGATCAGGATCACATCAATATCCTTATCCGTACTGTACTTCAGATATGTGGGGAACCCGGCACCTCCCATACCTGTCAGTCCCTTTTCTTTCAGGATTTCCAGAATCTCCTGCCGCTTATGATCCCCAGGTCCTGTCACCTGCTGTTCATAATCCATGGGCGGTCCCGGTTCTTTCATATTGAAGCGTTGGATGGGCTTGTCATAGGTCTGCATTTTATCCCTTCCGTCAGTGGGGTGGATCCCGCCCGGAAAGGTATTTTTCTTTCTCCCAAACATACCAGCAGTTTCATCCTTTCTTAAAAACAGACACCGGACAATCCTTATTCAGGATTTATCCGGTGTCTGTTCTTGTATTCCTTGCTAGTATGCGTTTTTTTTCCAATAATATGAATTTGTCTCAAGCTTTTGTTTTTTTCTTCCCCACCGGGGCTGCATAGACTGAAAATTCATAGTTCTTCTCCCCCGACGGGCCGGGTTCGAAGCCCAGAAGCTCATCTAGAAGTTCCTGGTTATACGAACCTATGGCACAGGTTCCGCACCCCGCTGCCTCACAGGCCAGATACAGGTTCTCGCACACATGCCCTGCATCCAGCAGCATATATTTATGGGCGTGGAGTCCGTACCTCCACTCTGTCCTGTAGGGAACAGCGCTCCAGACAAAAGTTACCGGAGCCGTTCCTGCAAAAGTTTGTCCGTTTAAAGCTGCGGTCAGCTCTACCCCGTAGTCTTCTCTCTCCTCCCAGACCTCCAGCTCATGCCCCTGGGGAAGATAATGATAAATTCCGGGAGTTACGGATTCCACATTCCTGATAAACAAATATGTCTCAAAAGGATGGCGTGATCCTGCCGAAGGAACATTGCGGAAGGTCACCTGTCTGGATTTACCTGCAAACCCCCGTATCCCCTGGGAGGCCCACAGAAGAAAGGACAATTCCTTCAAGGAAACAGCTTCTTCCCCATAAGCACGGCAGCTCTTCCTGTCCTGAAAAATCTGAAACAGATTTTTGTCCTGCACCACATCTTCAAAATCCAGGGGCAAGACAATCCGTGCTGTTCCCTTGGCCTCTTTTACAGGCATCGGGAAAGGCAGCTTCTGCTGCTGGTCTGTAGGTTCGGCATTCACGTCAGCCAGGGTATGCCCCTTCATCATTTCTCTCTGGTTCAGTACTTTATATTTCGTTGTATCATTCATACAACACCCTCCTGTCACTCTGATAACAAAACAGGCCTGATCATGTCAAGTCCCTCTTCTCCAAGAATATCCTTCAGCAAATCTACATATTCCTGAAAGTCCAGACTTCCGTCCGGTGTCAGCAATTCGAAATCCGTATGATAAACATTGGCGAAAATCCCTGTCTCCTTCAGCCCGTTGCGGAGATAAAACTCTTTTCTCCTTTTTCTGTCCCGGGCATTGTCAGCCTTCGGATCCTGCTTTTCAATCTCAAAAATATATTTCTTACCGGCAAATCTTTCCTGAAGCATACGTACAGCTCTGCTCCCGTATCCGCCGCTTCTCTTGTCAGGTGCAACAGCGAAATAATCCAAAAGAGCCGCCTTCCCGGAAAGCATATTCATGGCAAGACCCACAAACTCACCGTCCTCAGTTATGCCCAGAAGCTCCATCTTCCCCTGACCGGCCAATTCCTCCATCATCTTAAGAGGTTTCTTTTCCTCTGCCGGAAAAGCCTCTTCATACAGTGCATAAACCTGATCTTTATATTTCTTACCATCTGTTAATATGTCCAAAAATTCCATTTTAATCTCTCACCTTCTTTATTATAGTCAACTGTATTGCCTGCTATAGCCTGTTCCGGCCTTTAGAGGGCCGGAACCCTGCATCTGCCGTTTATGACTGTCCGGAACCGCCTGCTCTTAAAATAATCTCACAGTATATCCTGAAATCCCACAACATAGTAATAGAATAAGAATCAAACGGAGTACCGTTATGAAAATAAAATGGAAACCCCTTATTATCAGTGTATTATCTGCTCTGGCTGTGGGCGGACTGTCAGGCCTGGCAGTGGGACAGGATTTTGTCCGTTATAAAGTGCTGGAACTTCCTGCCGGTTCACCCCCAGGCTGGGTATTCCCTGTTGTGTGGAACATCCTTTATATTCTGATGGGTATTTCAGCCTATCTTGTGTGGAGCAGCAAAAGCCGCCTCAAAGAACCTGCTGTTTTTTTATACGTGGTCCAGCTCATTGTAAACTTTCTATGGGCGCCTTTGTTTTTCGGTGCAGGCTGGTATCTTTTTGCCCTGCTGTGGCTTCTCTTCCTGCTGTACCTGGCTGCGGCAATGGTGTATGATTTTTACCAGATATCCCCTCTCGCCGCCTATTTGCAGATCCCGTATCTTCTGTGGCTTCTCTTTGCCGCCTATCTGAACCTGGGCGTATGGATGCTGAACAAAGTATGACCAAGTAACCGCCGCAAAGCCTGTATTGCCGTTCCTGAAAGAAAAACGGTACACACTGCTCCGCGGCGGTCTCTTATACTTATGCGCCTGCCATTCCCTCAGGCAGAGAGCATGTCAGGCCAGGACAGGATCTCATGAGCGATCACGTTCTGATAATCTCCCTCCACATCCTGACTGCGCCCTGCCTCAAAAACATTGGTCTCAGCACCCCAGACTCTGTCCTCATACTCCCATACATGAAACCTGAGGCCGCGGAACATGAAATCTATGCTTCCGCACCCATCCTCTTCTGTATATTCGTAGGTAATTTTCTTCTTTTTTAAAGCCTCCTGTACACGTTCTAAACGCATTGTACACCTCCCGTCTGAAAACAGACTCTCAAACTGCCCCCTCACCCGCCTCTCGCCGTTGGCTCAGACGGACCTAAGTATTTTTATTATACCAGATTACCGTGGTAAATGGCAAGAATTTGATAATCTCCCTCTTAATAGACTAGGGATCACTTGGCTCCAATAACACAATAGTTACCATGTGCCGTCCGGCATTTAGAACAATGTACGCATTTTGAAGGTGCCCTGTCCCCTTCCCTCCATCGTTTTACAAGCCCCGGCTCTGCCAGCAAGGGCCTGCAGAGGCCGAATGCCTGTATTTCAGATTCTTCCAGCATGGTTTCCATCTCCCGGGGATCCCGGACTCCGCCTGTAAGTATCAGCGGGATTTTTAAGCTTTTCCCCATATCTTTGGCAAATTCATAGAAATATCCACACTTTCTGATTTCTTTCCCCTCAATCACCTGACCGCATAAACGTTCTGCTTTTCCGTGAATATTTCCGGATACCTCAATGGCGTCTATTCCCCATTTCTCATATTCCTGACACATAGCTTTCACTTCCTCAAAGGAGCTTCCTCCTTCCAGAAAATCTGCACAGGTGATTTTCACCCACACCGGAAATCCCTTTCCGACTTGTGCCCGGACAGCATCATAGATTTCCTTTACAATACGCATGCGGTTTTCCAGGCTGCCCCCGTACTGGTCAGTACGGTGATTATAATACGGACTCAGAAACTGATTGAGCAGATAATGATGGGCAAGATGAATCTGGACTCCGTCAAAACCGGCCGCCTTCACCCGCAGCGCTGCCTGTGCATATGCATCCTCCAGACGCCTGATATCATCTGCGGATGCCGGAGTTCCCACCACGCCTTCCGGGCTTGGAATCACATCCGGCGCATAGATCATCCTGCTGTCTGCCCGGAAAGTTGTCTTGGTCCCGCCATAAGCCAGCTGCATGATGATCCGGGAACCCTTTTCATGCACCATATCCACAAGTGTACGGTATTCCTCCACAAAAGAATCCTCATAAATCCCCATCATCCTTGGATTAGGCTGTTCCTCCTTAAGCACCCTTGTGTACCCTGTACTGATAAGTCCTATTCCGCTGTCCGCAAGTTCTTCATAAACCTTGCACAAAGCCTCTGTAAGATGCCCGTCCTCGTCAGCCTTCCTCTCCCAGGTCGCAGAACGCATGATCCTGTTGCCAAGAGAAATCCCCCCCACTGTACAATCCTCAAATAACTTCATCGAATCTACCTCCTGTTCCGCATCCACTGCGGCAATATTCCGGCATGGCGGCAGCCATTACCCCTGTTTACAGTCAAAGAAACCTGCTTGCGCACAGCGCAGACAGGTTCTTGTCTTTACGTTCTATTATACACTGTTTTAGAAATCAGGGACATCTTTTTTCTCCACATCCATAAAATATAGGGTGATACTGACAACCGCAAGGATCATCAGCAATACGGGAAGCCATCCCTGGCTGCGAAGGGAAACCTCACCCACAGCCCCCTGCATGATAACAATAAGCAGGATAGAAAATACCACAGATGCGCTTTTAGACTTTCTCACCAGCCCTCCCCATACAGCCAGCAGACTGATTGTCACTGTCTCAACAGAAGAGATGATCTGGCTAAGCCAGAATGAGCCGTCCGTGAGACTGTAATTCAGCAGAAAATCAGGCGTAAGGAAGTTTCCGCACAACTTCAATACCACAAAGATCACTGCCCTGGTAAAGATCAGATTAACCAGCATAAACATCCACACAGCAGCTATCTTAGAAAAAATGAGCTTTTTTCTGCTGACAGGATAAGTAAACATCAGATTCATACTTTTATTCTGATACGGCTCAATGATAAAACTATTGTACATGGACGCCGAATAGATTATGTAAACCAAATCCACACATGCCGTCACAAGCATCACCAGCCGTCCAACCATATCAGGCTCCACTGTCCCTGTGTCAGCATCAACTGCAATCCCCAGAAAAGTAAAGGAGAAGAAAAAGAGCAGAAACAAGGCCAGGATAATTCCTGTTTTCATCACATACTTCAAGGTATTATTTTTTTCATACTCCAGCTTAATTAATTTCCACATATAGATCTCCTCCTTATCGTTCACCTGTACCTGTCATTTTCAGGAAATAGTCTTCCAATGATTCAGTATTCTGGACAATATAATCAAGAGGAACGCCGCCTTCTGTAAGAGTCCTGGTCAGCTCCGCTACTGTGGAAGCATCTTCATATACACGGATTTTCTCACCGTCAAATATCTTAAAGTTCTCTGTATGCAGCTTCTCAGTAAGGAGATAGGCTGCCTTTTTCACTTCTGATGTGCCTATTTCTATATAATTCAGATTCTGCTTTTTAATATCCGCCATGGAAATCTCCTGTATCATTTTTCCATGATCAATAAAACCAATGGTATCAGCAATAGGCTCCACCTCGGACAAAATATGGCTGGACATAAGAACTGTCATACCATATTCCCGGCTGAGCATTTTCAGGAGATCTCTCACCTGTTTGATCCCTGCCGGGTCAAGGCCGTTGGCCGGCTCATCCAGTATGAGAAGCTCCGGTTTGGTCAGGATTGCCCTTGCAAGACCCAGACGCTGCTTCATACCAAGGGAATATTTTTTAACCATCTGGGCTGCCGCTGACCCAAGCCCCAGAAGCTCCAGCGCATTCTTTACCGCATCCGGGCTGTAATACCCCATATACTCACAATGGAGTTCCAGATTTTTCTTACCGCTTAAACGGTCATAAAAAACCGGAAACTCTATGATACTTGCCATTCTTTTAAAAACATCGCAGGAATCCGGCCGCAGCGGCTCCCCAAACAGTTCAACAGTTCCAAAGTCCGGCTTCCACAGATTTGTAAGGAGCTTCATGGTAGTTGTTTTTCCTGCACCGTTAGGGCCGAGAAAGCCGTAAATTTCCCCCTTCTTTACATGAAGGTTCAGCCCTGACACCAATTCTTTGCCTTTGATGGTTTTTGTAAGGTCGTTAGTCTGTATAGTAAGATCCAATTTCATTCCTCCCTGGGATTCTTTTTATTTTCCTGCTGTTTTCACTTCTGCCTGAACAGTGACCCCTTGAACTTTTTCACTTTAAGATATGTTTTTTCCGGCAAAGCTCCCAGCAATTCAAAGACAATGGAAAATCCCAAAAGACCTCCCATGATCAGCTCAGGAATGTCAATAAATTGTTTTACGGTCAGCGTAAGAGCGAAAGTCAGCAATCCAATACTTAATTCTTTTCTCATAATCATTTTCTCCTTATCTTCTCTGTCTCCGGGCCGTACCCGATCAATGCACCAGCCCTCTGAGACTTTCACTATAAATGATTATAACATCTCAGACTTTCGAAACTCTTGCCTAATTCTTACAAATTTCTTTCGCAGCTTACTTCCCTGCTGCCCGAAGGTATTCCTCTGCCCCCGGTATCCCCTCAGTACCTTAATACTTCATCAGCGGCATACAGACCGTAAAAACGGTAAATTCTCCCGGAACACTTTGTACTTCAACCCTTCCGCCCATCTTATCCGCCAGGCTCTTCACAATGGTAAGCCCCAGTCCGTTCCCCTGCATCTCCCGGTTGCGGGAGTCTTCCATTGTATAGAGCCTTTCAAAAATGTGCTCCTGGTACCCCCTGGCAATTCCCTTTCCGTGGTCTGTGATTTTGATCACCCCATAATCTTCCTCACTGTCCAGGGAAATCCCCAGGTATTTTCCATCACTGCCGTAACGCAGAGCGTTAGAGATCAGATTAAATAATATCCGGTCCAAGGCGCAGCCGTTTCCGTAAGTATACAGTTTATCTTCAGGAATATTGATTTCCACCTGAAACTCTTTTTCCTGGAGGATCTGGTAAAAGTCAAGAATATTTCTCCGGCAGGCTTCATTAAGTTCCACCTTCTCCATCTGAAGAGGCGCATCGCCTGCCTCCAGTTTTGCCAGTGAAAAAAACTGGTTCATCATGTCCATAACCTGTGCAGCCTTTAATCTCACCTTGGCGATAAGAGGGCTGGCGTTCTCTTCCATTTCCATGATTTCCAGATATCCCATGATCACGGTCAAGGGAGTCTTCATATCGTGGGAAATATTTGACAGCATTTTCCGAAACCCGGTTTCTGTCCGGATAAACTCTGCTTTCCGCCGCTGTCTGTCCTCCAGTACAGCATTAATGCTGCTGATCAGTTCTTTCATTTCCCTGGTGTCAGTAAAGGACATTACCTTTTCCTCTGTATTCTCTGCAAGGATATGCTGTAATTTCCTACTGATATCTCGCAGATTTCCGGTGATCTTCCTTTTGTACGACCAGGCTTTCAGCCATCCTGCTGCTGCCAAAACAATAAATACAACCAGCAGTACCCAGAACAATACCTTCTCATTCATATGATCTCTCCCAATTTATACCCGATCCCCCAGACTGTGACCACATATCTTGGGCTTCTGGGATTGTCCTCAATTTTATTCCTCAGCCTGCTGATATGTACATTCACCGCATTTTCATCACCACAGTAAGCATCCTGCCATACATTGGCATAAATCTGTTCTTTTGTATAAACCTTCTTAGGATTCTGGGCCAGCAGCTTAAGGATTTCGAATTCCTTTGCCGTCAGTTCCAGATTTATACCGTCTCTGCAGACAGAATAATCATCGAGATTCAGGGTCAGTTCTCCAATGGTGACCGTACCTTTCCCCTTGTCCTCTTCTCTGGCTGCATAAAGGGTGCTGCGCCGTATATTAGCCTTAATACGGGCGGAAAGCTCCGTGACAGAGAACGGCTTTGTGATATAATCATCAGCCCCCAGGCCTAACCCCAGTGATTTGTCAGAATCACTGTCCTTCGCCGAAACTATCAGGATAGGAACTGTACTTTTTTCCCGGATTTTTCCCATGACCTCCATACCGCTCAGCTTTGGTATCATCAGATCAAGAAGAACAAGATCAAAGCTCTCTTCTTGAAATTTCTGCAGCGCCTCCAGCCCGTCATACGCAGGAGTTATCACAAAATTCTCAGCCGTGAGATATCCCTCAAGCATAGCACTGATTTCCTTATCGTCTTCAACTAATAATAACCGCATGTGGTTCCTCCCTGATTCCAATGTAAAAATCCGGGACCGTAATATCTATGTCCCTGCTTTGGATCAACATATTTTCTTCAAAACATTGTATCATGTTTATAGGAGAAAACCAATCGTTACTGTACGCAAGGCCATACACTTAAAAAGGCAAAAAGGCAATGTAAACTTCAGGCTCAGTGCTGCCCGAGGTTTACATTGCCTTATTTTTCCGTTTCATCAACCAGGCTTTCTTATATGTGCCCTTTCCCTTTATTTTGTCATTCTGCAGGAATCAATTTTCTTTCCTTCCTCCAGATCATAAGTGGATATCACCAAAGATTTCTCTGTGACAGACACGGAAGTCATAACCGGAATCTCTTTATCAAGGAAAAAAGCATCATAGTCAATTTCTTCTTTGTTTTTTTCATAATATTTGTTTCCTGTAGAAGATCCTCCTGTCAGGTACAGAACCTCTCCGGTATTCTTTTTTCCCCCTGTTGTGCCTGTGGGTTCAAGGCCCTTCATATAACAGGTTCTTGTGTAGCTGTGGTCATGGCCTGCCAGAACCAGATCCACACCATATTGGGAAAATACAGGTGCAAGCTGTTTCCTGAGTCTTATGACAGACTCATCATATGCGTGAGAGCCTGCGCTGAACAAGGAGTAATGCATAGTCACCACTACCCAGTCTGCCGGATGGTCCTGAATTTCTTTCCGGAGGAATTCTGCCTGGTCCTCCGGCCCGTCATTAAATAGATCAAGGGCCACAAACAGTACATTCTTGTACATAAAGCTGTATTCCATTCCTCCCTGTCCGTCCCTGCGGAATTGTTTTTCATAAAGATTATTCTGTACCTCGTGATTACCCACATTCACAGCCACAGGCAGATGCTTGAGAATCTCCGGTCTGCGGAATTCAAGAAATTCAAGTCTTGCATCATCCTCATCAGAGCTGTCCGTCTGATCACCCGCCGTGATAAGAAATGCAGCGTCAGGAACCAGTGTACTGCTTTTCTCCAGTGCTTTTTCCCACATTACACCGTCCGCAGTCCTCTCATCCGCCCCGATCTGAGGATCACCGGAGAAAAGGAATGTGAAATCGTCTCCTTCTTCTGCTCCATCAAAGGTATAACGCTCGGATATATCCTGAGAACCAAGTCTTCTGATCCTGTATACATATTCCTTGCCTGCACTCAGAGGTTTTAATTCTGCAGTATAGCAGTATGCCCCCTTTGCTTCACCTTTCTGCCTGCCCATAAGAGATACTGCATACGTTTCTGTTTCAGTGTTTTCATGTCTCAGTGCATACTGAAGCTCAAACGCCCCCTTCTCTTCTGTATACCAGTTGACCCTGACGCTCTTCTCACTTTCTCCCACTTCGAGGATCAATCCGGAAGTATCTATTTCTTCTTCCCCCTGAACCTGGCTCTGCCCGGTCAACGAAGTGAAATCAAAGAATATGTCAGAGCCGGAGGCATAGTTCTGATGCACCTCCACAGCTACAGTATTTTTACCTCTCTTCAGTACAGAAGTATCTTTTATGATAAATTTCTCAGACCTTGGGCTGGAAACAGGTTCCTTTGCACCATAAGCCGTAAGCCGCTCATATCCTCCGTCCGGGTTATTCCCGGCCCACACCAATTCCCCGTTTATATAGATCAATGCAGCGTCATCGAATTCCACTTCTCCTGACAATGTACCGATGCTGTCGGGATTGGCTATGATAAGTTCTGTGCGGAACAGATAAACAGGGCTGGAGGTATCATCGGCTTCATACTGGACGAGAAGATTATTGGGGGCGTTGCCTTTTCCCATTTCCTTCCGTTCCCCGTTTTTTGCCCCGAAAGAACCGGACGCTTCCTTCCATCCGGACGCATCAAATTTATTTTCTGTCCATTTTGTACTGTCACCTGATCCTGCAAATTCCTCCTGCTCTTCGTCCAGGTATTTCCACACTGTCTTTCCCGATGAGATCAATGTGACTTTTCCGCTGTCATTAAGCGCAGGAAGATCTGTCTTTCCGTTTCGGCCATAACTTCCCTGATCCACGGATGCCATATAGAATACAAGAATAAGCAGAAGAACACCGCCGATCACAGAAGCAATTCTGAGTAAAATATTTTTGCTGAAATTTCTTCCCATACCTCACCTCTCTATTCCCTGTTGTGCTGGTAACGTTCCTTTTCTCCCCAGACATCCTTGTTCTTCTTATAACCCAGCAACGCATTTACACGTACGATCATCAGTATAAAACGCAGTCCCACCAGTTCGAATCCGCTCAGCAGAATTGCTTTTATCCCGTCCCTGAAGGTAATATGAAGCTGCTGGGTATGGATCCTGCTGAAAAATGCCACCAATGTGAGCGTACACCCAAATAGCGCATAAACCCCAAAGAAAAGTATCATAAAAGACATATTGATCAAATTAGCCCAGTAGGACAGGATAATTGTAAACAGACCGAAGATTTCAATATAAGGGGACAACAGCTCATAAATCCAGAAATACAGGAACGAAACCGTCCCCATGATCCCGTACTCTTTTCTGCCCACCGCCGCCTTATATTTCGTCAGGCTTTCATATAACCCTATATGCCATCTCCGGCGCTGCCTTGCAAGATCCGGAAGATTGCCGGGTGCCTGGCTCCAGCACACAGCCGCAGGCGCATACCTGATCCTGTAGTCAATATGGTTCAGCCTGCAGAAAGCATGGAGCTTCACCACCAGTTCCATATCCTCACCCATTGTGGTGTTGTCATATCCCCCGGCAAGCACTACCATATTTTTCTGGAACAGACCGAATGCTCCCGATATGATCAGATTCCCGTTAAAGCTGTCCATGAAAATTCTGGAAGCAAGAAAGGAACGGTCATATTCCAGCACTTGCAGCGCCACAATAAGCTTCTTGGGAAGACTGTAATCCTGCACCTTGCCGTCAACCAGTTTTATACCGTTTGATATACGCACCTGACCGCCGCAGGCAACCGTCCGGTTATCCTCCAGCACAGGTTTGGCAATCTCATACAAAGAGTCTCTCTGAAGCATGGAATCTGCATCCATACATATAAAATAAGGGTAACGGCAAATATTAATTCCCATATTTAAAGTATCGGCCTTACCCCCGTTTTCCTTCATCACAAGAGTAAGCTGGATACCGCCATGCCTTGCTTCATAGACAGCCAGTTCCTTCTTGCATGGGATCTGCTTTCTCACAGGCCTGTCAATCTTATACATGTGAAAATAGTCAATGACACGTTTGGCAGTCTCATCCTCCGATCCGTCATCCACTATGACGATCTCATACAGCTTATAGTCCTGCTTCAGCAGTGTACACACGGTATCCACGACGGTAACCTGTTCATTGTGGGCCGGCACGATGATGCTGATAGGGATGTAAAATTCCTGATGAAGGCTGTTCTTAAGCTTCTCATTGCGCCGCTCCGTATAAAGGCGGTTAGATCCCCACAAAACAGACAGAAAGAGAAAACTGCTGTACCCGATGAGGTAAACAACAAAGAATACATCAACACCAAACAGGAATATCTTAATTGCATCCATCATTCCGGCATTCCTCCTTCCTCCGTTCCTGCTTGTACCGGATCATTTCCATGGCGTATTTGTCACTGCGCAGCAGCTCATCCATAACAAACTCATCCCCGGCAGTTTTAAGAAGAGAATCCGATGCGTTGCTGCGGACATACCAGGAGGTGCTGTGCATTGCCTCGTCCAATGCATGGACTGTATCCTGTGACGGATAATTTTCCAAAGCCGATGCCGCCAGAGCCGGAAACTCCCAGTCATCCACTTTCCAATCCCTCACCAATTTCTGCAGGTACTGCGCAGCAGGTTCATACTTGTGTCTCCGCAGATACCTGATCACTGCAAATTTCACCTCCCGGTCTGTCTCCGGAAAAACCAGGAGCTTCAGAAGCCGTTCCCCAAAACTGTCAACAGAAAGTCTCATAAAATTTATAAATGCCGTCTGGTAATAAGGGGTGAATTTATCCCATTCCCGGAACAGGCATTCTGCAAGTTCTTCCTTATTTCCTGCGAAACCTGCAAGCCCGTCTGTGACCAGCTTTTGGCTGTGGTCTATGCCATGGCGCTGCATTATTTTATATGCCTTGACTGTAAGCTCCGGGCTTCCTGCCTTATAAAGTGCTTTAAGAGCATTTTCCCTGCAGTAAATGGAGTGCTCGCAGATAAGCTGAAGCATATATCTTACAATTGCGTCTTCTTCTGAATTTCCGCAGAGCTTATTCTGCCACACAACATATGCATAATAAGCCTCCTCCATAACACTCTTTTTCAGATACCTGCTCCCTATATGTATAAAAACAGGACGCACACTGCCAAACCATGTTTCTGTCTCTTTGCCTTCAGAACAAATCATATCTATTGTCTCCTGAAATGCCTCCAGGCCTGAGACATGGGAGAGCCGTCTTGTCAGCCCTTTTATCTGCTTATCAGTCATACTCTCCTCTTCTGTGAGTTTGTCCAGATAAGCCCTCCACATTTTCGTCCTGAAAGGATTCCTGATGTCGCTTATCCTTCTGCGGCCTGTATAAGCCAGATTAAACAGAAGCAGGCAGGCACATAGTGCCAGATAAACATAAATAAGCCTGTCAACGCGAATTATCAATTGCACCACCTCTTTTTAGTTCAGCAGATTTTTTTCGGCAAGTTTCTTCTCCATCCATATCTCCTGCAAGTCATAATATCCCTGTTTCAAACGCTCATGGCTGGTGGGATTGTTCCCCCAACCTTCCAGTGCTATTTCTCCCATCTCAATCCTGTCTGCCGTATTGCCAAGCTTTCCCACTCCTGCATACATCCTGTCGATTTTCAGCCGTTCAATACCATAGTGTTCATAATAATCATCGTGGATCACCATTTCTGATGGATTATAAAAATTCAAAAGCAGCCATGGCAGCCTGATTTCGATCTCATCTCCCTGGATGATAAAGTCTGCAAGAGAATTAAAGTCAGGACTTTCCGGATTTCCGTTTCCGTACGTAAGATTTCCTGTATTAAAGGTTTCCCCTATATCCCAGCCCGTATTTTCCACCTCATCATGAGGGTCGTTAGGCACCTGCATCATCATACGGATTTCCACAAAATGATCTGTATCCTTATCAGGCTCATTGAGATATGCATCCTGGAGATAAGCGCGGTGGGAGTACATTGCCCGTAATGCCTCATATCTCTCCTGTACCAGGATCCTGCTGTTTTCCCTGCCGTCTATGATAATAAGGAAATCCGATGCCCTGGCAAATTCCCCCTCCTTTTCTTCCCAGGTGGTACTCCCTGTCTTCGGTGTAGTGTCAACAGGAATATACAATACATCATTCTCCGGGTCATAGGAATCTTTATGGACTCTGAAATATACGTATTTCTCATCGTACTTGGACCAAAGAGACATCCCCCTGTCCTCCATGATCTTGTCTTTCTCTGTCCATTCAGATACGTCACCGTCCACATAGCACACGCTTTCCGTCTCTCCGGGATCAAAGGAAAGAATGCCGAAATACTGCTCATTTGTCTGGTAATCACTCCAGAAAGCTGTTTTTGTCAGATCCGTATATGCCATAGTATTCCATGTTCTTTTAAACCATTCATCCTGCCAGGTAAAAGCTACGGAGCCGGCACAGCCGGCGGACATGATATCCTTATAACAGCTTACCAGGGCTTCTCCCTGCTCCTTCTCTGACATCCCTCCCTGTGCACGCCCAAGGCCTCTTTCGTCCTGGGCCCGTCCCCTTGATGAGGGAACTCCGTATTCCGCGATCACTACAGGCATGGTATGATGATCATTGATTAATTTCAGATATGCCCTATAGGAATTATAAATACCATTCTCGTCCACATAACTCTCCTTGTCCTTGACTTTCTTACCCAGACTGTCAAGAAAGCCAAGATAATCCGGATAGTAAGGGTAAATATGGTAAGAAGCGAACTGCCCGGACAGAAATTTATCTGTTGTCCTGATATGCTCTACATCAACCTTGGCAAATTTACGGAAATAGTATTCCACAAGCTCATCCCAGTCCAGCGGGTCTGTGGTCGGCCAGTTGCTGAAGGCCACCAGCCTCTGCTGCTTGTATCTGACTGTCTCATACTCAATGATCCGGTCCCCCACCATGGCAAGCATGGCCTCAAAGGGAGATGCCTCCTCTGTGGTATACATATATTTGCCCTGATAAGAATTTCTTGTATTCTCCATATGGTTAGTAAATGCAACTGTGGTGTCTTCCCATTCCACACCGAGAATATAACCAAGGCACCAGGAAGACACATCCTTGTTGTAAGTTCCCTTTCCCAGATCCACACCAAGGGAAAACGTCTTATTACCGTGAAGGATATCCACCAGTGTTCTGGAATCCTCCACCATAGTATCTGCAAATTCACTGTCATAAGCATCCCTGTGGGAATTCTGTACATAGTCATTTACCCATAGCCCATGAAGGAAATACAATGGGTCTTCATTGTCATGATTGTACTCCCATATGGCATTATAGAAGGTATCGTTCTGGATTGTATAGATCCGGATACAGTTTGCCCCCATTTCCTGAATTTGTCTGAACCATCTGAGATATGTCTCCTTGTCAATGGCATAGTCTGTGGCAAAATGCCCGGGGATCCCCACCCCCATATTTACCCCTCTGATTTCGAAAGGCTTTAGCCCCTGCCCTGTATCAACAAGGATATCTTTACCTTTCACTGCTGTGAAGGATTGTACCGGCTTATCAAACTGCAGGTCAATAAACAGCCCGAACCTTCCGGAAAGTCCCCACCAGCATATAAACAGTGTAATAATGACCCCGCAGAAAATCAGAAACTTTTTCATAGGCCTGCTCCTTCCTGTTGATCAATTCTAATGGTTGAATTTTTTGACGGCAGACTCGTGACCATACTGCTTAAGCACTTCAATATGTTCATCCAGCCAGTTCAGCCTGTCTAGGAGAGTACTTTCCATCTGCTCCACTGCTGCCTCATAGCTCCGGGGATTCCTTTCATTCGGGTTCAGCTTCTTGTTCCACTGCAGGTTTTCCGGGTTAAAGGTATATCCCCACACTGCAAAGTTTCGTTCCACCGCACTCCCAAGATAAGCATCTGTTTCCTTTATGTATTCCTTAAGATACTCATCACTTAAAATCCCTTTCCGCAGACTCCTGTATTCCTTGATGATCTGGTCTATAAAACTTTCTTCCTTCAGCATCATCCAGAACCAGGGAGACTGGATACAGAAAAAGCCGCTGATCTTATAATCGTCAAGCTCTGTGTTAACAGCCGCATTATCCAAAGAATTGTTAAAATCCCACACACATGGCTTAAACCTTCCGTTTATATCTTTATAGAAAAAGGTAGAACGGTTTCCCACATCATACTGCATGAACACTTCCATTATTATAAAGTACCTCACAAATTCAGACACATCTGTTTTGACAGGATATCCATACCTGAGAGAATCATAATCAAAAGAATACAAGGCCTTTTCGAAGGCGCTCACATCACGCTCTATATAATCCTTAAGCTCCGGCGTCAGGTTTAATTCTCCCGGATATACGATATCAAAGTACGCCCTTTCCCTGAGTATTGAGGCATATTTCGTAAAATTGTGCAATGCACTGGGAGGCTGGGAGTCATCATTATCCAGTTCAATAATATACCCTGTGACATTTCTGGTTTTATTGGGCTTCTCAATATCAATCCTGCCTTTTCCCCTGCTCACAGTTTCCATACAGAGATAGAGGCCTTTATACTCTCCATTCAGCACCACCTCACAAAACCTTACATCCGGCGCATATTCCATCAGTTCCCCGGAAAGATTCATAGCAAGATAATTGCGCATGAGGGTTTTATCCAGATATGGGCCGTTAAGCACCCATTCATGATGTTTTTCCATTCCCATTACCGGAACATTCCGGTAATCCCCTGAATCATCTATCGTCTTTATGGAATAAGATTTTTTATCGAACCACCTGGAGGAATTTCCACGAACCCTTATTTTGATCAATGAGGAAAGTTCTTCTTCGTCCGTAATCTGATTATATCTGTCCTGATGATCGATCACTTTCATCTGGGCGTTGGTATAAGTGTCTCCGTCTGGTGCCAGCGTATATTCTGTGCCTTCTTCACTGTGATATGGCTCACCCGGTATTGTCTCCGGCGCATTGATCACCACAATTGGCAGTTGTGTTTTCAATTTTTCCACATCCACAGCATCCGGATCATAGGTGTACGCAGCTGCGTCAGTTTTACTGATGCAGCTTGTCCCGTCTGTAATCCCAAGCTCTGCTTCCCTTTTTCCTTCTATATGCTGGTGCACCCGGTACTGGGGCGTACTCCATTCCATCTGCGCCAGAACAGAGCCCAGGAAGGTCACCATGGCAATGACAGCTGCTGCGATTCTCTTTTTGCCCATGATGCTCCTCCTCTCTTCAATCAGCCGCTGATATCATCATCCTGGGATACAATGTTCACATACCGGATATGATCGATCTGATAGAGCTGATCCTCAATGCTGTCCACACCTTCGCTGGCTTTCATATATATTTTCCTGGGAATTTCGTAGATCAGCTCCACGGTATCCTCTGTTGTATTTTTCACCCTCAAGTCAGCCCTACGTTTAAAATATTCCGTAACCACCGACATGATCGTCATGTCTGTACTTCTTGCTCCCCGGATGATCAAGAGCATTCTGTTCTGATTCTGTATCCGTCCCAGGATTAAAAGAATCACAAATACCATGGCACTTCCCGCTCCTGCTGTGGAATAATCTCCCACACCGCAGGCAAGTCCCACTACAACTGCCCAGAATATGTAAATCGTGTCCCTGGAGTCCTTAATGGCTGTCCTGAAACGCACAATGGACAATGCACCTACCATACCAAGGGATAAAGCCACATTGTTTCCAATTGCTGTCATAACCAGTGTAGTGAGCACTGTCAGCACCACAAGGCTTACATTAAACCTGCTGCTGTACACTGTACCTGAATGTGCCAGGAAATACGACAGATAAATGACGAACCCCAATGCCGTAGCCACGATCAGCTGTGTGAGGATTCCTGTCATATTCAAAGATTCAACCTGTCGTATCAAATTTGATAAATATCCACTCATATCATTATCCCTCCTTAAACTCTATGTAGATTACCGCGGCTGACAGCCCTGCCCATGCAGTATTTGCTCACAGCCATTTCACTTTTCCCTGCTGTGCTCAACAGATTTTTCACATAGGAGAGCAGGAAACCATTGTATTTCACTTCCAGGACTGTTTTCCACGGTTCCTGGACAGGGTAAAGCAGCAGCTCAGGGCTAAACACTTCCCTGCAGCTTTCTGTAGCATTTATCTGGCTGTCAAAGGTGATACGGATAGAATTTTCCGGCAGTATAAATGCCCGTCTCCTGTATTCTATGATGGCCTTCGGCTGGTAAGTATGCATGTTAAGAATCCCATAAATTTCCCAGGCAAAAGGCTCCTTATACTCTGTCAGGGGACTGTAATCACCTTCTGCAAGCTTCTGACCGTGCTCTCTGCTTATTTTCATGGACCGTTTTAACTGATAAGAGCCTTGCTTCTGCTTGATTTCAATCAATGCGAAATCATCTTCCGGGTTATATATCCGCAGCCTTATTTTTCTCCGCAGTTCTGTGCCCGCCATTTTCTCTTCGTAATCCCTGTTATTCAAAGTATCAAAATACAAAGAACGGACCATATAACCATTTTCACCATTGTGCGGGTCTTCGTGTATTAACTTTTCCAGCCTGGACCCAAGCCTCAGCCCCTCTTGCGAGGATATCAGATACTTCTTTTCCTGGCGGAGCACATTCCGAATCTCCATCCTGTCATCCCTCCCAACCTTATGTAAACACAGCGGTAAACCTATTCCCGGGGAATAAGAAGGAGGACGGAACTCTTATACATATTCTCCTCCTGCTCAAACCTCACACCTCCATTGTATCGCTCTGCCACCGCTTTTACAGAAGTGAGGCCCACCCCCGGTTTTATACTTCTCTGGTAATCTGCAGAATTATCCAATGTGATCACAATTTTATCTTCTGTGGAAGAGCACCTTGCATTGATAAACTTTTTGCCTGTTTTCTGCCTTTCTATACTTTGGGCCGCATTCTCAAAAAGATTTCCGAAAACAATACATAATTCAATATCAAGAATACCTACATTCTGGGGAAGCACAATTTTCACATCGATTTCTGCCCCTGCTCTGCGGGCACGGGACAGATAATACCTTACAATCGTATCAACAGCATAGTTTTGGCATATTGACGGTTCGTTGTCATCAGGCAGGCTTTCCAGATATTCCTGAAGATATGCTTTCAGGCCCTCCATATCATTCCCTTCTGCATATCCTGTCAATACAGCCAGATGGTGGCGCATATCATGGCGGGCAGCCCGCACCTGTTCTATATTTCCCGTAAGCTGCCTGTAGTTTACAGCCTGCAGCCTGATCTGATGCTCCATATTGCGCATATCCGCTTCCAGCATTACCCTCTGGGAGGAATCCAAAACTGCCCGGAAAGTAATAAAATATGTAAGAAAACCGGTAAGCAGAACAAGGATATAAATAAAGAAGAATCCATCATTATTCACATTGTCAATAAAGAATGACACATAAAATACATTTATGACCAAAAACAAAAATGGTGTAATACACAACATCCAGAAACTTCTGTCTTCCAGCTTATCCACCGCCGGCTGAATCCCTGTTTTAAAAAAACGGTACAGCAGCGGAGATGTGACCAGAAGCATACCCAGTATGATGCAGCTATAAGGAACTGCCGCTATAACATATTCATCCTCAGGATATATTTTCACGTTAATATATTTAGCCGTCACATTTATGATATTTGAGTATGCCTGGACTACCATAAAAATGTAGAGCAGCTTAGGCAGGGAAATATTAAAACTCAGGACATACTGCACCAGGTAAATAATATAAAACAGAATGATCACAATTGAATCCAGCCATTGCATATGGGGCAGGAAATGATCTCTCAGCGAATAATAAGCAGCCACACACAATGTGGTGGCGGCAATCATTGTGATGATCGTCCGTTTCTGCACCTTCAGCTTAGGAAAAAACGGAACACAGCACAAAAGATAACAGGGCAAATTAATAAGAAAGCAAAAAACAAATATCCTCAAACCATCTCCCATAAACCTCACACCCTCATCTCAAAAATCCTGACGGGATTTTTCAAAATAGTAGTTTTCAAATTTAAGCTTCATAGCTGCCCGCTCTTCCCGGCGTACAGGTACAGAAGAACCATCTGCCAAAATAAAGTTATACCCTGAAATAGACGATACATAATCAAGATTCACAAGAAAACTACGGTGACACCGCAGAAACCGTAAATCTTTAAGCTTCTCTTCCAGGTCCCCCAGGCGCAGATAACTTTTAAGCACTCCGTCCTCAGTGTGGATCAGGCAATACCTGTTCTGGAATTCCACGTAAATAATCTTTGAAAACAGAATTTTTCTGATTTCTCTGTCCACACTTAACTCTATGTATCTTTCAGCTTTTCCTGTATATCTTAAGCATCGGTTGAGAGCAATCTCCACATTTTGGTATATGAGAGGCTTGAGCAGATAATGAACTGCCCCAAGCTGAAATCCTTCCGCCATAAAATCCGGACTTACAGTGGTAAATACAACTGCAGCGTTCCTGTCTTTTTTGAGAATTTTATCCGCTAATTCCACCCCGTTTATTCCCTGCATGTAAATATCCAGAAAATTAATAGGACATGTTTTCCCCTTTTCTATGAAATCCAACAACTGTTCTCCGCTTCCGAAGGTCACAACCCTGTAGAACAGCTGATATTTTTTCACAGCCTTATAAACATATTCTGCCAGTATTTTTCTTTCTTTTTCATCGTCATCACATATAGAAATATACATTTTGTTCTCCTCTGTTAAATTTTTACATATGTCATCCCTCTCATCAATATATATGCAGTAAATTGCTGTCAAATTGTTGAAAAACGCATAGGTTGATTCCCTTTTATAATACTATACTTATTGTATCCACATGAAAATCAAGGCAGAAAAAGAACCGCAACACCAGAAAAAGATTTCCCTGTGTTACGGTCTCTGAATTAAAGCTCTTTTATTTAGTTATTGGAATAACTCCAGATTCCTTTAATCTGCGACAGTAAGGTATCAACATCCCAATGTCTGCTGCTGTTATTCTTACTGTTGGGATCATTCACTATAATGTAGCCGTCAGAATCAATGCCGGTAAGTACGATAAAATGGCCTGAATATGTAAAATCTCCGGGAGTCATGGAACATATCAGCGGCTGCCCGGCATACAGAGAATCAAAAATATAATCCGCAGAGATATATCCGCTTTCTGCTCTCAGGCCAAGGTTTTCGGCACCGGTGGTCATCAGCTCCCATGACGTCCCCGTCTCAGGGACATAGTAGCCGGACTGGGCTGAAAACAACGCTACTTCATAAGGATTCCATTGTGTATTGCCGGTCAGCCCGCACACCACCATGGAGATACAGGTCGGGCCGCATCCGTCTACTGCCAGGAAATCATCCCCGTAAATTTTATATCCCCAGCGCTCATCCCATTGTATAAATAAAGGAATGGTACCTGCCTGCACTTCCCCTGATACGTCCATAGAATATTCTCTATCTTTATTCAAAGGATAGTTATCAACAAAATCAGACGCCTCCGGGTACTTGCTCTTAAAATCCAGCAGACTTTGCGGAATCTCAATATTATCACCTTCCCTATATGTGACCAAACCGGCAGGGACAGCACTGTTGCTGTGATACAGATAACCCACCACAGCACTGCAGGTAACTGCAAATAAGGGAAACAGGACAGATGCATTCAATCTGTATTCCTGCCGAATCTGAAGTGCCGGTACAGTCTCTGATTCCGGAACATCCGCACTCCTGCCGGAAACACGCCGGGAATGGCTGCGCCTCTTACGCTTCAGATGCCTTGATATCAAACGGCAAAAGCATAAAAACGCAGCAAATAAAAGACAGACAGGTATGATCCCGTCTTCTGTGATCATATTAGAATATCCAAGAAATAATATAATACATAATAAAAGTATAAGGCAAATCCCTGCTAATAAGCAGCTTCTCAATATCTTTCGTATTTTCATATGTCACATGACCTTTCACGGAACACAAGATGATCATAGCTGATATCATATTATCATACCATTGTGAAAGGGATGTATTCATGACATTCTACAAAACGGTCTTAAAATGCGGCGAGAGAGCACATTATTAAAATGGCTCTCTCACCTTTGCCTGCCCCCCAACGGACAGGCCTGTCATACATGCTGATGCAAATACTTCTCCCGGGTAGCAAGTCCGCCTCTGATATGGCGTTCGGATTTATTGCGGTCCAGAATCTTACGCGCCTCCTTTGCCAGTCCGGGATTGATCTGCTTTAGTCTTTCGGTCACATCCTTGTGAATGGTGGATTTCGATATCCCGAATTTCTTCGCTGCCTGCCTTACAGTTGCCTTTTCGTCAATGATATAGTTGGCTATTTCAACCGCGCGCTCTTCTATGTATTCTTTCAAGGATATTCTCCCCTACTCGTTTTTTACATCTTATTACACAACGGTAAAAATTATGCATAGCACTTTCGAAAGACTCTTGAGCGCTGAGGATTTAGTTTAAAGATATTTCTTATCTACAGAATCATTAATCTTTTTGATCAATTCCGGTGCTACTTTATATTTTCTGTCGTAGGTGAGAAGTCCGTTCACTTCCTGCTCTACATCGCATAACTGCGTATAGCAGAATCCGAATATGGCCCGGGAATCCCTGATATCCCCAAGGATCCGTCCATAAGTTTCAAGGAACTCTTCCTCATTCTCAATTGTGGTGTAGCCCCAGCCTTTGCCTTCATCCTTTTTGTACGCCAATCCGCCGAATTCTGTGAGAAGAATGGGTTCTCCCTCATAAGCAAATCCGTCAGCATAAATCTGACGCCCCGCAGGCTGTGATTTCAGGAGATTTTCTTTGTCTGAAAGACTCCTGCGGAATGTTTTATGTATTTCCGCCTGTTCCTTTTCTCCGTGAGCATAATTGTGTATAGAACAAATATCAGTCTTTGTCAGTTCCCATCCATCATTGGAGACTACTAGGCGGGTACCATCCATTGACTTAACGTTATAGTAAAGTGCAAGGGAATGGGCCTGCTGCATCTTGTCAAAACGGATATTAGGCACTCCCCAGCTTTCATTGAGCACCACCCAAGCCACAATACAGGGATGATTATAGTCTCTCTGTACAGCCTCACTCCATTCACTCATTGTCCTCTGTGAAGCTTCCAGGGAATAGGATGCACATGCGCTGATCTCTGACCATACCAGAAAGCCCAGCTTGTCTGCATAGTAAAGAAATACAGGGTCCTCTGCCTTCTGATGCTTCCGGCAGCCGTTAAAGCCCATGGCCTTGGCCATTTCAATATCACGGATATAGTCCTTCTCATCAGGAGCTGTCATAAGCCCTCCCGGCCAGTATCCCTGATCCAGGATTAGTTTCTGGTAATACGGACGGTTATTCAGATAAATCATGCCCTGTTTTTTCTCAATCTTACGCATTCCGAAATAAGACTGAACCTGATCGACAACATTGTCTTCCAAAACAAGAGAAGCTTTTACTTCAAATAAATTAGGGGATTCCGGTGTCCAGCACCAGCCGCCGTCGTGATTCATAGTGCGGAAAATATGTCTGTCAAACAAACATACCTCCATACGCCCGTAAGCTTCCGGCAGCTCCATTCCCCCGCTGAAAACCTTGTTTTCCTTAAAATATATGTCAAATTCTGCCCTCACCGGGCTGCTTTTCTCAGGAAATCCTGCAGCATTAAATTCAATTTCCACCTTCCCCTTGTCAATATCCGGGGTAAAATGCAGATAAGAAAGGTGCAGAGGTGAAACCGGCTCAATAAATACACTTTGCCATATTCCTGTACTCCGGGTGTACCAGATAGACTCCGGCTCCTCCTTCCAATACTGTTTCCCTCTTGGGATCGTCTCATCGGTACAAGGATCCCAAACCTCAACCTTAATCTCTTCCTTTTCCCAATTCAGGCACTCTGTGATATCCATGGAAAAGGATGTGTTTCCGCCCTGGTGCCGTCCTGCAAGGTTTCCGTTAACACTTACTGTACAGGCATAATCCACTGCCCCGAAATGGATTTGTATGCGTTTCCCTCTCCACTCTGAAGGGACAGAAAATTCACGCCTGTATGTGACAGAATCGCACATTCTGTTCTCACCGATTCCGCTCAGCTCACTCTGAAATACAAAAGGAACCTCTATCGTTGTTTCCTCTTCCCCTGAAAAGCTGAACTTCCACGGCCCATTTAGTGACTTCCACTCCTGCCTTTTAAATTCAGGTCTTGGATATTCGCTGCGGTACATACTAGTATTCTCCTTCTCTAACAATTTTCAGATTCTCTTTCTCACAGACCTCATAGATCACAGGATATTCGAATCCGTGAAGAGTATCATTCCCATGGGAAATGAGGCGAAGCTTTCCCTCCAGATCGTAAAACAGTGAGGAATGTCCCGTGTTTTCATCGAGAAGAAGCTCCTTCTCATGTTTCCAAGGGCCTTTCACCGTGCCGGAAAGGCTCTGGCATACGGCCACAACGTACCCGCCGCTGCCTGTGCCTTTATACCCTTTCACAGAATAGCTGGACCAGAGCATCATAAGTCTTCCGTCTTCCATTCTGTGAAAGAACGGCGCATCTGTAAGATATCCCTTCTTCTCCACTCTCGGATCCTCCATATGGCGGATCCAGGGAATATGGTCTTTTTCCGTATCCACGATCACAATTGGTTCCGCCTCTATGGAAGCTGACAAATCTTCCTCCAGAGGAAGAGCTTTAATGGTACCGAAATACATCTCTGTCCACTCATGGCAGAAGGCGATCCAGGGCTTTCCATCCTCCAGATAAAAGGTACCGTCAAGACATTCATGACCTTTTAAAGTCACATGCCCCTGACTATGAGGCTTATAAGGCCCTTCCGGCAGATCCGCCTTAAGTATGGCTGTGCCCCTGTCCTCACCGATGCCTCCTTTAAATGTGGCAAACATATAATAAGAGCCCTTGTATTCATAAACCTCCGGTGCCCAATAATGCTTCACTCCGAAAAACCCCTTTTGCGGCTGAAATGCTACAAAAGGCCCCTCAAAATTCTTAAGGTCGCGGCTCACATATACCTCAAAATAAGGGTCAACATCTGCAGCGCCGTCACATATTTCAACAGTGGTACCAAAAAGGAAATACAAGCCCCTGTTCTTGTCCGTGAAAATAAACGGATCCCGCATATGGATATCTCCAAGCTTATGTAAACCAGGCGTCCTCACCCCTGCTTTCAGCCCAAGACTTTTACTTAATTCCAACATTCGTTACTCCTTTTACAATATATTTATTCACCATAAGGAACAGCACCAGCGCCGGAAATACTGCAAACACTGTGGCAGCCATCATAACTCCGGGATTAACAAAGTTTGCTCCCATTACAAGAGAACCAATCCCTACTGTTAGTGTCTTCATGTCATTATTCTGGATCACGATAGAAGGCCAGAGATAATCATTATAAATATTTAAGAATGTGATAAATCCCAAGGTCATAACAACAGGCTTAATAGAAGGGAAAATCACCTTACGCAAAACCGTAAACAGAGACGCCCCATCTATGATAGCCGCCTCTTCAAGGGCCACCGGGAAGTCCTTTAAAAAGTTATAAATGAGAAATACCCCCATGGCATTGGATGTATACGGCAGCATCAACGGAAGGAAACCATTGAGAAGCCCCAGATTTTTAAACATATAAAATGAGGGGAATAAGGTAACAATTCCCGGGATTGTCATAACCCAGATGATCATGGTGATAATTTTCCCCGCAAAAGGTACATGAAGCCTGGAAAGTGCATAGGCGGCAAGAACATCCACAACCAGCACGCTTAGAGTTCCGATTACTGTCACAACAGCCGTGTTCAGCATCCAGCGGAAAACCGGAGCTGTCGCCACGTCACCTAAAAGCTGTACATAATTGTCCAGTGTCCAGATTTTCGGAAGGAGCGTGGCTGAGGCAATGGATTCAGACATACCCTTGAAGCTTGTGAACACCATGAATACCAGAGGAATCAGGCAGAAATAAGCAATTATAGCTGCGATGGCAACCAGCAATACATTTATTTTCTTAGAATGTCTCATACCTGCTTATCTCCTTTCAATTCCTTCTTTTCTCTTGTGAGAAAATTCTGTGCAAGGGCAAAAAACATTACCACAACACCCATGACCAAAGCCATGGCAGTGGCCATTCCCAAGTTATTCCCGTCAAATATGGTCTGCTGGATGATCATGATCAATGACTTGGTGCTCTGGGTCGGCCCGCCCTTGGTGATAAGCTGAGGCTGCCCATATACATTAAAGGATGCGATGATGGTGGTCAGGGCCACAAAGGCAAATACACTTTTAATACTTGGAAATACAATGGATTTAAACTGATTCCAATAATTGGCCCCGTCAATTGATGATGCCTCATAAAGTGCCGTGTCAATTCCATTGAGTGCATTGATGAAGAGCATCATATTGAATCCTATGGTCCACCAGATAGTAGTGATCACAAGGACGATCCATGCAAAGGGCTGGGCCTCCAGCCAGGGAACAGGCTGGCTTATGATATTCATCCGTACCAGTGTGTTATTGATAAAACCGCCGTTTCCGCTGAAAAGCCACACGAAAATTGCAGATACGGAGGTAACGGATACTGCATAAGACAAAAAGAAAATCGTTCTGAAAAGCCCCTGGACCTTCTTGGGAAGGTTGTCCACAAGCAATGCCAGAAGAAGGCTTACCAGCACAAGAAGAGGTACACTTATGAGCACAAAGATAACTGTGTTTTTAAGTCCTAATAAAAATGCCTCCGAGTACATGGATTCACTGTTAAACAGATCCAGGAAATTATGAAGCCCTGTGAACCCCATATTCCCCCTTGTAAGAGAAAGCTTATGGAGGCTCATATAAATTCCATATGCAAAAGGCGCCAGCCAGAAAAGCCCGAAGCAAACTAAAAATGGTGCAAGGAACATCGTTGATTTAAATTTACTGATTTTCATATTCTATCCTCTTCTCTTAGGGGAGGAGCCGTTACTATTTACGGGGCCATCCATAGCAGCGAGGAACATTACCCCTCCCCTTCATCAATCTATCAGAATCCTTCGGAAACCTGCAGTGCAGTTTTTGTTGCCTTTTCAAGCTCACTCATCAACTGTTCTTTTGTCAGGTCTTCTGTGGAAACCACTGTATTAAAGATATTTTCATTCAAATATTTAAGCTGCTCTCCTACATTATAAACCTGAGGTGCGATCTTACAGTTATCAAACTGTTCATAATTGGCACATGCCAGCGGATATTTATCTGCTTCTTTCTGGATTGCTTCTTTTGTTGCAATGTGAGTGGGTGCCTGTCCTGCATCTGCCCAGTGGATCAGATTCTCAGGTGTATACAGATATTTCATAAATTCAGAAATACCATCCAGGACTTCTTCATCCTCTACATTTGACGGCACAGCAATTGTATGGGCATTGCCGTATACAGAGCTTTCCTTTCCAAGAACAGGAACAGGAGCTACCCCAAGATCATCGCCGTATTTCTCCTTTGCAGCCTGGTAGAACCAAGGTCCTGTCAGCGCGATGGCTGTCTGTGTTCCTCCCACACTTTCCTCATCCTGTACAAAAGTTTTGAATTCTCCGTCAAGTCCAAGCTTAGATGGGCTGACCTTATCTGTAAAGATCATGTCATGGTAAGTCATAAGAACGTCTGCAAATTCATCTGTGTCAAACTTCAGAGCCTCACCGTCCTGAAGATCAATCCCGTTCTGGTTTGCCAGAGTCATATAGTAATATTCTACCAAACCTAATCCCGGAACACCCATGGCGTATAAATTGGGATCCTTTGCCTGCAGTTCTTCATTCAGCTTTTTAATGTCTTCATAAGTTTTAGGCGGCTCCGGACAAAGCTGTTTGTTGTAGAACATTACTAAAGGATGAATATCAAGGGAAAAGGCATATAAGCCATCATTAACCTGTACGATATCCTGTGCAGATTCAAGAAAATCTTCCAATTTAATGCCGGAGTTTTCATACAAGGATGATACATCCTGGATCATTCCGTCATCTGCAAAAGTTTTCAGACGGTCTCCATGGATCACCACCAGATCATACTCTCCTGACTTAAATTTCAGATAATGGTCCTTCTCCTGGGATTCCACGATCTCATATTTATCCTGGGAGGCGTTAAAACCATCCGTGATTTCACGCATATAACCCCCGTCTCCTCCTGTAAAACCATTGAGAAAACGGATCTGTACCTTATCATCCGCACGTACCTCTGTGACTCCTGCTCCCATACCGCACACCACTATCGATGCTGCTGCCACTGCAGCGGTCATTGCTTTAAATACTTTTCTCAGTTCCATGATAATCCTCCTTAATTAATTATATAATTTTTGTAATAATGTTTTTTGAATATCTTTCCCGGGATATTTAATTACATTTTTTATGTAACTATTGTTTCTTACACTTACAAAGTATAAACGTTTTCCTAGTAATGTCAATAGGAATTTCATGCATTTCTACCGTTTATCCTCATATTTGTTACATTTTTACTGTAACTATCATCCCTTTTTGTTACATTTTTACAAGAGCATTTATTACATAATTCTTGAATGTTTTTCCTTTTTATGTTATGATTTTGTTGTAACAAAGTATCTCATGTACTATTTTTTTCTATAAAAGGGACATGTCTGCTGCGCAGATATTATCAGCGTGAAAGTCCATTGCACCCTGCTTATGGGCACCGGAGCTTTCACAGTAAATACAATAAGGTGGAAATATTATGAAAGAACATATAGAACTGGATTTTTCGGAAAAAGAACAAATTTCAAGAGTGGCGAAAGCCCTGTCTTCCAATGTACGCCTGGATATTCTTGAGCACCTGAGAGAAAAGCCTCTGAATATCAGCGAGATTTCCGAAGCTGTAGGGATTCCAATTTCAAGCACAGCCCTTCATATTAAGGTCCTGGAGGATGCCGGTATCGTTATCACCCAGTCTATGCCCGGTCTGCGCGGTTCCCAGCGAGTATGCGGCCTCAAGGCCAACCGGGTTACCATGCTTCTTATGGATCAGAACGAGCGCTTTTCCACAGATAATGTATATATTGAACATATGCCTATCGGAAACTATTTTGACTGCCAGATCAAAGCGCCCTGCGGAATAGCCTCTGAGGAAAATTACTTATCCTCCGAAGACAGTGTATACGGTTTCTACAGCCCTGAGAAAAGCACTGCGCAAATCCTGTGGTTTACCCAAGGGTATCTGGAATACCGCTTTCCCAATATTCAGCTGCAGAAACTGAAACGGATCAAATCCCTGGAATTTTCCTTTGAAATCTGTTCAGAAGCCCCCGGCTACAATAATTTCTGGAAATCCGACATATCCTTCTGGATAAACGGAACAGAGATTGGATTTTTCACGTCTCCCGGAGATTTCGGCGGCCGCCACGGCAAACTGTCGCCTGCCTGGTGGGATGATAATATGACACAGTTTGGATTGTTGAAGTCCCTGACCATTACCAACGAAGGCACCTTTATTGACGGCGCAGAACTCTGTCCTCTCCGGCTGAATGATTACAATCTCCGGGAAAATCCGTATATCTCCCTGAAAATCGGAGTTAAAGAAGACGCCCATTATGTTGGAGGCCTGAACCTGTTCGGACAGAAATTCGGGGATTACCCACAGGATATATTGATGAAAATTACATACTGATATATAGAAACAGGGCTGTCGGACCTATGATCATTCCATCATTAGTTCAACAGCCCCATATCAGCCACTTTTGTGCAGAATTAACCTTCCCGTCTTATTGCCTCATCTGCTTTTAAATATCTCCTGGCTTTTCTCTCCCCCTCTTCCATGAGAAGACCAGCCTTTACCATGTCCTTCAGTACACGCTTTACCGTAGAATCCGCCAGACCTAAAATCATCCTGGATTCCTTATTTGTAATGCTCCCGTTCAGATCAATAAAGTCCAGTATTTTATCTATTCTATCAGCTTTTATCGGCTTTTTATTGGTTTTTCTATATAAATTTACGCGGAATGTATCACCAATCTCCATAAATTCCGGTTCCGGCAGCCCATACTCCTCTGCCCGCTTTATGATACGTCTGATCCCGGTTCCCCATTCCTCTATGATCTCCATTCTGCTGAAAACCTCTGCGATGGCACGGTTGCGGATTTTGGACCTGCCGCTCATAGCTTCTTCTAATGTCAATCCGCCGTATAACATCCCCGGAGATGTAACCTCAACTCTATCATCATACACTGCCACCTGAACACAGGAATTGTCCATGTAATTCCTATGACAGACCGCATTGACAATCATTTCACGTATTGCTCCTGTAGGCAGTTCATATGATTCTTTCCTGACAATTCCTTCAATGGACGCCCCAAGGTTAATATGACGCAACACAAACTGATAGGCATTTTCAATCTGCTCATACAGCGGACCGCTGTATTCTTTTTTATCAATAAAAATATCTCTGTCCACGCCTTTAAAGAGTGCACACTGTATCTTAGAAAATCTGAAGTATTCACTTGTCAACAAAACGAATGCGTTGGTAGCCAGAAGTTCTCCTTCCGTCATTTTCAATACTTTCCAATTAAGCAGCTGCTGAACAGAAACTTCTTTGATGGATTTTGCCGCTTCAGCTCCAACTGCCTCTGCCATATAGCGCCTGATATCCTGGCATAATTTAAGAACAGGTTCTTCATAGACCTGGTAACCTACACAAGTCAGCTCATCCCACGATAAATTAGCACCTTCCATTTCCAGTTCTTTTATCTTCACAGTATCAGCCGGACGGGAAGTACCTGCTACTCTAATATAAGTTCCTGTTTCCTTGCCCTGGCTTTTAAAATAATACGGCCTGTTTGACCCGGGATAAATTTCAACGATCACAATACATTTATTTTCAATTGTCTGAAATGTTATATCAGGAACGATCTGCGGAGCAATACTATCTGATACTGCATTGGCAATCTGATCCATAATACGGAAAACAGATTTCTCATCTACTCCCACAATTCTTCTTGTTTTATCATCTATTCCGATGATCAGCCTGCCGCCGCTGGAGTTGGCAAAGGCAATCACGGACTTTATGTACTTTTCGCTTATCATTGGAAGTTCAACCTTAAACTCAACATTCTTTGATTCACCTTTTATAAGTTCATGCAAAGTCATGGTTTTCACCTCTCTTTCTTCTGATAAAACCAGTATAGCATCTCTTTAACAAAAGTAAAATAGGCGAATTTTATGTTACTGCGGACTGATAATATCACGCCTAAGCATTACCACGGAAATTACCGCAGCAAAAATTTCCGCCAAGGGAAATGTGATCCAAATTCCTGCGGCACCCATAAGCTTCGATAATACCCATCCTGCAGGAAGAATGATCAAAAACTGGCGGAACAGAGATATGATCAGCGAATCCCGCCCTTTTCCCACAGCTTCAAACACGCCTGCACTCACGATTCCTACTGTAGAGAATATAAAGCTCAGGCCGATAATACGAAAGGCCAAAATTCCATATTCCATTAACTGGGCATCCGCATCGAAGGCCTTCAGGATCAAGCCCGGGAATCCCACTGCTCCTATAGTTCCAATTACCATGATCCCCGCCACGATCTGCATACTGTACAATACTGTCTGCCTGACTCTCTTCATATCACCCGCCCCATAATTAAAACTGATAATAGGGCGCATCCCCTGTACAACACCGTTGGCAGGCATATTGATAAATGTCTGAAGCTTAAAGTACAGGCCAAACACAGCCACATATACCTTATCAATCTGTGCCAGAATCCCGTTCAGCACTCCCACCATGATAGAGGGCATTGCAAGCATAAGACTTGAGGGAATGCCTATGGAATATATCCTTTTTAATATTGCCCTGTCAGGTTTCATAAATCTTGGGTGTATGGTCACTCCAATATCCTTGCGCAGACATATGACAACATACATGACAAATGCTATGATCTGTCCGGTAACTGTTGCAATTGCAGCCCCTTTTACCCCCATTGCCGGAAAGCCCAGCCATCCGAATATAAAGATCGGATCCAGCACAATATTTATTATACATCCGGCTGCCATAAGAAACATGGTCGTCTTCATTTTTCCAAGTCCCTGGAAAATCTTTTCCAGACACATCTGAAGCAGTTCCCCAAAAGAAATGCACAAAACTATGTATGTATAATCACAAGCCCACTTAAACGTGACAGGATCATCTGTAAACATAGCTAAAAACGGTTTCGTAACCACAAGCCCCAGCACAGCAAATATTATACAGTGCACCACAACTGCAGCGATTCCCAAAGAGGCTGTTTTATCCGCAGTCTCCCTGTCACCTGCCCCCAGACTCATGGAAATCACCGAGCCGATCCCAACACCAACGCCGACTCCCGCAGACATTACAATGTTCTGAAGGGGAAAGGCAAGAGATACTGCCGTCAGCGCATCTGTCCCCAGCCTTGTCACCCAAATACTGTCTACAATATTATACAATGCCTGTATAAACATGGACAAAACCACCGGTATGGACATGGATACCAATAGCGGCAGGATTGGTTTCTGTGCCATAGGATTCATTTTCTGTTCCATAAAATAATTACCTCCATAAAACATTGCCTCCGTAAAAAAAGAAGCCTCCACCGCCTGTTTTAATGCGGGAAGGCTTGCATATCTATTTATTTCTCTTGTTTATCCTATAAATAAGCTTAAACGATTTTTATTTTTTTGGCAATAGATTTTTGAGAAGTTCCTAAAATTTTCAAAATCCATTACGATTCAACGCCTATGGCCGCCCACAGTGACTGCATTCCTAAGCAAGCATCTGATAAAATGTCTGATAAAATGCCCCTTCTTCTTTGTCATGTTAACTTGACATCCCAGATAAAAATAAGTATAATCGAAGTAATGTTAACATGACATATCTCAATGAAAGGAATTGACTTATGAAAAACAGAATCAGAGAACTGCGTGAAATGAAAGGAATAACCCAGGAACAGCTAGGGGAGCTTGTAGGCACCTCACGCCAGGCAATAAATGCCATTGAAACAGAAAAATTTGAACCTTCAATATGGTTAGCCTATGACATATCTAAAATATTTGGCTGTTCCATAGAACAAGTATTTTTATTTGAGAAAAGTACAAAGAAAACAAGAGCGGACAGCAGCAGGAGGAATAATAATGGCGTTAAGACAGCTTCGGTATGAAGACGATATTCTGTTAAGAAGAAAATGCAAAGAAGTTCCTGTTGTTGACGACAGAATACGTGAATTATTAGATGATATGATGGATACACTCTCAGCATGGGAAAACGGTGCAGCCTTAGCCGCAAACCAGATCGGCATTCTAAAGCGGCTGGTGGTAGTAGACTATGGCGACTATAAATATAAACTTGTAAACCCTAAAATAATAGGTCAAAGCGGCGTACAAGAATGTATTGAAGGATGCTTAAGCTTCCCCAACCGCTTCGGAAAAACAATAAGACCCCAATCAGTCACAATACAAGCCCTGAACGAATATGGGGAAGAAATTATATTAACTGGCGAAGGAGAAATGGCAAAATGCTTCTGCCATGAAATTGAACATTTGGATGGACATACTTTTCTTGACAAAGTCATTGAATTTATAGAGCTGTAGACAAAATACTGACACGTTCATATGCGGCACTGTTAGGCTGAACATGAATGTGTCAGTACACTGGGCTGTGGATAATCAACTTACATGATTGGTAATGTCTTCGTTAGCAGACATGCCTGTTTTATAAACATTTGCGCTTCGGACAACAGGGCGCAGCATTTATTTTTTATTTCTCCCACAGCATTTTTTATATTTTTTTCCTGAGCCGCAGGGACAGGGATCATTGGGATAGATCTTTTTCTTCACATCCACAGGAAAATCAACGATATTTTCCTTCTGATGATTAAAGGGAATGAATCCGCTCTCAGGTTTTCCCTTTTCTGACGCCGGTTCCACAGGCAGATTGCCGCGGTCAGCTCTTTTTCTCGTATGTTCACGTACCTGTGAAAGATACTTTCTCATCTGCCGGGTATGAACCGGAAGTTCCAATATGCAATCTTCCTCCATCTGCTCAACCACATCATCAACGGAAAGTCCGGCCCGGAACATTCTCTGAATTTGTTTGCATAAATATTCCGCATCCTCATGTTCCAGATCCAATTCATAATAGGCAAATTCACATAAATCTTCCATATAATAATCAAAAGGAAGATAATCTTCTCTTCCCAGTAGCTCTATTTCTTTCTTTGTGGGCATATAAAAAGGTTTGTCCTTTTGCTCCTTTTTCAGCTCCTCAAGGCGCTGTTTATCAGAATGAAACTTATGGACAAGCTGAACTCCGTCATAAATAAAATTCTTTTTATTATCAGGGATCAGTTCGCAAAAGGAATACATTGTCATTTCTTCTACATGTTTGCCTGTGTATTTCGTATAAATCTCCAGCGCGCGGCTCATTGGACAGACACCGTACAAATCTGCAGCGCCATTAAGATAGGTAAAAAGTTCAAGGGCCTTCTTCCTGGCCTTTCTCCACTCACTGTCCCTGATTTCATGATACATTTGCGTTACTTCCTTAGGTACCACAAACTGTGCCATTCCCCTCAGACCACCGTATCCCCCTAACACCAGGTCGATGACTCTGTCTATGTCTTCCTCCGAAACATCCACCACAGATTCAGACAGGGACGCTTTCTCTATAATATCTAATTCTTTGTCATCAAGGAAAGTAAAATATCTGCTCAT
The DNA here is from genome assembly GCA_030524175.1 of Eubacteriales bacterium. Taxonomy (GTDB): domain Bacteria; phylum Bacillota; class Clostridia; order Lachnospirales; family Lachnospiraceae; genus Blautia_A. The sequence continues at coordinate 53,299 of JAUNHC010000005.1, forward strand.
CACATCTTTATCCAGTACATTCTGGATAAGAAATTCTATAAGTCTTTCTTTATTGTATTTAGAATAACCCTTAATATGGTGGAGCTTGGCGATATTCACCAGTATCTCCTTGGTATAATCACTGTAGATAACCTGCAGTGATGTACCGTTAAGGCTCTCTTCCCGGTATTTTAATTTAAGATCATGAAGTCTTTTTTGATATTCTTCCAACAGGTTATTGATTTCTGCAATATCTTCCTCTGAAATATCATCAGAATCATCGTAATCCAGTTGTTTTATCCCCTGAATCCGCTTTAAACCCTGTGCCTTTTTTCCTAAGTCTTCATAAATTTCCGCCTGACATACAGGTTTACTTTTCTTATTGGTGAGTTTCAGGCACTGAAGGCGGGAATTAACCTCATCCAGATCATATTTCCGGGTAAAATGATTTTCTGTCCACTCCTTTAAATTCTCGTATTCCGGGTCAGACGGATTTTCCAAAGTCTGAAGGAGCTGATAGTATCCATAAATTCCTCCGCAGTCCTCATAAGGAGTATCACCCTTAAATTTCAACACGGAAGGATAAGCAAATTCATAATCTTCTATTATTTTTTCTATAACTACAGAGTGTGTCCAGTCATCACCGAAATCATAAGTATATGTAAAGCGTTTCTCCTCATCCAGAAATGCCTCCAGCATGATTTCAGACGCCTCATACACGTCAAAGTCCCCAAATTCCCAGTCTTCTTCATAGGGATCAGCCTCTTCCAGACGAACAGCAATATCGTTAAATTCAAAAGAAAACAAATGGTATCCGCACCATCCCATAACCTCATTGAGGACAATGCTGAGCTGGGAAAAGCTAAGCTCCGCAGGCACAATAAACCGTCTCCAGATAGGAGGATGGGAGTTCTTGATCGTTATTTTCATCTGATATGCTTTCATATTAATCTCCTAATAATTTAAAAATACTGTGAATTTACGATACATATCCACAGAGTTGGATAACTGTCACACTTCCGGAAACTACTGCTTCTTGTAATATTAATATAACACTATATTTCATACCCCACAATCAAAAGAAAGCAATTCCCTTAAATATTATTCAGCTTACTGTTCACTCCGTGACCAGCAACACGCTTCGCGATGTACAGAAATTATGCATACTGCATAATTTCGCACGTTGTATGTCTCGGGATTTTCATGCATATATGCATGAAAACACCTCGCGGGATATTACCAGTGAAAAGAAACTTATTCAGTACTCTAGCTGCCGCTGTTCTGTATAAAGTTATTAAGCTGTCTCTGTTTCTCATTGATAACCTTATCAATTCCCGCAGTGCGCAAATCCTGCCAAAATACAGGCAGTATCTTTTCCAGATCAAATTCTCCTTTCAAAAAACCTTCCAGATAAGCCTCAGCCACCTCCTTGCACCTGTCCCGTTCCAGCTTGACATCTGAAGCATCAAAATAAAATCCAAAAGCAACTGATTTAGCCGCCTCTTCATTATACCTGGCTACTTCCTCACCCAGTCCTGTGGAATCTCCCTGCCAGACATATGCCAGATACTGATTAGGGAGCTGCCAGTTACGGTTAAAATTATACCTTGTATTCGCAGCCGTCACACCTTTCGGATAGGTAATTGTACCATCACCGTTCTTCACGTAATGTTCCCCTTCGATCCCCCAGCAGATTAAATTAGCTATTTCTGAATCTGTGTAAAGAAGGCTCAGGACTCTCATTGCCGCCTCAGGATTTTCACACTGTGAATTGATGCCCACCAGCGCCATGCTTAAGTCATCACTGCTGAGCAGCGGTTCTGTCAGTCTCACTGCTGCCAGTTCCTGACCGGTTATATTACTCTCCTGTACATCAATTCCCGGCTTATACCGTACAAAATAGGAAAAAATCTGACCCGCTCTCATCATTTCCTGAAGCTGCATCTTCGTTCTGGGCTGATAGTAGAAGCCTGCCTGGGACAAATAACCTTTCTGGGCCCACTCCCTGAATTTTTCGGCCTCCCGGATAAACTCCTGGCTTTGATAATAATTACTTACAAGATTGCTTGTTTCCGGGGACAACAGCACCCCGACGCTGTCAAAAAGCGGATCCATCCTGGTCATAAACAACGGCGCAACACCGGTAATCCCAGGCTCTTCGCCGCAGACAGCAGCCAGGACAGTTTCAAAATCCTCCACACTGTGTATGTCCTCCCAGGAAATATTATACTTTTCCAACAGATCCTTTCTCATACACACACCATAAGACTGTGCCCATTCATGAAGTCTTGGAACACCATATTGAATTTCATCCAGGCGTCCGGCTGCCAGCGCTTCCTCATCCAGCAATTCCAATATATCGCCCCCATATTCCTTCAGCAGATCATCCATGGGAAGAATCATGCCTTTCCTGGCTTCCTCCAGTATAGAACGCACATTGACCAGATCCACCTGCCCATCCTTGATTTTCATGAGATATCTGTCAGTCTGGGAATCACTTTCACTGATAGGCAGCATCCGGAATCCGGCATGCGCCCTTTCCCGGGTCAGTTTATTGATTTCCGCTTCCACCACCGGCAAATCCTGCATCTGCTCCTCATTGACAATAAACGCCATTGTTATAACAGGATAATCTTCTTTATCGGTTCCCGCTCCGCACAAAAGCATACCCAGAATCAACATACCCGCTGCTGCCCAGGCGCCCCAACTTAGTCTACGCTTCCTCATTTCCGCCCTCCTTTTCTTCAGAACCACCATATAATCTCCGGAAATCCGTGGGTGACATGTGAGTCCTTTTCTTAAAATATGTGGAAAAATATGTGTAGTGGCGGTATCCTATGATCTGTGAAATAGTATTAGCCGGAATATCTGTACTCACCAGCAGACTTTTAGCCTTTTTTAATCTCATTTCATCAATATACTGCTGCAGAGTCAGCCCTTTTTCCTTTTTCATGATCCTGGACAGATAATCATGATGCATACCTACATATGCGGCCACCGCCTTACAGGAAAGCTCTCCGTCCAGATGCTTTTCTATATATTCCATAGCAGACGTCACAGGTGATACTTCATAACGTTCCTGCTGCTCCCTTCTGAATTCCTCCAGTGCATATTTCAGCCAGTCCAGACATTCCTCCAGCCCGGTCAAAGCCTTGGCCTTTTTCTCCAGATATTCCTCTTTATGAAATATATCCGCAAAATCCTGAAAATTCTGATAGAAAATCTGTCCGGCATCCTCGCAGAACCTCTTCATGATCCCCTCCTGCATATTGTCAGCATGAAGCATGTCCTGGAGATGATGTTTCATATAATCGTAAACAGTATCATACTTTTTTCTGCGCAGGAGAACAGATATCAACTCTCCGTCCATTTCCATATATACCAGCTTTTTTCCCAAAAGAACCTCTGCAGGGAATACACCTTTTTTATGGACAGCATTATTTCTCTGTGCAGTCAAAATAATGTCTTTCTCCTCCAAAAGCCCCTCCACTCTTACCTTTCTCCCGAAATAACAGCACAAGGAAAGCTCAGCATACTGTCCCACGCCCTCCACGATCTCCTCAAGAAGCGAACTGTCAAATTCTTCTGCGAATATGATCAGGAACAACATAGTTTCCCCGCTTTTTACGATCACATAGTTCTTATTCTGTGCACGAAGAAATTCTTCAGCAATATTCTGCACCGAAAATAACGCCGGGTTCCACTGTGCCTCTCTGTTCTGAGCGTTGTCCCTTCCCTGCCTCTCAATACAAAGCAAGGTCAAAATATACTCCTGGCTGCTTTTTATACAGAGTCTTTCAAAGCTGTTTTTCCCAGTAAGTTCAAGATGAGCATTCAGTACCCCTGATAGTATATTCTGAAAAAATTCTTCCCGCATAAGCCTGAGCATCTGCACATTCTCTTTATATCCCCCATCCAGCTTCTGAACTGCCTTCTGCAAGGCCTGGTTTAAATCTATGTCTGAAGCTGGTTTTAGAATATACTGCATGACTCCCAGGCTGACAGCATGCTGGGCATAGGAAAAATCGGCATGGCTGGTAAGGATAAGATTGACCAGGTTCCTGCCTCCCGCCTTGACCCATTCCAGCAGTTCCAGTCCGCTGCCGCCGGGCATTTCTATATCACATATCAAAATATGTATTTCGTTATTTTCCAGCAGGTTTTGGGCCTCCTGTATATTGTAGGCGGTATATATGACACCGATATTAAATTTCTCCTTGTCAATGGCAGCTTTAATCCCCTCAACCGCTACAATCTCATCATCCACAACCAGAATATTCCATCTCATCTCTCACCCTCCTGTTCCTTGCCTTTCATTCTTCCCATGGCTGAAAAAACCGCACACACACCCGTGCGCCGCAAGGTTTGCGATTTTCAAACGTAAGCTCAACCTCATCCCCGTAAAGGAGATACAGACGCTGCCGGATATTATAGATACCAATATGCTTTCCCCTTTCATCCACCAGCTTCTCCCCTGCATTGAGGATCTTCAGCACCTCCGGTTCAAATCCGCTTCCGCTGTCCTGAACCCGTATATTTATATAGCTTCCCTTTTCCCCTTTCTCCTGGAAAGCCTGGATTTCAACAAGTACGATACCTTTATCTGCCTTTGTGTGTTTTACCGAGTTCTCAACAAATCCCTGTAAAAGCAGATTAGGGACTGTCACAGTCTCCATGCCCGGTTCCATCCACACCTTCATTTCAAATTCTGTCTGGTTAAAGGAACGTAACCTCTGCATTTCCAGGAAATTCCTGGTAAATTCCACCTCGTCCTTCAGCAGTACCTTACCGTCTCCATACAAAGTATAACGGAAATGCCGGGTGATACAGGCCGTAAATTCCTGTATCAATTTACTCTCACCCATTCTGGCGAAATTATAAATAGTATTCATTAAATTGATCAGAAAATGAGGATTCACCTGAAGGGCATAAAAGTCCAACTGAGCCTTTTGTCTCTGGATCTTCTCCTCATAAATATTTATTTTCAAATTGGTGATCTCCTCTGTCATGGAGTTAAATGTCTTGTTTACCAGTGCAAACTCATTTTTTACACCATGTTCCTCTAATCTCACATCAAGACTTCCCTGTTGAATGGACAGCATGGCATTGACAAGATTCTTAAGAGGAACAGCAATCTTCTTTCTGGTAAACCACAAAAATAACAGCCCTCCGATCCCTGCTCCCACAGCCAGCAGAAAAATCAATGCCCTCAAAGTGCCAAGCCCCTCCAGGATTTCACTGTCCTTTAAGAGAGCTGTCAGCTGGAAACCATTGTCGGATTTTTCACCAATGACTAAATACTGACGTTCTCTGCCGGTAAGGTAATAATTGTCACTGTCCGGGATAAACTCTATGGCTTCCTCCTCAAAAAAAGGATCTGCAGAAACAGGATCACCCTTCTGGTCTAAAAACAGGATATGCTCCAGTCCTGGTATCTCAATGGTGGATATATTTTTCAGCAAAGCCTGTGTGCTTACCCAGGCACCGATGATCAACTGTTCCGCTCTTGTATATTTTACAAAATAATATTCATCCCCGATTTTTTCAGCTGTCCAGCCATAGGGCAGTTCTGCGCCCTCCACAGCCTCCTCCGCGGTCTCCACAATGCGCTTCCTCAGCCCCTCCTGCTGCTGCCAGTTTTCAGCCTTGTCCCCGGAAAACACATATTGTTTATCCAAGGGTGAATATGCAAAAAAAGTGTCTGCTGCAGGATAAAGCTGAAGATTTCTGTAAAAATAATTATTCAGTTCATAGGAAGCCAGAAGCCTCTCGCTTTTGTCTTTTGAACCTGACATGGTTTTTAATTCGGAATTATATGTAGCCACACTAAAAAGATATACTTCCACATCATCCAGCCCACGTTCAATCTGCTTCAGATACAGATAAATGGTATTCTTATTGGATTCATACACCTGATTCCGCACCAAACTTATTGCATATGCATTTCCAAGACTCATACACACAAGCATGACAATCACAAAAAATCCTGTATAGAAAAATAACTGATAACGTATAGAATAACGCTTCATCCTCTCTCCCCCCTGTCCTATGTCTATTATAACCTGTATTTCATCATTATGCTTCAGGTTTTCCGATTTTTTATATTCCAGTTTTCCGACTACTTCGTCTTTTCGCTTCAAGGCTATGGACACAACAGATATCCTCATGTTATTCTCCCTGCGTAAACACATTACATACAAAATTTTTATAGGAGGGAATACAATGAAAAAATCATCAAGCAAAATGATTTCCGTTCTTATGGGCATGAGCCTGCTGGCAGCTCCTTTATCAGGCGTTGCAACAGTGGCTGCAGCTCCTTCTGATGCGGGAAAAGAATTGAGCCAGCAAATCGCAGCGGAGGGAATCGTTCTTCTGAAAAATGAAGACAAGACACTTCCTTTGGCTACAGACAAAACACTCTCTGTTTTCGGAACCACACAGCTTGACGCTTATTACGGCGGCGGCGGCTCCGGCAGCGTCACTACCTCAGACCTTGTGGACTTTTTGACCGCAATGAAGGATGAAGGTTTTAAACTTAATGAAGATCTGCTTAAAGCTTACCAGACATGGTGGGATGAAGGCGGTTCAGAACAGGATTACCGCCCCGTGGAAGGTACCGGAGAAGCCCTTGGCGAATATACGGTTTCTGCTGTGGCACATGCAGAAATGCCTTTGACCGATGAACTTGTGGCAGACGCAAAAAAAGTTTCTGACACTGCAGTTGTGGTTCTGGGACGTTCCGGAAGCGAAGGTCTTGACCTTGGCAAGAATGATATGGCATTATATCCCGCAGAAATAGAAATGCTGGATAAGGTTACTGCACAATTCGACAATGTAGTGGTACTGCTGAATATCTGTAACGCCGTATCTCTTTCTGAGTTAGATAATTATGAACAGATTAAATCCGTAGCCATCATCTGGGCACCGGGAGAATTTGGTATGACCTCCGTAGCCGGTGTACTGTCCGGTGCGGTTACTCCTTCCGGAAAACTTGCAGACACCTTTACTTATTCTGTAGATGATCATCCGTCCACAGTTAATTTCGGAGACTTTGTAAAACCGCTGAATCCTGACAACCTGGCTGCCTGCGAATTAAAAGAGGTACAGGAAACAAACCGTGACGGAGTGGAAGAAACAGTTTTGAAATGGGAGCATGCAGATGACTGTACCTATGAAACCTGCCCCGGCGACCATTATTTCGTGGAATATGAGGAAGATATCTGGGTAGGATACCGTTACTTTGAGACACCTGAGTTCCAGAAGGAAAACGCTGTACAGTATGAATTCGGCTATGGCCTTTCCTACACAGATTTCTCCATTGAGACTCTGAACTTCCAGGCAGATGACAACGCAGTCACCGCAGAAGTCAAAGTAACCAATACAGGAGACGAGTACTCCGGCAAAGAAGTTGTCCAGTTATACTTCGGCGCACCGGACGGCGAACTGGAAAAACCTGCAAAAGAGCTTGGTGCTTTTGCCAAGACAAAAGAATTAGCACCAGGAGAGAGCCAGACAATGACCCTGTCCATGGATACCGATGAAATGTCATCCTACAGCGAAGCCTTGGAAGCATACGTTATGGAAGACGGAGATTATAAGATTTACCTTGGAAATTCCGTAAGAAACGTAGAAGAAATCGGCACTTATACCCTGGCAGAGGATAAAGTGATCAAAAATGATGCTGTAACAGGAACAGAAATCAAAAACCTTTTCCCTGACCTTCAAGGTGATGATATGACCCTGATGACAAAGGCTGATTCTGCCGGAACATATCCAACTGCTCCTACAGTAGGCGAAAAGACTGAGCCAAGCAATGGCTGGAGTTCTACCGGCGCAAGTACAAGAGGCACCGGAAATACAGGCGGACGTTTCGTAGAATCCGGACTTCCTGAACTGGATGAAAACAATACACTTCCTATGGCAGAAGGTGAGGTTAAAGCAGAAATCCAGCTCCTTGACGTTTATAATGACCCGTCTCTCATGGAAGCATTTGTTGATCAGTTCACAGATGAAGAATTAGTCATGATGCAGTTATACGGCGGATTCAAGACAATCGGCATTGAGCGTCTGGGCATTCCGGCAACTGTTTCACAGGACGGCCCTGCTTCTGTAAAATCCAGCGACCGTGATAACAGCGGTACAGCATTCCCTGTTTCTACCATGCAGGCTTGTACCTGGAATACAGACCTCCACTATGAAAGAGGTGTTGTAAGCGCCCAGGAAGCAAAAGAACTTGGAACAAACAGCTGGTATGCACCTGCTGCCAACACCCACAGAAATCCTATGGGCGGCAGAAACTTTGAATACTATTCAGAAGACCCGCTTCTGGGCGGAGCAGCAATGGCTTACACAGCACGCGGCGCTCAGGAAAATGGTTTGACCTGTATGCTGAAGCATTTTGCAGGAAATGACCAGGAAACAAACAGAAACGGTATTGAAACTTATATGTCAGAACGTGCTTACCGTGAAATTTACCTGAAACCGTTTGAATACGGCGTAAAAGCAGGCGCAAAAGGTATCATGTCAGCATTTAACCGCCTTAATACCACCTGGTGCGGTGCCAGCGCTCCGCTGTTAACCGACCTGCTTCGTAAAGAATGGGGCTTCGAAGGCTTCGTTGTAACAGATATGTGGTGCAACGGCTACATGGTTGCTCCAGAAGCTGCTATGGCAGGAAATGACACCATGCTCCTGGGACACGGCACAGGAATGAACTCCGCAGAAGATTATTCCGCTGCTTTCGAAAGTGACCCGGAAGGAATCCGTACAGCTCTTAAAGAAGCTGCAAAAAATATCTGTGACTATGCCATGACTACTTATGCATTCTCTGACGTATGCGGCTCCACAGACAACATCGGCCTCGACAAGCCGGCTGTATATCCTTTCAGCGTAAACTAACAGATTAGCTGCAGATAATACACATTGTCTGCCAAACAGTTGATCACAGCATATTAAAATCGTACAGGGCCATTTCATGTGTGATAAGTTTCAAACAACCATCACACTGAAAACGGCCCTGTATCTGATTTTCCATTGGAAATCTGTCTGCTGTATCAGTTATCAGAACAGTCACACAGCATATTTCTTCTCATAATCCTCAGCAGGTATAGGTCTGCTGAACAAAAATCCCTGTACAGTTTTAACATTACATTTTTTCAAAATATCCAGTTGTTCCTCAGTCTCCACTCCCTCAGCAACCAGCTTCATCCCTAAAATACCGCACACATTTACAGTTGTTTCCACTAATATCCTGGCTTTTGGATTCGCTACGATATCACTTATCAAGCTTCTGTCAATTTTTAAAACATCAAATTCAGCTTTCGATAAAAGCACTAAATTAGAACACTCTATACCAAAATCATCCAGGGCAACTTTAAATCCTGCCTTTTTAATTTCATGTATCCTGGTTATTAAAGTATCTAAATCTGCTGAGTCATTGTTTTCAATGATCTCAATCTCTAAAAGCTCTTTTGTGATTTTATGTTTATTGCTGATATCCGTTATCTTCTTCACAAACTTCACATCCATAAATGTATTCCGTGAAAAATTGCATGACACAGGCAGAACTTTCTTTCCCTGCATCTCCCATCTATGGAGTATTCTGCACACCTCTTCAAATACATAATAATCAAGTTTGCTTATAAAATTAGACTCCTCTAATAATGAAATAAACTTATCCGGCGTATAAATAACACCGTCCTCATCCTCATATCGGATTAAGGCTTCTGAACCCACCGCCAGATCCTTTTCCACATCAATTTTAGCCTGCATATAGACTTTGAAATTACTGTTTGCCATTTTATCCATCAGCACATCAGGGTTTTGTAAGAAACGCAGCAGCTCGTTATTATGTCTGTAACGATTTGTAACAGGATGTTTTTGATAAAATTTCTTTTTGTCTTCGTACATAAGCTCATCGGCAGTTTTTATAATATTGGTAATATTACTGCAATTTTCATCCCATTTAGAACCCACAGCCGCCTGGCACTCACTGTTCCTGAAATTATTTTTCAATTTCCGGACTTCGTCATTGAAGGCATCCTCGCTGATGTTTTCATATATAATTACAAATTCATCACCGCCTATACGGTAAAGCGCATCTGAAACAGAACTGTTTTTCATAATTTCCGCACATGTTTTCAGTAACCTGTCACCTGCATCATGACCAAAACGGTCATTTGTTTCCTTCAGACCATTGACATCCAAGTAAACAACACCGATAGAATTATGTTTGTTTTTAATACTTGCAGTGTCCTGAATAAAACAATTTCTATTATAAAATGAAGTTAACTTATCTAAATGACTTAATTCAAACAGATTTTTCTCATCTTCATTTCTCTGCATGGCCAAAGCGATAAAATACTGCACTGTCTGCAGAAAAGGTATTGCCACATGGGACATATTCTGTTCATGGTTGTCTAAACCTATACAGCCCCTCAGCTCCCCGTCTCTTTCCAATGGAATCCATATTAAATTTTTTATACTTTGCCGCTTCAGCAGGCTGTATCCAGAAGGCGATACCGTCTTTATATCTTCAATATCATCAATAATGACACATTCATGTCTCTCAAGAAGTTTAATCCACTCCTGGTAATCAACCAGGGGTACATCCTGCAGGTTGTCAATTTGTGGTATGATCCCCTCCTTACACCACTCTGCAATATTGGAAAAACGGTCATTTTTAAGAATAAGTACATAAGTACGTTCAGCAGAAAACAGGTTCCCGATCTGTTTCAGTACATTCGTAATAGCCGCATTAACATCGTGGTTATGATACAGTTCCCGAACACATTCCAGACGAATATTGTCTCTTTCCAGTCTCTTTTTAAGTTCTATTTTTTCATTGTTTGACTCAGTGATATCAAAGGCGATTTCCATTCTTGCTATACGTCCGTCCCACTGGATCAGACGGTCTTTTAGTAAGTAATGTTTTTTAAGCACAGGGTTTGTATATTCCCAAGAATGTGTCTTATCTACTTCCAAAACCGGATTCGTACAAAAAGAACAAGGGGCATCAAAGTTTTGGACTACTTCATAACACTTCAACCCTTTTAGATCATCATCAATGTTAAAAATTCTTTTACCTGCTTCATTTACAAACAATAGCTCATATGTATCCATATCTGCCACATACATCATCTCTGATATTTCATTCAATGGTGCAAGAAGCTCCTGCATACATCTTGTAAGATGTTCACTCTTCCGTTTATTTTCATTCTCAGCCGCTATCAATTGCTTACGGCGTTTTTCCTGATAAAAGTAGATGACCACATAAGCTATTATCATGAAAAAGAAGGTAATATTCATTATCCTTAGTGTACTTCTGGCCTTCTGCACAGTCTCCTCTGTGTAACTTTCAGCCGCAAATACAGCCTTATCCGCAAGGACAAAATAATTCTCACTCATTTCATATAATGTCTCTTTAGGCGAACCTGCTCTATAACGGTATATTTCTTCTTTGATATCCGTCCAGTCCTGCTTCATCTCCAATAATAATCCTTGGAACTCATCACATTGAAGTTTAACAAGATTATATTCCGTACTTCCGTTTACAAGCCCGGATAAAATATTATCCAGTTGTTCCACCAGCTTGTCATCAGGCTCATTATTCAGTTCTTTTTTGATCAGTCTCTGTGTCGCTCCCCGGACAATACCGATATAATTTATGATTCTCGCGTTCCCGTTGAGATTCTCTATTGAGCTGATTGATACAAAAACAGTTGAAATCAAAGCAATACACAGAACTGCCGGAATAAGTGCTCTGGCTAATTTTAACAGTTGATTTTTCATGCCACCTTGCTCCTTGTATATTTTCTAAATTATACCATTTTTCTACGATAAAAGATACTTAATAAGAGCAAGATAATGACTTAATTTTCAACTGAAGTAAAAAAAATATGTGCATCGTTATAGTTAAATAATGGAAAGCTACTGCTTGACAGGCTGCAAGAATCTGGATATGGTAATGTATAATAAGAGGACGCATTCAGCGGACCGCATTTTACTAAGGAGGCAATGTTTTGGACTACTCAATTTACCAGCTTTTATGGTTTTTCTTACTTTATTCATTTATCGGCTGGGTTATGGGCACTGCTGCAGCGGCTGTGCGCGAAAAGAAATTTGTGGATGTGGGTTTCCTGTTCGGCCCCTACTGCCCTGCTTACGGAATCGGAGCTGTGGCTTTCGCCATATTTCTCCCTGAGCTTCGCAACAGTCTGTTCTTTCTGTTTGCAGGCGGGGTTATCCTGTCATTTATCATAACCCTCTCCACAGGATTTATATTGGAAAGAATTTTTCACCGCAAATGGTGGGATTATTCCCGAAAGAAGTTTCAGTTCGGCGGTTATGTAAATCTTCCTTATTCCGTGGTATGGGGTATCTCAGCAGTTGTATGTATATCTCTGATAAATCCTTTTCTTGGACAGGCGATTTCCTTTGTACCTACCCAGTTTGGAAAAATCCTGCTGATCATACTGTACGCAGTTGTAGGCATTGATTTCGCCGGGACTGTCACAGGTGTGGCCGCTGTACGTTCCCGCCTGAAAAAAGCCTCGCTCATCACCAATGTTTCCGAAAACCTTCAGAAGACAGCAGATTCCATGGGGGAAGGACTGGCCGGATGGGTTCAGAAGCACATGGCCAAGGCTTATCCAAATTTGGAGGCCCAGAAACTTCTTGCCGCACAGCAGGAAAAGGAACGCCTGTTGGAAGAAGCCCGGGAAAAAGCCGGGGTCTTCGCAGTGGGCTGTTCTTTTTATAAACTGACAGCCCTGTTTTTCCTCGGTGCCTTCCTGGGAGATATCACAGAAACTATCTTCTGCCTTGCAACCACCGGACGCCTTATGAGCCGCAGCAGTGTAGTCTATGGGCCATTCAGTATTGTCTGGGGGCTGGGCTGTGTACTTTTGACGGCAATCCTGTACCAATACCGTAATCGGAGTGACAGCTATATTTTCATCTTCGGAACTGTACTGGGCGGTGCCTATGAATACATATGCAGTGTTTTTACAGAGCTTGTTTTCGGCACTGTATTCTGGGATTACAGCGATATCCCCTTTAATCTGGGGGGCAGGATCAATCTTTTATATTGCTTTTTCTGGGGAATCGCGGCTGTCATCTGGCTTAAGGTGCTGTATCCCCGGCTGTCTGCATTGATTGAGAAACTGCCGAAAAAAGCAGGAATCATCATCACCTGGATCATGATCATTTTCATGGTTTTCAATGTGATCATGTCAGGGCTTGCACTTAACCGGTATACCCAGAGACATAGCACAGAGCAGAGTCCCGCAGACACAGTCAGCGAATTTCTGGACAGCCATTTCCCGGATGAGCGGATGAAACGGATCTATCCTAACGCAATCCTTGTGGATTCCTGATTTCTTCACCGGGTAATTCCATCTCATCCTTCATCTGTACAAAACCATACTTTATATACAGGGGCCTGCCCATGGACGTTGCTTCCAATGAAACCGCATGAATTCCACGGGCATGAGCTTCCTGCACAAGCAAATCCAGAACCTTCATGGCAATACCTTTTCGTCTGTAGGAAGGCGCTGTAAACATGTTCATAACATATGCCTTACGCCCTGTCTTATTATGATAGGTCGGCATCACCTGATAAAAGCTGATGCCGCCGCTGCCGGCAATCTTCCCATTATCCTTTACCAGATAAGCAACATGCGTATCCTGTTCAAAGCAGTTTTTATAATATTCGTAAGATGCTTTTCTCACATCCTCCATATCCACATTTTCATCCAGGTTATTGGCTGCTCTCAAAACTTCAACTCTAACTTCCGTCAATAAATCTATATCATCTATCCCTGCTTTGTAAAAAATAAGATTTTCCACTTTATACTCCTTATCCTTTGGATAGCCTTTCGGTTTCCATGTACCATTTATTTGTTCTAATTTTACAGCGCTGTTACGCCCATTACAGCATATTGGGCGTTAAGGTTGGTAATTGGAGTTATTATAGCATAGCTCGCTGGGTTCATTCAAGGAAGCAGCGGATGTGGAGGGATTCCCCGGAAAGTTGTCGAACGGGGAGGAGAAGGAAACCTGGTGCGGGTCTATCGCTTGCGGCGGACATATCTAGGCTTTCAGTTGTCGCTTGGGGACGGAAAAGGCGTGCGGCAACTCGCAGCGTTTGCTGATGCAAACGCTGCTCAGACAGGCCTTACTCCGTGCCGGGGCACGGCTTTTCCTGATCGTTCCAACTGAAAGCCAAGATCTGTCTCGTCCTCGCTCAAAGCCCCGCACCAGGTTTCCTTCTCCTCCCCTTCCTCTACGTTTTCACCCCTTTGAAGCGTATATATTTTATGGCGGATGTTATTATTATAAAAATAACGCAATAAAAGATTCGCGGACATTATTAGAACTTACGGTTACTTTCCAGGGTGTGTTTTAAAATTGCTTTCGACAAGATGTGCGTCACAATTTGTGGGAGATTTGGCTCCGATGAGGGAGGCGTAGCGGGCTACGCTGACCGAATTGGAGCCAAATATACCGCAAAGTGGGGCGTGCAGATTGTCGGAATGAATTTTCAAACACACTCTAGCGTCACGATTTGTGGAGGATTTGTCTTTGATGAAGGAGACGCAGTGGGCCGCTCTGGCCGAATTGGAGGCAAATATACCGCAAAGTGGGGCATACGTATTACCGGAATGATTTTTCAAACGCTTTTTAGTACACTGCCGCCTTGAAACGTCAGCTTTCGTGTGAGGCTGGAGCTGGGGCGGGGTGGGAGAAAAAGGGCGGCGGTGCTTTGAATAAGCATTTGGAATCACTTAGCGGGTGAGGCGGACTGCGCCGAGGTGATTTTGTGCATCAGGCACAAAATCAAGGGAGCCCTGTTTGAGCGAAATTCTCATCAGAGAATTTCGCGAGTTGGCGACCGCTCCGACAAAACAGTCCGACTCAGCCGCTTAGTGATTCCATGCGAAACGAACGTACCGCCGCCCTTTTTCTCCCACCCCGCCCCAGCTCCAGCCTCACACGAAAGCGTCCCAAACTTCTCCCCCTTATATTTTTAACAACAAAAAAAGATTGATGCCAATGCATTACACATAAACACCAATCCTTTTATTTACAAACTCCTGATCATTCTTCTTCCCGGTATGTCATCCCCTTCGGTTCACACTCAAACACCACCATCTGATGGCATTCCATCTGCGGCACCTGCCAGTTCACTGCGCCGTCCTCTTCTGTGAAGCTGATTTCTTCCATCTGGGGTGCCAGATAAACCTTCGTCACCTTCCCGGGAACCCTGATGCTTCCCTTGACCTGGTGCAAAGGTACAATATCCTCAATAGCCTCCACCAGTTTTTCTTCCCCGTAAATATTGAAATGCCCCCGTAAAGTGGTATGGGCAAAAAGAAGATGGGCCACATATCTGTTTTCCTGTTTTTGTCTTGTGAGTGTCAGGACTCCCCTGTCCGGCAGCGCCGCCCTTGCAGAGTGTGCTCCTGCCAGAAGATATTCAAGGGCTTCTGCAATAAGACGTTTTGCCTGAAGGGAACCGATTTTCCCGTATTCAGCAAATATATTCCAGCCTATATACACAGTATTGCCAGTCCTGATAACAGCGGGATACATTTGGCTGTCATCATCCGGCGTATGCTGATGGGAAGAAAAGTGTGAGATATCCCGGTTAAAGTATGGATCTTTGCTTTTCCCAGTAACGGTACCAAACGTAGGGGAAATCCTGAAGTTCTGTTCGTAGATAACTTCGGCTTCTTTCCCGTCTGGGAACACACAGTAGTTAGGTCTGAACCTTCCTTCTCCCTCATAAGCAGCACCTACCTCAACGGCAAAGCTGTCAGTGTTTTTCCAAAGGCCGCTCTGTCCGCTTAACAACAGTTTTCCCCCTTGGTCCAGATAAGCCTGGAGCTGTTTGCTTAAGGTTTCATCCACGCGGATCGTATCCGGAAGGATGAGAACCTGGAATCTGGAGAAATCCACTTCCAGATCAATAAATGTATATAAATACTTGCCTTCCAGAAGCACCCTGTTTGCACCGATATCACCGTCGTAAACAGTATCTCTGGTAGCTGTGCCCAGAGACACTGCTTCCTGGCTGAGCACAGCCACATCACAGATATTTTCAGCGCTGCGGCACCAAGGTTCCTTCTGCTCTACTTCACTGTAAGCCTCTCCGATAATACGGTAAGTCTTCTCATTCATCCATCCGTTGGGATGAAGCTGATCACCGATAGAACATTTTGCTCCAAATGCCAGAGACAGTCCGGCTTCATATCTCAGGGCATTGGGATGTTTGAACCCGCCGAACTCTCCCCAGGTAGTATGGAACTTTCCTGTCATTCCCAAGTATTCCATATCCAGATTCATCACATAAGCTGCAGACATGGGAAAATGGTCATACCCCCAGCCTCCTGTGGGGAGGCTTTCAAGCTCCAGATGACTGTTTCCGCGGGCCAAATCTCTTCTTCCTCTTGTAATGTGTCCTCCGTTATGAAAAATAGTACAGTCAGGATCATATTTATGTACCGTCCGGGCAACCTTGTCCACATAATTGGCATAGGTGATCTCAGCCTGCTCCATCACTGCTGCCTCATCCCGGAAATCCTTTCCCCGGGACTTTATTGATTTTCTGCAACGGGCACACACGCAGGGCGTTACAGCAGAAATATCCAGAAAAATGCCCTGCGGTTTATATTTTTCCATAACCTCTTCTATCTCCAGGAGCAGTTTGTCCAAGTAAGGAGTGTTATAACACATTCTGTGATATCCCGGCACTGTGAAATCCCTTGTGTCGCAAAGGGTTTCGTCAGACTTACGAATCAGCCAGTCAGAATGCTCTGATGCCATGCGCTCATCGAAACCTGCGGAGAGATACACCGGAGCCTTCACACCAATTTCTCTGCATGCCTCAAGTTCCTCTTTCAGCAAGTCAAAATCAAGACTAGGGTGAATGGCATTTACTTTGCTGGGATAATAAGACCATCCGTGATGGCATTTTGCAAAAACAGTGATTGAATTTACATGCCCTGTTTTCAGGGCATCCTGGAACTGCTTTTTATTGAATTCAGAACCGATTCCCGGAACATATTCCGAGGTGTGAAAATCCAGGTGTACCTGGCGATATGGCATCATATGTAAAAATCCTCCTTTTTTCTGGGTGTACTTAACCCTTCACTGCCCCTGCCGTGGCACCTGCCACCACATATTTCTGGCAGAGCAGATACAGGATCGTAATAGGCAAAGCTGTCAGTACCAAGTCGGCAAACACGTAATTCCAGTTGCTGGAATACTGTCCGAAGAAATTATATACGGTAAGGGGCATGGTCCATTTGGAAGCTGAATTAAAGAAATACAAGGGTACCATAAACTCATTCCACGCTCCCATGGCAGTTGTCACCACCACTGTAGCCATTATCGGCTTCAGCAGGGGGAAAATAATACTGAAAAACATCCGAAGGGGTGAAGCCCCGTCAATAAAGGCTGCCTCATCCAGCTCTTTCGGAACATTTTTTATAAATCCGGACAATGTAAAAATTGTCCAGGGCATCTGCAAAGCCGCCTCTACACAGATAACTCCTACAAAGGTTCCCGTCAGATTGAGCATCTGAAGAAGTCCATAGGTAGTGACGATCTGTATGGGGGCAATCATCCCCAGCAGGAACAGATAATACACAAAGCTTGTAAACCGGCACTTTTTTCTTGACACTACAAAGGCATTGAGACTTCCTGCAACCACTACAAAAGCAGTCACTGCCAGTGTGATGATCATGCTGTTCATAAACGCCTGCCCCATGTTTCCCTTGTCAATAACTACAGAAAAGTTTTCAAAATGCCAGGAGGAAGGAAGGGCAAGATTAAATGCCTGGGCCTCCGGGGCATCTTTAAAGGAGCCTAATATTACGATCAAAAGGGGACAGATGATCACCAGTGAACTTATAAGAGCAACCAAAGTTAAAGCAGCACTCCCTAATGTTTTCTTTTTCATCACATCTCCACCTCCCGCTTTGTAAGTCCCTTATTTACAACGACAGCGATCACCGCGATCATAAGGAAGAGAAGAAGGCTCATGGCAGAAGAACGCCCCAGGCTGCCCTTGCTGAATTCCTTATAAATATATGTATTCAAAACCTGGGTCGCATTTCCCGGACCTCCGTTTGTCATCACATAAACCTGCTCAAATACCTTGAAGCCTCCAATGGTATTCATTGTGATAACCACAGTAAACGCCGGCGCCAGCAGAGGCAGAGTGATATTTTTAAACTGCTGCCATTTCGTAGCTCCGTCAATGGTAGCCGCCTCATAATAATCGCTGGAAATCCCCTGAAGTCCTGCCAGATAGATAGCCATTGCAAAACCGCTCCACTTCCATATCTGTACAAAGATGATACACCACATGGCACTCTGCCCGTCTCCCAGCCAGTCATGCACAAGCCCTGATAAACCTATAGCGGTAAGGATTTGGTTGAGTATTCCCCCGTCCAGTTTAAATACAGCTTTGAACA
Organism: Eubacteriales bacterium; assembly: GCA_030524175.1. Taxonomy (GTDB): domain Bacteria; phylum Bacillota; class Clostridia; order Lachnospirales; family Lachnospiraceae; genus Blautia_A. The sequence continues at coordinate 71,760 of JAUNHC010000005.1, forward strand.
TGATCCCTACAACGATCAGACTCAGAACCGCAGGTAAATAAAATACTGTTCTGAAAAAGGCTTTCCCTTTCACAGCCGAGTTGAGGAGTAATGCAAGGAGAAGACCCAGAACCACAATGCCCACCATTGTCACAACAGCGAAAAGCACAGTATTTTTTAAAGCCAGCAGGAAATAATCATCCTGGAATAACCGGGCGAAATTTTTTAATCCTACAAATTTCGGACTGTCGATCCGCTTGATATTCCAGTTGGAAAAACTCATAACAAAACTGGCTCCGATAGGAATACAATAAAAAATAAAAAACGCAATAATTGCCGGATAGGTAAAATAGTTAGGATAAAACTTTTTTTGATTCACAATTCCCTCCATTCTATGCATGTTTCGCATCCTGATAATAAGAAACTACCGGTTTACATGCCCTGCCATGAAAAAGGTGCCATAGTCACTACAGCACCTTTCCATACAATCTTACTTCTTTTACTGCAGGCATGCGTAATCACACATAAGCTGCAATTATTCAAACGCTTCGAAGCCCTGCTGTTCCATATAGTCCTCATAAACAAACTGGAAGTCTTCCCATACGGATTCCGCATCCTTCTCTCCGGCTGCTGCTTCCACATAGAAATTCCAAAGGTCATTAAAGCATCCGTTTGCATCTGCAAGCTGTCCGTTCAATTCATATACATAATTTCCTGTTGTGATATATTTATCTACAATACTCTGTACACAGGCTGTGGCTTCACCGCCGTCTACATCATTGAAAGCCGGATATCCCGGATTTTCCGCATAGTATAACTCCTGGTATTTCGGCTGTGACCATACCTGGAGGAATGCTTTGGCTGCATCCACCTGACTTCCTGCCTTTGGTACGAACAATCCCTGTACATAGTTTCCTGTAGGCAGCACCGGCTTATCACCGAAAGGAATCACGAAAGAACCAAGCTCTACTTCAGGATGATTTTTGGAAAAGTCAGTTGCCCACTGATCTACGGTCAGATACATAGCAGCTTTTCCGGAAGCCATGATCTCTGCTGCGTCATCATATCCAATAGATAAATTGTCTTCATTTACATATCCCTCTGTGTAAAGGTCTATATATCTCTGGAGCACATCTGTTGCTTCCGGTATCTCTGACCAGGTGATCTCGTTATTCAACAGTTTCTCATAAGTTTCTCCTGCTTTGTCACCCAGCATGATAGGGATTCCGCCTGTCATGAAAATCTGTGTTTCCCAATTGTCCTTATTTGTCTGCAGGAATGGAGCTGCCTCAGATTTCTCTTTTATTGTCTTTAAAATATCAAGAAATTCCTCATAATTCTGCGGTTCCGGATCTGTGATCCCGCAGGATTCCAGCAATGCTTTGTTATAGTAAACCACCTGGTATCCTGAAGAAGACTCTTTAGGAAGGGCATACATCTTGCCGTCTTTTGGGTCTTTCAGCATATCCGGGTTTACGAGACGGCTCACCCATGATTCCCCGCTTAAATCTTCACAATATTCGTAAACATTCATAGTCGCATTCTGTGAAGGATAATTCTGTTCCAGCACATCCGGAACTTCCCCGGTGGACAGCTTTAAGTTTGTCATGGATGTATACTGGTCATCAGGAACCACCTGGAAATCCACCTTGCATCCGTAATCTGCTTCAATGGCGTCCGCCATAGTCTGATATGCGTCAAAGAACTTTGACTGGCTGGTCATAAAAGAAATGGTCTTTCCGTCCAGTACGCTGAAATCCTCTGCTTCACCTGCGTGTACTGTCAGCCCCATGCCGCATACCATTGACGCTGCCAATGCCATACTGATAATTGATTTTGCACAATTTCTCTTCATTGTTCTTCCTCCTTGTTTTTGTTTAAGATGTAATTATTGTAGCTTCTTTTTCTTAATTCAGAAATGGAAGATTTAAGGTAAAAACATGGAAGATTTTAGCATTGTGTTGTATTTTCCCTTGTATTTGATATAATGCAATCATTCTACGGAGAACAGTGAGGTATTGACTATGCAGCTTCCTTTCCAGAAAAAATTATTCCTGTCTATCTCTGCCTGTATGGCAGTATTGATGCTTGTATGTATCATGGGCTTTTCCTTCTATACATATAATAATCTTTATCACCAATCCTTAAGCAGCCTGCATCAGCTCAGCGAACGCACCGGCTCTGAGGTAAAAACCTTGTTTGAAAATATGGACGCACTGGCCCTTTACGCGTCCACCAACCCGGAAATCTGCTCCGCCTTCTCCGCAGCCAGGACAGAAGGCTTCTCCAACTTAGACCTGAGCCGAAAGACTGTCCAGACCCTGACCTCCATTTCTATCCCCAACAGTGCCTCCCATTACAGGATTTCTCTCTACAATGAGAACGGGAACTTCACCTCTGTGGGGATTCCCTATAAGCAGAAGTGGACCATGGAGAAGCTGGCTTCCCAGGATTACCGGCAATGGTATGAAGAACTTCCTGTGATTGAAAACGGGCCTTCCTTCTACGGCTTTCATCCCGATTACTGGAGTGACAGCCAGGATCTGTACTTGTCTCTTTTCCGGGAAATTTTCGGCATTACTTCCACTCTCAAGGCAAATGCGCTTATTGAAGTCCAGTGTCCTCTGGGACGAGTGAAAGATATTCTTGATTTTGACGATACCAGCTATTCCAGTTACCTGTTCGACCAGGCCGGAAATCTTGTTTATCCCCTGCAGGATGATAAGCTCTCCGCCAGCCTCTATGAAGCATGCAAGGCAAATCCCCAGGGTTATGTGTCCCAGTATTCTCATCTTTTCTACAGCGGAACTGATGTACGAAACGGATATCACCTGATTCTTACCCAGTCCCAAAAACATATATGGGGTATTATCCTCCCTCAGATTCTGGCTGTGCTTTTCCTGGGATTTGCTGCGCTGGTCATTTTTGTAGTGGTATTATTCTACGTGACCAAGCACGCCACCAGACCCCTTCAGGAACTAACCTCCTCTGTAAAGCAGGTTTCCATTTCCAACCTGTCACTGGAGCTGGATTTTTCCGATTACCCTGACGAAATATGTGGTCTTAACAAAGCCTTTGAAAAAATGTTCCAGCGCCTGCGGCAGTCCATGGATGAAATCGTGCGCATCCAGGCCTGCGAAATGCGCGCTAATATGGTGGCACTTCAGTCACAGATGGATCCTCATTTTCTGTACAACACCCTCACTGTGATCAAAGCCTTTTCCAGAGAAAAGAATAACGCGCAGATCAATCTCACCTGTGATTATCTGGTAAAAATGCTTCGCTATATATCCTCATATAATGAACATAATGTTTCCCTGAAGCAGGAGCCGGCACACACGGAAAATTACCTTAACCTAATGAAAATCCGCTATGAGGATCAGTTTTCCTATACATTTTCCATAGATTCCACTGTAAACACCGAAGCCCTGATGGTGCCCCGCCTGACTCTTCAGCCTTTGGTGGAAAATTGTTTCCAGCACGGCTTCAAGACAGTTGCGCCTCCATGGACCATTCACGTGCGGTTCTGGCTGGAAGAGCTTCAATGGTATGTAAGTGTAACCGACAATGGTGCCGGCTTCTCTCCGGAAAGCGAACAGGAGCTGCTGGATAAAATCGAAGAATTTCTATCTCATCCTTCAGATTCCATCACTTCCATGAAAATCGGGGGAATGGGATTGGTTAACACAGTAGCCCGCCTGAAGCTTAAATATAAAAACCAAATATCCTTTAAGATTCTTAATCTGCCTGAAGGCGGTTCCACAGTTATTTTAGGAGGTGTATTAGAAGATGAATATCTTTGTGATTGAAGATGAACCCCCAATTCTCCGGGAAATCATTGCTGTGATCCAGTCCTTTGACGAAAATTATAAGATTATCGGAAAAGCTCAGAACGGACAGGAGGCAATGGATTTTTTAACCGCCAGCGGCGAACTGGTGGATGTGATGATTACTGATATCCAGATTCCGGTGTTAAGCGGTCTGGACCTTATCGCCTACACCCACCAGCATCTTCCCCATATCCTATGCATTATCCTCACGGGCTTCAGCAGCTTTGACTATGCGCACAAGGCAATACGCTATAATGTTTTTGATTACCTGCTCAAGCCAATAGACGAAAATGAACTGCACAGACAATTAAAAAAAGCATATGCCCAGAAATGTGTAGACTACATCCGGAACCGCCCGGAGGATACACCGGAAGACTCCATCGACAAGCCCCGGACAGATACCGGCTGCCAGCTTGCCCTTCTCTCATTAGGTTCATTCCCCATGTTTGCTTCTCTTTATAATGAATTATTCCCTGAACTGTGGAAAGAACTGGACCTGCACGCTCTGTTTGAAAAATATCCTGACTTACAGGAGAATTACTGGATCATTGACGGCCTGACCCTGGGAGAAAAAATCATCCTGTATATGGTACCCGACACCTGTGACTCCACCTGCGTCAAAAGTCTCCCTAATCTTCTGGAGCCTCTCCTTGCCGGCCCGCCAGTCATCACAATGGCTGTTGATACACGCTTTTTAGGGATACGCAATATCCACCAATCTATTTTGGATCTCCGAAGCTTTATAAACAGGCAGGCACGGTTAGAGACATCACAATTATTGTTTTATACAAAAGAAAATCTTACTCCTGCCCCGGAGCCGGATTACCAGAAATTCCATTCTTATTGTCAAAGGCTTTCCAGTCTCTTTGTCCAGAAAAGTGTACCGCTCTTCGAGGCAGAGTTAAAAAATTATGTTAAAGCAATACAATCCGATAACCTGACTACTGCATGTGTGTACCGGCTTTTACAGGACTTGTTCCACTCCTGCCTGCAGGCTGTTGATGACACCCTGGCAGAGCCTCAACTTAATATCCAGTACACAGTAGGAGATGTATTGATGCTCTCCGACAGCTACAAAGCTCTCACTGACAACCTGCTGTCTATCTTCGCCTCTCTGTTTGAAAACATGCTCAAGCTTGAGTCAGTTCCCAGGGAAAGGTCAAAAATTTTATTAAAGATAGACACCTACATGAAAGAGCATTTTACTGAGCCCATCAGCACAAAATCCGTTGCAGAGCTTTTTGGATTTACACCGGCTTACCTGAGCAAAATTTTCAGGGAATATAAATCTGTAACTCCGGCGGATTACATCATCGGCCTTCGGATAAACAAAGCCAAAGAGCTTCTCCGGGCCGATTCCAAATGCAAGATCAAAGAAATCGCCGCCTTTGTAGGATACGAAGATTCCTTATATTTCAGTAAGGTTTTCAAAAAAGCCACAGGCATGTCACCCAGACAGTTTATAGAAGATACCCTTTAACAGCTCACAAGCCGTCCTGAACCGTTATGGTCCTTCATGATACGTCACGTTAATGTCCACCGGCAAGCGTGTTACTGGACACGAAGTAAACCTTACACTATTCACAAATTATTCACAGATAAATCCAAATCTGATATTGACATGCATTATAATAGGTGTTATATTACATATAGAACAAAAGAGAAGCTGATTCCTCAGATGTTCTGATCGTTACAACAACACCTCGGATTTCTCCGATAGTGCTGAAGGAAATAATAGTTATAATGTTATGGCTGTTCAGCCACATGTAAGAAAGGAGAATGACTTATGATGATGCCTAGTATTTTTGGAGAAGATTTATTTGACGAATGGATGGATCTACCTTTCGACAGAGAATTTTTCGGAAAACGGAATCCTCTTTACGGAAAACATGCAAAAAACATGATGAAAACAGACGTAAGAGAGACTGACAGCACCTATGAAGTAGATATGGATCTGCCAGGTTTTAAGAAAGACGAGATCAATGTTCAGTTAAAGGACGGATATCTCACCATCACCGCATCCAAAGGCCTGGACAAAGACGAGACAGACAAGAAAGGTAATTTTATCCGCCGGGAGCGTTACGCAGGCAGCATGAGCAGAAGCTTTTATATCGGTGCCTCCATAACTGACGATGATGTCCATGCCAAATATGAAGACGGAATCCTTAAACTTATAGTTCCCAAGAAAGAAACCAAAACAATTGAAGAAAACGGCTATATAGAAATCGAAGGCTAGAGTGTGGTTGAAAATTGCTCTAAGGGCAGTCGTACAGTCAGGAATCCTGTAAATCAGGGTTCCTGTTTTTTTATTTCCTATTTTGTGCACACACAATTTTCCTGCTCACATAACTTTCTTGCTCACTTAATTTTCTTGCTCGCATAATTTTCTTGCCTTGACGCTCTCTCTGCCCCTTGTTATACTGACTAAAAATATATATTTACTGAACCGCAAATGTGCAGCTCTGGATTATTCGGGAAAGGATATACTATGAAAAAAATACTGCTTATCGCAACAGGCGGAACAATTGCATCAAAATATACAGAAGACGGTTTGTCTCCTCAGCTTACGGCAGAAGAGCTTCTTTCCTATGTTCCCGCAGCCCGGGATTTCTGTTCTGTTGATGCCGTGCAGCATTTAAGCCTGGACAGCACAAATGTAAATGTCTCCCATTGGCTTTCTCTTGCAGAACTGATAGAAAAGAAATACGAATACTATGACGGTTTTGTTATCTGCCACGGAACAGATACCATGGCTTATACTGCTGCTGCACTCTCCTATCTGATCCAGAATAACCGCAAGCCGGTTGTCATAACCGGCTCACAAAAGCCCATTGACCTGGCTGTCACTGATGCAAAAACTAATCTTCTGGACAGCCTTCGGTTTGCATCCCACCCACACGCCCATAGTGTATCCATTGTATTCGGGGGCAAAGTGATTGCCGGCACAAGGGCAAAAAAAGAATTTTCCAAAAGCTACAACGCCTTTTCCAGCATCAATTATCCTAATATTGCCACTATCCATGATGAAAAGATCATTTTCTACATTGACGATAAAGAACAGTGTACAAAATCTCTGAAGTTTTATCATAATATGAACCAGCGTATCTTTCTTCTGAAGCTTATTCCCGGTATTGATGGAAATATACTGGATATTTTATATGATTCTTATGACGGACTGATCCTGGAATCCTTCGGTGTAGGCGGCCTTCCCAATTACGGGGATGACAGCTTTTTGGATGCCCTGAATCAGTGGATTTCCGGCGGAAAGCTTGTGACTATGGCTACCCAGGTCACACATGAAGGCAGCGATATGACCGTCTATCAGGTTGGAAAAATCATTAAAGAACGCTTCCGAATCCTCGAATCCTACGACATGACTCTGGAAGCCTCTGTCACTAAGATGATGTGGGCCTTGGGCCAGTCCAAAGATGTGGCGAAATGCAGGGAACTGTTTTATACAACTATCAATCATGACCTCCTATTTATCTGATAATTCAAAAATAAAGTGTGAAAATTCCATATTTTCCTTCCATTAGCCCAGGCATTAATGGTATAATAATACTACTCAAAGAGACCAAGCAAAAGGCAAAGGAGGTTATCTTATGGAATCAAGAATGTTCAAGATTTATGCACGCAGCGATGAGCGTATCCAATTGAAAATTATTCCGGGACATTTCGCAACACCTCAGTCCCACATTACTCATTTTCTGGATATGACTACAATGAAGGCCCGCTGCTCAGAAGCCCAGCGTATCGCCCGGGCACTTTCCGTTAACTACGAAACCTCTATCCCCATTGACACTATCATCTGTATGGACGGTCTGGAAGTGGTAGGGGCATATCTGGCAGAGGAACTCACTCAGGCCGGAGTCCTTTCCATGAACGCCCATCAGACTATTTACGTCACCTCCCCGGAATATAACAGTGTGGGGCAGATGATTTTCAGGGAAAATATACAGATGATGATTCAGGGAAAAAACATTTTAATTCTCAACGGTTCGGTCACTACCGGCGAAACACTGATGCGTGCAATCGAAAGCATCCTGTATTACGGCGGAAAAATACGGGGAATTGCAGCTATCTTCAGCGCTGTAAACAAAATTGCCGACATGCCTGTTCACTCAATCTTCACCCAGCAGGATATCCCCGATTACGGAACATACAAGATCCACGACTGCCCCATGTGCAAAAACAGGCAGAAGCTGGACGCCATTGTTAACAGTTATGGGTACGCTAAATTGTAAACCGTAAGGAGGTTGTTTCCATGTTTCTGGAAGAATACGATGAAGAGCTTCATATGAAGACAATACAAAATGAGAGCAGGGAGGATGAACGTGAACGAATCAACTGTCTCAATGAACACCTTATTAAAGACGATCGTATAGAAGAACTGGCCCGCTCTTGTAAAGACAGGAACCTTCAGGAGGCGCTTTTGAAGGAGTATCACCTAAACAGGTAGCCACGCAAAAAAGTGTACAGGTCCCCTCTTATGCCGGACTTGTACACTTTATGTGTCATTGCATTGTTGTGCATCAGCTTTCCTCTTCTCATCTTACGCATCAAGAGAAACCTTATGCATCGAAGAGAAGCAGACGCAGCTATGCCGTCTGATTTTTTTTCTTTGCAAGCAGCAAACCGCTTGTCAGGGCTGTAAACGGAGCCACCGTCACAAGCCCAAAGCTGCCCACCACTGTGTCAAGGATTTCTGCGGACACGTACTTATAATTCAGAATATTATCAATTGGCGTCCCCTGAGCCATAAAGGTCATCAGCAGGGCAATATAACCGCCGGAATAGGCAAGCAGCAGCGTGGTCGTCATTGTGCCCATAGCTGCCCTTCCCACATTCATCCCAGATCTGGCCGCTTCTCTCCAGCCAATATCCGGTTTCTTCTCAATCACTTCATTTACTGCCGAGGTGATATCCACTGCCAGATCCATCATGGCGCCGGATGCTCCGATAAAAATCCCGCTCATAAAAATTTTAGTCAGATTTAAATCCTGATAGCCGGAGTATAAAAGGCTTTCAGAATAAGACATCACTGCTCCGTGGATTTTAAATGCATCTGTAAAAATACAGCCAATAATACAGGTAACGACCACACCCAGCAATGCCCCGCCGCTAGCTGCAATGGTCTTTCTGCTCCATCCGTATACGAGAAAAATGATCAGCACTGTCAGAAATGCTGTGATCAAAATCCCGCACCAGATAGGGTTCACCCCTCTCAAATATGCAGGGACCATGATCTTCCATATAGCCAGAACTGTGATCACAAAGGAATAGACTGCCCGAAGCCCTGTTTTCCCAGCAAAAAGTACAAGCAGTACCACAAACATACCGGCCAGGATCAGTTCCTTGTCAATGCGGTAATGGTCTGTCATAGTCACAGATCTAATCTCATCCCCGCTGTAGCTGATAACTACATAAGCTATATCCCCCTCCTGGAAAATCTTATCACTTTCAAGAGAACCGCTTAGCATATTGACTGCCTTGGTCTCCTGTCCCTTGAACTTCCCTTCCAGCACCTTCACCTGACAATACTGCTCACCGGACTGGATGATTCCTGAGGATTTCACGGTGCTCTCATCTGTCTCCAGAATCTCAGCCTTTACTCTGTCAGTTCCTTTATAAATAACAGCATCCTCATAGCCCGTAGGAAGGGCCATGAGGATGGCAATAAGCAGGATAGCCAATAAAGATACCGAACTCTTTTTCAGCTTTTGTATCATATTAGTTAACTCCTGTCAGAGCAGCCACTTTGTTGAAAATATCTGTATTGTCATAATAACCCACGAACTCATCCTGGCCTGCACCCATTGCGAATACTTCCACAGGAAGTCCTGTATGTGCATAAGATGCAAAATTGATTCCTGACTTATTGTTTAATATATGTGTTATGGTAACAGTAAGAGGCTCATAGCTTCCGTAAAGAAGATATTCTTCCTGTCCAAATTCCTCTTCTTCTCCAGTACGTGTCATAGTCTCATCGTAAGCTGTTTTTAATTTCTCATACTCATAGTCTGTCATAACCAGAGAACCTGTATCCTCAGATTCCGGATGCTGGTCTACACTGTCCGCCTGGGCTGCTGCCTCTTCTTCTCCGTTTGGCGCCTGAAGGCCGAAGAGTTCTGTGATGTCTGCCATTACAGTGTCGAAATCAGTCTTGTTCTCTTTGTAAGCAGACACATAATCAGAATCATATTTAGCATAGGAAATTTTCTGGCTGTTCAGGTTAGTGAGGAAGGTATCATAATCTGTCCCTGCGAAACCGATAGTCAGACCACCTGTCTCATGGTCACCAGTCACAAGGATCAAGGTCTCATCCGGATGTTCATTATAGAACTCCATAGCCTTTCCCACTGCATCATCCAGTGCTACCGTATCCGTAATAGTTGCAGCGGCGTCGTTGGCATGACATGCCCAGTCAATCTTTCCGCCTTCTACCATCATAAAAAAGCCGTTGTCATTATCCAGAACTTCAATGCCCTTTTCCACGTAATCTGCAAGTCCCCATTCTCCTTCTTCCAGATCCATGGCATAGCTCATTGCGTCCTCATCTGCTAATGTCTCATCAATTACAATTGCTTTTCCGGAATCTGCTGTCAGCGCTTCTGCCTCTGCCTGGGTTTTTACAACCTTGTAGCCCGCTTCTTCTGCAAGTTCGTAAAGGTCTTTCTTGTCTCCCTCATCCCCTGTGGTCTTCTTCAGCCCGCCGCCTGCAAAATAATCAAACTCACTGGCAATCAGTTCTTCTCCGATTTCATAGTAGCTGTTTCTGGATGCCTGATGTGCATAGAAAGCAGCGGGAGTTGCATGATTCAAGTTAACAGATGAGAGAACCCCGATTTTGTAGCCAAGCTGGTCTTTCAGCTTCTCTGCGATGGTCTCATAAGGTGTCTGCATTGTCTCATCCATGTTGATCGTTCCGCTGTAAGTCTTATGTCCTGTAGAAATAGATGTGGCAGTGGATGCTGAATCAGGACAGAATGATGTACTGTCATATGTCTGGGCAGACCCAGCAACAGGGAAAGACATCATGTTTAAATTGTTTTTGCTGGTAAGGATTTCATCTCCGTCATCTTCCATGGCACTGAGATAATAATTTGTGGTCTGAATCTGGGGATAGCTCATTCCGTCGCCGATAAACAGGAAGATATATTTAGGGGTGGCTGCAGTACCGGGATCACTGGTATCTCCTTCTGCCTCTACGTTTTCTGTCTCTGCTGCCATTACTGCCTGCACCGGAACTGTGCATGGCGCGATCATTGCTGCTGCAAGTAATAATGCACTGATTTTTTTTGCTCTCATAACAATGTCTCCTTCTTTTCGTCTTTTCATTTTTATGGATCTGAGATTTGTTTTGACGAGCTTATTATAGCAGTACAATATTAAATGCGATTTCCTGTTTTGCTAAATTCAGGTAAAACTTTCAGCAGGTGCATTTAACAAAACGTAATGCTATGCCGGCCAGTTAAAATATTAAAGACTGCTGCTCCATCACCTGGATCTGTGATAATACCATTGTCTCCGGTTCACTGCCCCTCATGTGGTCTGCTTTCAGATACTGCATCCCGTTCCTTAAACTTGCCGTAATGAGGTTCAGCACATAAATATTGTCAAAGCGGTTATAAATAGATTCCCCTCCAAGACCGGTAAGACAGATGAGCTGCGTATTTGTCTTCCTGGCGATATCCATCAGCGGCTTCAGCAGGTGGGAAGCATTTGTCTGGGCAAAAGGATTGTCCATTACCAACACCTTACCCTCATTGCGGTCTCCAAAAATATCCGTGTCGTCTTTCCTCATATAGTACAGAAGGCTTGAAAGGATTACAAAGGCTGACAGGAAACCTTCACCGCCTGAATTTCTGGCTACCTCTGCCCAGGTTATGGGATATTCCCTCTGCTCTTCTATTTTATAGAGACGGATCTGTACGTTCCCTATACCCACTATGGTGTCATAAAGATTCCGCGTTGTTATCTGTGTGCCAAAATATTCCTGGGCATTTTCGTTCTGCCGGAAAATACTGATCCCCTTCTGTGTCACCTGATCTATGAAGTCCTGCAGCCGGATGCGGTAAAGGCTCTCATTTTCCTCCCACTCCGGAATCTGGATTTTAAGCATCTTTACAGGCCGCTCACGTATAGTTATAGTAGAATTATGATCAATTTTTCCAAGGTTTTGGTGAACCTCTTTAATATAGTCCTCCAGAATCTCCACAATTTTATTTTTTTCCTTCTCTACCATGGATATGTCAACCTCAAGCTTCTCCATCAGGCTGTCATAAGACTGTATGGTAGTATTCAGCTGAAGGATCACCTGATCGGCATCATTTGTCAGCTCCAGCATGGCTTCCAGCGGTTTTTTATAGAAATCCTCCTGAAACACATCTATACGGACCAGTTGGTTCAGCACATGGACCAGCTGTTCCTTGGCAGCTTGTCTGTCCCTGCCTCTCTGATTATAATCCCGGATTAGTATACCTTTAAAATTTCTCAGTTCCTGGCTTGTCATATCTTCAATATTCTGCTCCCAGACAACCGGCTTCTGCATTTTAAGCTCTGTATATTCACATAACGCTGTAAGGTTTTCATCATAGCTCTGCAAATGCATTTTAAGCTTATCTGCCCTTTTGTTTATTTCGTTTTCCTGAAAAAGAAGCTGGTTCTTCCTGGAATCAAAATCCTGACTTTGTATTTCCGCTTTGGGCAAAGGTTCTTCCTGTCCGCACTCCCGGCGCATTTTTTCCTTGCGCTCCAGGATCTGCTGGCTGATGACAGCGATTTTCTTATCCTCATCATTCCAGAGCATCTTTTTACCTTCTATTTGATTGCGCCTGTCCTCAAGAAGGATTTCCTGATGTGACTCCTCCTTACGGTTATACCGGATATTCATCCACTCCTCCGGCCTCAGACCATATTTCACTTTCAGATGCTTAAGCTCATCCTCTGAGTCTCCGCTGCGTCTGGCAGCCTTTCTCTCCTGTTCCTCCAGCTCATGAAGCTCCTGGGACATAGCAGAGGTGATGGCCTGATACCTGGCTTCCATTTCCTGTATCTCCCGTTCCTGTTCCCCGTTCCCGTCACCCTCCGGCAAAGATACTTCTTCATATGTCTGGTAACGCCGAAGGCCGTCACGCAAGGTGAGATACTCCATTTCCAGGCCGTCACGCTCTGATTCCAGGCTTCTGCACAACTCCTGCAGCTTTTCATAACGGCTCTGGGAAATACCTTCCTTTTCTTTCAGCTTTTCTGTGTCCCTGATACAACGCTCCAATTCCTTCCTGCAGGCAAGATAGTCTTCATACTCCTTACACAGCTGGCTGAAATCCTCCAGTCTGCGTCTCTGCCCCTCGATTTCCCGGACAGCCTTATTGATATCCTCCTCAAGATTGGAAATGTCCTTTTCCAGTTCAGCCATCTGTTGAGACAAATTCCTGAATTCTTCATCAAGTCTTGTCATTTCCAAGGCTGTTTCTTCCAGAGAATTTTCCAGGGCTTCATACCGCGCCTTGGACACCTCTTGGTTCTTGATAAGCTCCTGACGCTGAAAATATTCTCTGTATTCCGTCTGTCTTATACTGACTGCTTCCTGCTTTTTCTTTATCTGCCTTGCCTTTTCTGCTACAAGAACGGCAAGCTTTTCTTCGTCCAAAAGGTTTTCATTGAACAACACATAAAAGCTTACGCCGGAAAAGCTGAGTACACGGTCCTTCTTCCCGGCACCTGCACCCTCCAATTGTTCCCGCACGATGATGGGAATGGGAAATGAAGTATAGACATCGCTTATATTAAGGGACAGTTTCTCCAGCTCCTTGGCTGACAATATCAGCGCATAGGGAAGAAAGGGGTGTTTGTCCACCAGCTTCTGGTTTTCCCCGGGGGTATTACCGTTTTTATTCAGCCACTCCATGCCGAATACCACATGGATACCCAGATTCTCAAGTTCAGACTCAAATTCCTCCGGCAGTTCCAGAACTCTTCCCTGTGTCAGGCGGCTGTATTCCTTTTGGAGCTCGTCCTCTTCCTTCTCAAGGCTTCTGCGGATGCCAGCAATCTCAAGAAGTTTCTTTTCTGATGCCTGAAGGATTATATCATTGTGAAATAAGTCCTGTTTGTCAAGGCCTAAATATCTTAAGACCACCTCACGTTCTTCCAGCTCTCCGTCATACTTTTCTTTAAGCTGCCGGTTTTTCTCCTGTTCTGCTTTTTTATGTATTTGCTCTGCCCTCAGGTCATCCAGGTTTCTCTTAAGCTGTCTGTGGCGCTCACGGCTGCTGTCCAGCATTTTCTTCCTGCTGGTACGCTCCCGCACACTTCTTTCCAGCTCCTGCTCATAGGACTGCTGAGTGATCTCCATAAATCCCGGCTCGTATTCACCCAGAATATTGCGGAGAAATTTCTCTTCATACCGGGAATTATATCTTTCTTCTCTCTGACCATAGGTTTCTGTCTTTGACCGCAATTCTCCCTGACGTCCTGCTTTTTCCAGGATTTCCTTCTGGAAAAGCAAGATTTTTTCCTTTTCCTGTTCAAGGTCTGCTGTTGTCTGACGAATTTTCTCTCTGCATTCCTCTTCCCGGTGTCTGTTATCCTTAACGGCCTCCTGATAATGACACTTCAGCATATATCCCAGACGTTTTCTCTCCGGCTCCAGGTTTTTATCCTTTTGTCTGCAGACCAGGAGTTTCTGGCGCAGCACCTCCAGCTCCTTCTTGTCCTCATCTGCGATTCCCTGCTGCTTTGCGCAGGCCAGCAGATGAATCTTCTTCTCTATGGACTCTGCCTCACGTTCCAGGTTATCTTGCTCCATGGCGATCATTTCCCGGTTGCTGCTGTGATACCGTTCCTTATCCTCAAGGTCATAAATTTCTCCGGAAAGCTTTTCGTATTCCACCCTTGCAATAGCCTGGCGTATTGCCTCAGCCTCATTTACCACTGCCGTATGCTCTCCTGTTGTCTTCTCCCACAGGCGGTTCAGTTCAGCGATGAAATTCACCACCATATTTTCCTGTTCCGTCTCCTGTATTGCTGCCTCCTGATAAATCCCGGCCTTTTCCTGGATTCTGGAAGCCTCTTCTTTGAAATAACGGATGGTATCACGACGTTTTATTTTCGATTCATTGTCCTTATATTGCCCTACATACTTCTCCAGAATGGTCTGGAATTCCTTCATACGGTTTCTGTCTTTATTCAGCTTGCTCTCAACAGATTCCAGGAACCACTTCTCCACCAGCCCTTTCTCATCCTTGCAGTCCGCAAACAAGTCGGAAAGCCCGGATTCCTTAAGATTGATTTTCTTGATTATGGTCTCCCACTCTTTATAATGGATCTGATACTCCTTAAGCTTGTCAAAATACTGCCTGGACTGGGCCGCATTTACCATGTCATAATAAAAGAACTTCATGCTTCTGTCCCGTTTAAAGGTTTCAAACAGCTGGCGGCAGGCAGAGAAATTTTTAAGCACTATTTCCTTTTTTCCTTTTTCAACAACAGGAAGATTCTGAATGTCCCCCAGACATGGTTCCTGGTATTCGCTGACGAAATTAACCATTTCCAGATTTTCGGAGGTCTGGTCACTTGTATCCTGACTTCTGCGGACCATCATCCCTGTCAGCACATACCCGGCCCCCTGGTCCAACACCCACTCCACCATGATAAAAGATGGCTTATTGGTAGTAAAATAGCTTTCAAAGGGTCTGTCCTTGGCATCTCTGTACCGTTTATGCACAAAGGGCGCTGTCATCATCTGCACCAGCACAGACTTCCCGCCTCCGTTGCGCAGAGACAAAAGCGTGCTCTCTCCGTTTAGATGAAATATTTCATCGCTGATCCGTATGGCATTATTATTGTAATTTAAATTGATGAGACGCAGGGCGTTTATTTTACTCATTTTCAGTTACCCCCAATACACGCAGGACTCTCTGGTAATTATTCTGGTTCAGAAGATTCCAGTCCATGAAATTATCCAGCTTCTTCGTGGTCTTGATCATTTCATCCTGCTCCACATAGTCAACTAATCCCTGCTTCTGAAGGAAAATAAGGATATGGTGGAGAAATCCTTCCTTTGTTGTCTTTGCCCTGGAACCCTTCTCATCAGAACGCAAAGCCTCGTATGCTTCAAGCATATTGGAAAAGGCGATCCCCTGGTTTTCTCCGCTCTCCCCGATGCTCTCCGCCCCTTCCTTCAGCCGCTGTGAGATACAGTTCTGCAGCTCGCCTACACGCATGTACTCCCTGGCCTTACTGCTGCTTCCCTGTCCGTCATAGAATTCCACCAGTAAAGTGAGAATGACAAACTGGGACAAATAATAATCTTTATCTGTGGCATTTGACTTACAAAGGGTTGCCTTAAGCTGCACCTTGGAAAATCCCAGAAAATTATTCTCTTCCCTGGGAATGAGATAGATCACATTCCCGTAACGCTCAATATTACTGCCGGCAATATCCCCCTGGGATTTCACCAGGTTCTGGACACTCTCCTGTTCCGTATATGCCTTATACATCAGAGGCTCATCCTCTTCCCTCAGCTCATGGTTCTCAAGAAGAAAATAAAATATTTCCTGGCTGCTTCTGATTTCCTCTAATTCATATGCCATTTTCTCTCACTCCTCCCGGATGATCCGTATCAGTACATTAGAACAGCGAATAGTCTTTTTTTCTCCCGCTTCTGTACACACATCTTGAAAAATCACTGTACTTCCGTCTTCTATGCGGTATGTCTCAATTCTTTGTATTTTAGAAATATCTTTGCTTTCATCCAGCAGCTCCAGTATCATTTCGTTGAGCTGAAACTCTCCGGGCTGATCCTGTATATATTCACTTCGTTCTTTTTGAAGCTGCCGGATATCAATCTCTTTATTTTTTATAAGCTCCACCATGATTTCCTTGAAAATTTCCGTATTAGGAACCAGCACTGCTTTTTCATCCGGGAACTCATCGGCTCTTTTCCCCAGATCCTTCAGAGTTATCTCACCCTTTTCCCCGGCACAGGCAAGCACATACCCCAGACTCTGTCTGTACCGCACTAATTTTTCTCTGCGAAGACGTTCCTGCTCCTCCTGCCACTCTTCCTCATCGAAATCCAGAGTTTCCTCCATATCCTCCTCAGTGTTATTCTTCACCGGAGACTGGAATTGGAATGCTTTATTAAGATTATAAGTCTTCTCCACATCCTGGTTAAATAAAGGACGCAGAAAATAATCAAGCCGTGAAATTGCTTCCGGATTTCCCAGAATCTTATCATACAGTTCAGTCCGTAAAGGAAATCTTTTAATAAGAGACATCTGAGACAGTTCTTCAAGCTCCCTGGTATACAAAGCTTTCAGATCAAAATGACTGTTAAGGATTTTTTGGTGTTCATCAATGGTCCTGTTAAGATAAGATTCAATAATACGGAGATGTTCAAGCTTTTCCTCGTCCTTAGGGCTGAGGCGCTTCACATTGATATTTGTATCCTCCAGCTCTTTTGCCCTGTTCTTCACCATTTCCCGGTAGTTTTGGAACTTCTGCTTTGTGTCACTGATGGTGTCAAGATTCTCCACAAGAATCTCCTCGTAATCTTTCACAGAATAATTAAGGGCATTTCTGCGGATTTTACCCATGGCCTCCTGAATTTTCTGCAGCTGGATCCGCAGAAGATTGAACACATTCTTGATCTCGTCCACAGCTTTATCATAACTCTGCTTCTCCAAATGCATCTGGAAAATCATTTCATGGATGGTAAGCTTCATGTTGTTCTCTATTTCCAAGGTGGACAAGAGCAGATTATAACCATCATCTGTAAGATAATAGGAGGTACGCTTAACCTCCATGTCCACATAAACAACTTTATTTGCCACATAACTGATATTCATGATCTGATATGCCTTCTGGCTGAAATCAAAACCATCGAAATACATGGCCTTACCTTCATTTGAAAGAATATTGTTGATAATAAAATCTCCAAGCTGCCTGCATTCATCGTAGGTCATATTTTTCTCAAAATATTGGACATTGAGGTCATCTATGTACGCTCCGATGTCATCCATGGTACAATTCTCCTCTTTTAAGGATTGCTCCATAACGTACAGCATCACAGCAAAAATCAGATTGATCTGCTCATCGGACTTCATGATCCCATACTGCTTCCAGGTGGTTTTTTGTATGCTGTTCTGGATCAGCATTGCATTCAGGCCAACATTTTTCATTCTTTTCGGGAAGTTTTTCAAGAATTCATACTGCATCTTTATATTCCTTTTCTCTCCTGCCGGATAAGCGGCACAGTTAAAAATCTGTGATATTCAGAATCTCCTGAGGGATATATCTGTCCTGTTCCAGAATGTCTTTCATATATTGTACTGTATCCCGGTCAAAATAAGAAAAGAACAATTCCCGGATATTTCGGTTCTGCTGTTCCTTGGTTTTTGGCAGATTCATTATAGTATAGGGTACCGCCTTGTCCAGCATAGCCTTGTATCCCGGCAGGAAGGGACGGATTTCCCATTCTGCGGAAAAAAGATCCGCAAGTTTTTCATAAATACCGATTCCCTCATAGTCCAAATCCCCGAAATAATATATCTGGTTTTCAGGTTCCTTCATATACGGTTCCACACACAGGGAAAAATCCTGAAAGGAACGGACAATACCTTTCCCTGCGCCATAGATCAGTGTACCGGTTCCGGTTCCCAGAATGGTGTCATTTCCCTCCAGAAGATGGCAGCGCATACTGTAGAAGGTATCCTTGTTTTCCAGGATCAGCAGCTTCTGGGGAACCTCCCTTGTATGTGAATAATAGGCCAATGGCTCTGTGGTGCTATAGGTGTTAAGAAAGCACTCATCCAGCCCGCATCTTTTCAGAATGCGCCTGCCCTGCTCCCTTGTGAGAAACTTCTCTCTGCCCCAGATTTCAAAGCTCCGCTCATTCAGGGATTCCCGGCTGTCAAGCTTATGGCGGTTATGTCTTAAGTATTCGTTGAGCATCAGCACCCAATGCCTGTCCTGCTCATAAATATCCAAGTGCCTGAGATAGAAATCAACGGAAAGAACCGGCAGGAGACTGAATTTCAATTCCTGTTCCAGAAGGGTGTAATCCTTAGCCTCCTCCAGAACCCAGTATTCACGGTATAATGACGGAGACTTGCCGTTTGTTCCCGATGCCTTCACAGGCTTGATCCTGCTGTCCTGGATCTGTCGGAGCACAAGCTCATATTGCTCTTGATAGCTTAAGTACTTATGTTGATTTAACAATTTTTCCAGTGAAATACGTTTCAATACAGGAACCTCCTAATTTCACATCAGCTCCATCCGTATCTCTGCCAGATTGTCCCTGGTAATGATTTTATATGGAAGCCGGATGTATTTGCCGTCCAGAAGTTCAAACTCTTTGGGAAGTTTAGTCCCATTGGCTATGGAGTATGCCAGTTCCAGCATACCTTCCGCCTGTCCCTTTGCATCGTTGAGTACGGTCCCCAGAAGCTCACCGTTCTCCACCGCATCCAGTCCCACTGAGGTACCGTCAACGCCCAGCACTGCAGGCCATTTATCAGAACCGGAGTCAATGCCGGATGCTTTCAGTGCATCCACGGCCCCCAATGCCATATCATCATTGTTTGCCAGAACCACTTCAATATCATTGCCGAATTGTTCTATGAACTGCTTCATCTTATTGGCAGCCTGGTCGCGGTTCCAGTTTGCGATCTCATCTGTGAGCTTCTTCACCATATAGCCTCTGTCTGTGATCTCATTGATAACGGACATGCTGCGGACCATGGAATCATTATGCCCGGCTTCGCCCTCCAGCATGACATACTGCAGGATACCATCGCCGTTTTTATCTATCTTCGAGAAATTCTTTTTACATTCTTCCACAAGGATCTGCCCCTGCATCTTTCCGGATTCAAAGGCATCGGCACCTACATAGTACAGCTTGTCCCAGCGCTCCAGGTCCTCTTTCACCAGCTCACGGTTAAAAAAAATAACCGGCACATCACTGCTTTTGGCTTTGTCAATGATGGTGGATGCATCTGTGCGGTCCACAAGATTGATGCAGGCAATATCAAAGCCGTCCTCTATAAAGTCATCCATCTGGTCATTCTGTACCATCTGGCTGTTATTGGCATTCTGTAACTCCAAAGTAATGGTTATGCCTAATTCTTTTTCCTTCTGCTTGGCATAAGACTGCAGGTAGGAAACAAGCTCTGACACAAATGTGTCGTACTGATCATACATGCTGATCCCTATTTTCAGCGACTTGTTTTTTTCATCATGACTGCCGCCTGTCCCGCAGCCTGTAAGCAGCAGGGCTGCTGCAGTCCCAAGGGCTGCAATTTTTATTCCGGCATTTTTTCTTCGCACCATTCCGTAATGTCCCCTACAAAACCTCTTCATATTTCTCTCCTGCCTTAAATGCTGGGGAATAGCAAACGCTCATTCTCCGATTCATACAGCGTCTCTCTTGTAACAAGCTTGTATTTAATAGCAAACTGCTCATCGATCCAGCCCTTCTTGTCCTTATGCACCAACGCCTGGATTCCCAGATACCCCATGTTAAACTCATTCTGATATACAAGTGCCCACAGCTTCTCATTATCCAGGTCATTTACTGTCTGGGCGGTATTGCCGATTCCATAGACTCTGATCCCAACCCCATGAGGCTCAAATAAAGAGCGTTTGCTCTCCCAGGCTGCCGCTGCCTCTTCTGTAGCGTATTTATCCAGCGCAGCCATATACCGTCCGCTGTTGTTAAACGAGGTTCCTATGAGGAGCCGCAGACTGAAGTCCCCCTTCTGGCGGAAAATATTCTGAATCCTGATATTCTCCCCGGATTCCTCCAGGGCATCCACAAGCCCCTCATATCTCTGCTGTACACTGTCACGTTCCATATACTCCGTGACAACCGTAACCAGTCTGTACTTCTCATTAAGGTTATCCTGCTTTATATCTTCTGCAATCTTATTTCCCAGCGCCTGGCCCATCTTATAGTTATCAGCGGTAATGTTTACGTAGTTGTCTCCTGCACCTGTCTCCACTGCAATAAGCGGTACCTGAATATGCTTCTCCCCAAGCAGCGTCTCCACCTCAGCACTGTCCACAGCAGCGAAGAGGATCCCTGAACTTCCTGCATTGACTTCACGTTCTATAAGGCTTACCTGGTCTTCAGCCGTATCATTCTCACCCATTGTGAAATAATTTACCTTGACCTTAAAGTCTTCCTCTGCCTGTCTGATCCCCTCATAAAGAGTCGCCCATTCATTGTCTTTGTGCTGGTAAAGGACTACGGAATAGAAATCTGTAACCTTGTCCGGTGCCTCCCGCACAACGCCGTAATAATAAGAAATACCCAGCATCACCAGGACAGCAAAGATGACGATCCATATTTTCCAGCGTATTTGCTTTAACATTATGCCCCCTCCTTATGCTCCTGCGCCACCTCTTCTGTCATAGGGAGATGGATACGCACCATAGTTCCCTCATCGGGCTCACTGATGATTTCCAGACCATATTCCTTACCGAAGTAGAGCTGGATCCTCTGGTGGACATTCCGAAGGCCGATCCCGGAACCTTTGCTGCGCACTCTGGTGTCATCGGTAAGAAGACTCTCCACCTGTTCTTCCGGCATACCAAGACCGTTATCCTCCACTTCAATAAACAAGTCCCGGTCTTTGGTATATGCACGGATATGGATCTCCCCCTCACCGTCCATATATTCCATCCCATAATAGATGGCATTTTCCACTAATGGCTGGATGATCAATTTGATCGTCTTATATTTTTCAATGCCTTCCTCTATCTCGAAATAAGAAGTGAATTTATTTTTATACCTGAATTTCTGTATTTCCAGATAATTCTTTGCATGGTGTAGTTCCTCACCTACAGTGATAATATTTTTCCCCTTGGATAGACTGATCCTGAACAGGCTGCCAAGGGCCTGAACCATAGAAATAGCATCCTCATACTTCTCTGATTCTACCATCCACATAATAGAATCCAGTGTGTTATACAGGAAATGGGGATTGATCTGGGACTGCAGGGCATCCAGTTCACTTTTCCGCTTCTGCTCCTGCTCGCGTACAATATCATCTGTAAGCTCACGAAGCTGTTCTACCATGGAACGTACAGTCTCACCCAAATGCTGTATCTCAGGAGAGCCTCCAATATAAATCTGAGGCTCTTTATCTACCCCGATTCCCTGAAGGGAATCCTCCAGCCTCTTCAGGGGCTTTACGATCCTCACCGCCACGAACTGGTTGGCAAAAATCATAAGGAGAATGGACAGAAAGATAATGATCACAGCCATCATCCTTGTACGGTTAAAGTTCTGGAAAAAATTATCCATAGGTGTCACGCTGACGATTTTCCAGCCCGTATACCCTACAGCTTTCACCACAACCATCCTGTCCTCGCCTTCAAACTCCTCTTTATAAGCACCGTCGTCATATTTACTTGCCGCCAGGTTATTCTCCTGAAGCATGTTTGAGAAAATAAGATTCTGCTTCGGATGATAAATGATTTTTCCGTCGCTGTTAATGAGATAAACGTACCCCATCTCCTGGTTGTTAACCTTGGTAAAAAGCTGCCGGATACCGCTGAAATCCATATCTACAAGCAGTATTCCGCCGGACATTTTTCCGCTGCTGGTAAGCTCGACTCCGCGGCTGAGGGAAATCACCCAGTAATAACGGTTATTGCTGCTTTCAAATATATTCTGGACATGAAGATCAGAAAAATGGAGATTCTCCATCTTGTCCACCGCACTGGAAAACCAGCTCTGGGCCGTAATATCCGTATCATCCTTAAGATAACCCACCGGTGCGGACCCGATAAGCTCTCCCTCCTCAGTAAAACAGGCAAGGCTTACAAGACTGTCCTTATATACCTCATACAGAAGGTTCAATTCCTGGCTCATACTGCTCTCATCCAGGTCTATATTTTTGATGACATTATAA
This sequence comes from Eubacteriales bacterium, assembly GCA_030524175.1. Lineage (GTDB taxonomy): Bacteria > Bacillota > Clostridia > Lachnospirales > Lachnospiraceae > Blautia_A. Next base: position 94,492 of record JAUNHC010000005.1, read on the forward strand.
TACATGGCATCAGAAATCCGCATCATATTGCGCAGGTAAGTATTCAGATTGATCTCCACCTGGTTTAAAAGCTGCTTGCTGTCATTGATAATGATCTCCTCAGAGGCCTTCCCGTAGCTCTGGAAGAGGAACACCCCGATAAATCCCATTCCCACGATGGCCACCAGGGTAAATGACACTGAGATCATAAACTGCATTCCCCGGTTGCTCACAGCGGATAATAGCTGCTGCCATTTCTTCTTCAAATATTTCATAAACACTTCCTAGCTTTCTCTCGCTCTCTCCTGTGCCTGAAGGTTAGCCCTGTATTTAGACGGGGATATCCCATACTGCTTCTTAAAAACATAGCTGAAATAATTGGGCTCTGTATATCCCACTGCCTCTGCAATAATATACGTCTTATCTTCTGTGGTGCGAAGGAGCTCCACCGCATGTTCCAGACGGATTTTCGTCAGATATGCCACGAAGCTTAATCCCACCTCTTTCTTAAAGATAGTGGAAAAGTATGCCGCACTTACATTCAAATGGCGGCACAATGTATCCGCTGACAGATCATTCTCCTTATAATGGTCTTCTATAAAAGTTTTTGCCTGTTCTGTCAGCTTCATAGTAGAATCCGTACGCTCATGGCGCAAGGTATGACGCAGATTCGTACACACATCCTGAAGCCAGTGTTCCAGTTCATCCACTGAAATATACTTGTAAAGCTCCTGCCAGGGAATGTCACTGTCCCCAAAAATCTGCTTCGTCCTAAGCTTATAGGAACGGCCGATCTTCATCAGCTCAGTGAGAAGCTCCATACACAGAAGCTGATACTGGTTAGGCGTAATAGACAGATTCCTGATACTCTCCATAAACTGTTTGATCGCCGCATTCGTCTCATCCCTGTCACCCAGCTTAACCGCACGCATCAGATTCTGAAAATCATATTCCATAAGGGAAACAGATTCCTGTGGACTTGGCTCGATGTCATGGATATAAAGCACTTGGCTTCCGCTCATGATAGTGCGGTATTCCATGGCATTTCTGGCTTCCTGGTAAGAGGTGGTGAGATGGTCCATCTTGTCACATATCTGTCCAACAGCAGCAGTGACCTGCGCCTTCAGCACACGTGTCCCCATCTTACACACCTGGTCAAGATGATATAGGACTTTATCCATATCATTCCTGTCCTCCAGCATGAACAGAAGTATCACCTCATCAAGATAAACTGTACTGTAAAATCCAATACGCTCCTTCAGATAATCCTGTGCCATCTCCTTCAGCGATAAAGTAAGAAGCTGCTGAGTATTGCCGTTAGCCTCTTTAGCGTTTATATCTGCATAAAGCAGAGCCACTACATAATAAGGAGATTCCAGATGCATCTCATAGGTATCCAGCATATTCTTAGCCCTGTCACCTGTAACCTTCCCCTCCAGCATACCCATGACAAGCTGCTCCTGCATAGCCGGAAGACTCTTCTTGTAATATTCTGAAAGCTTGCTCAAATTCCGGTGCTCACTGAATTCCTGGTCCAGCTTCTCCTTAATCTTACGGAAAACATTTTCCATATCCTTTGCACTGATAGGCTTAAGAAGATATTCCTCCGCCTCCAGATGCACCGCCTCCCTGGCAAATTCAAAATCATCAAAACCAGAATAAATAACCACCTTCATATTCCTGTAATTCTGCTTCAGCTTCCGGCAAAGAGTCAGCCCGTCCATATAAGGCATCTTAATATCAGTCATCACCACATCTATGTGGAGCTGCTCCGCCATCTCAAGAGCCTCCTGCCCATTCTCCGCCGTCCCCGCCAAACAAAACCCCATAGCTTCCCAATCAATTTTCCGTTTCATTGCCAGCAGCACATCCGCCTCATCATCCACCAATAATATATTATACAGCTCCATTACGTCTTCCTTCCTATCATCCCTATTCTAAATCCCGCACACCCCCTGCCCCAGCAGCGCCGATATACTTTATTGTACCAAATCATCGCCCCAGTGACTACCCCCGGCATTAAGAACTTACAAAATAAATACAAAAAAAGCAGCTCCCGCTGCTTCTTTTATCCTCATCCCCTCCCGTCGGACCACCCGTGCGCCCAACGGGCCGCACCCAAAAGAAGCAGCCCCCGCTGCTTCTTTTATCCTCATCCCCTCCCGTCGGACCACCCAGCGTGCCCAACAGGGGGAGTTTGAGGGGGACATGCGGGCTTCGCAACTCCGAGCTTGTCCCCCTCAAGGTCTTCAAAACCTACACAACTCCATCTTCTTCCTCAAATACTCCATCAATTTTCCCTGTACAAACTTAGGCATATCAAACACATTCCCTTTATCCTTATATGTCTCACAGTATTCTTTAATACTGTCATAATTCAACTGGAAGAACTCAGTTCCCACATTAAATTTATTGATACCCTTTGTAAATGCAATTTCCAGCTGATCATTGGGAATCCCGCTTCCTCCGTGGAGCACAAGGGGTACGTCCGTAGCCTCATTGATCTCAGACAATCTTTCCAGATCTAATTTAGGAGTTTCCAGGTATACACCGTGGGCACTGCCTATTGCCACTGCAACAGAGTCCACTTGTGTCTCTTCACAGAATGCTGCTGCCACTTCCGGCTTCGTATACATATCCAGCTTGTCCTGGTCAGAATCCTTGGCAAATCCTACCCGGCCCAGCTCTGCTTCAACATCCACGTCAAAGGCATGTGCAATCTCCACTACCCTCTTGGTCAGCTTGATGTTTTCTTCCACAGAAAGCATAGAACCATCGATCATTACAGAACTGAATCCGGCCTTAATAGCTTTCATAATATAGTTGATGTCACTGCTGTGGTCCAGATGAAGACCGATGGGAACCTTTACATTGGCCGCAAGGCTTTTCACCGCAGCCGCGAAAGCTGCTGGGTCTGCTGCGTTATTCAGATGATGATGCTCAGGATAAAGCATTATGATCACAGGTTTCTGCAGTTCCTCCGCCACTGTAATGACAGAATAGATCATATTGTAGTCTGTACAGTTAAATGCAATTACTGATGTATTGGCCTCATCTGCCATTCTTAAAATATCTTTTACCTTAGTTAATGCCATGATATGTATCCTCTCTTTATCTTTATTTTAATGTTGGTCTCAAAATATATTTAAATCCTTGTGCCTACAGATTTCTCTGCGCAGAAATAGAAATAGCCTTAAAAATAAGCATACCTACTGTAGCCCCTCCATCCACCTCACCGATGGTTTTGTCACCGTAGTAAGCGATTCTGCCGTGTTTCCCTTTCATAGTCTTTGTCAGCTCCATACCCTCATATGCAGCCTGATATGCTTGCTCAAATACATCCGGCTCACCGCTCTTCTCTAACAAGATGCGCACACCGGGAATCAGACTGTCCAGGATTGTCTTATCTCCCGGACGGGATTTTGCCTTATCCATGATCATCTGTATGCCGGCATCCATTGCCTGTGCCATCTCCGACAGGCCAGCTTCTGTTTTCCCTTTAAGGACCTTTGCCATTCCCATAAACCCAAATGACATGATCGTGCCCAAAGTAGACGGAGCCGCTTCATTAAACTCAGATGAACAATTCTTCAGAAGCTTACCCAGATCATCCTCCTGTGCTGTCTCCAAATACTGTGCCACCTTCTTAAATCCCTGGCTCATGGAGATACCCAGGTCGCCGTCCCCGAATCTGGCATCCAGAGAGACCAGATAATCTGCATTCTCGTCCATAACTGCGCTGATTTCTCCAAGCACATTCTTTAATTCTTCTCTTTTCATTGGTATCATCCCCTTTCTCCCTGATTTATTAGCCCTGGTTTTTTACCGATGTTGGGGTCATAAGGTACTTTCCCCGCTGATGCCTGGGGAATTCCCCGCACATGGTGACCCTGGCATCATTTATTGCTGTTGGTATAAAACGGTGTATTGGCAGGCTTTCTGAGATATCCTTTCAGCCTGTCATTCAGCTTAAAGATGGTCACGGATGCACCTGCCATCTCCATGGAGGTTGCAAATTCCCCGATGTGGGGCATGTAGATAGAAACACCCATATCCTCAAGCCGTCCTGATATCCTGCGGTAAAGTATAAACTGCTCCTCCAGGGGAGTCGCCCCCAGACCGTTCACCATCACCGAGACCTCATCTCCTGGTACCAGCGGCATATCCTCCAGCAGCTTATCAAGAACACGGTCAGCAATTTCGTCTGCCTTCATCATACTGCAGACCTCAATCCCCGGCTCCCCGTGAATACCCATTCCCAGTTCAAGCTCATTCTCACCGATTTCAAAGGTTGCCTTGCCAACCTCAGGGACAATACAGGGAGACAAGGCTACTCCCATAGTCCTGATATTGTCCAGAGCTTCCTGGGTCACCTCTGCCACCTCTCTCAGGGACAACATTTCATCTGCAGCAGCTCCGGCAATCTTGAAGGCATATACCATTCCCGCCACACCCCGGCGCATATCCATCTCCGCCTTGGGTCTGGAGGCTACATCATCCTTCACCAGAACCTGCATTGTCTGCACATCATCAAAATCTGCGTTTTCACAGGCCATCTGAAAATTCATTACATCTCCGCCGTAATTTCCGTACAGACAAAGAACTCCGCTGCCATGGTCTGCTGCCTTGATCATTTCTTCCATCTTCTTAGCGGAAGGAGAAGCAAATACATTTCCTACGGCACAGCCGTCCAGCATCCCCTCACCCACGTATCCCAGAAAAACAGGGAGATGTCCGCTTCCGCCGGCTGTCACAATCCCCACCTTTCCAGGTTTTACCGGCGTATTCCGCATAAGGATCCTCTTCTGTTCGTCCAGGACCTTTACCTTGTCCTTGTAGGCTGCCAGAATGCCATCCATCACCTCCGGCACAAAATCCTGAGGCTCATTTATAATCTTTCTCATGTCCTTCCTCCATTTCTTCCAACAAACGGATTTCTTGTGCAAACGCTTTAAAAATGAGACTGGTAGATATCGCTCCCGGGTCCGGGTAACCTATGGTAGCTTCCTGAAAATTCTTGGATCTTCCTACCCTGGACTGCATGTTTTTGCTGGCCTCCACACCTTCCAGTGCAGCTTCATAGGCCATACCGAAGGCTGCCCCCAAATCTTTGTGCTGTGCAGCTGCCTTCTTCAGAGACAGCACCGCAGGATAAAGGGCGTCCAGCATTGTTTTCTGCCCCGGTTTTGCTTTTCCTCGTTTTTCTATGGCAGCCTCTCCCACCTCAAAATACTTAGCAAGCTGGTCAAGATTCACCTGTTCTCCGTGGGGGATGTCGTCCAGCCCTCCGAAAAATAAGGTACAGAAAATGACTCCGGATGCCCCTCCCATACTTTTCAGTAATTCCATACCAACCTCTCCGCAGAGGCAGTTCACATCCGTGTACACCTTCCGGTCCAGCATTTTCCAGAGGGCTGTGAACCCCCGTTTCATCCCTGTTCCGTGGTCACCGTCACCTATAATATTATCTATCTCTGTGAGATACGGTTCGTTTTCTATAATTGTCTCTGCCACACGCCTGAAAATCCTCTGCAGCTGAGATATCTTTAACTGTTTCATAAATCACCTCTTACTTATGTACGTGTATACCCCATCCCGGCTCTGGCCCGGCTGCTTTAAATGGTGAAATCATATCCCTTCACCGGCCTGAGATAAGGCTCGAGCTGCGTATCATAAGCCATGACACTCACAATACATCCGTTTGTCTCAAAAGCATCAAAATAGCTGCCCACAGTACAGCTTCCCGCCTTATATCCCCGGCGGACAAGCTCTCTGTTCAAGGCATTTACCATTACATAGCCTTCCAGATATGACATTTTTTTCATCCGGTTAACCATGATATGGAATTTATCCTCTGCTTTATAAGTCTCCAGCTCCGGAAGAAGATAATCCAGAATGTTTGCCGCTGTATGGTCAGCAGAGATAAATCTCTCCCTGCCGGCAGGAGGCTCGCCGGAGAATCCGTTTCCATATTCCACTGCACCGTCTTCTTCCGAACAGCACACTGCTATAGTTCTCAGACGTGCGTTCGCCTTTTCTACAATCTCCGCCATCTCTTCAAGACCTGCTCCCTGGTCGGCGAGAGCTGCGGCTATTTTAAGCAGAATTCCAATCCCTGTCATTCCGCCCCGCTTTTCTTTCCCTTCGCCTTTTGCACTGCATACATTGTCGCTTACATAGCACACATAAGAAGGGATATCTTCACGGGAAAGCAGTTCCCGGGCCATATCGTTATTCAGGTAATCCCCTGAATAATTGTTGGTCAGAATAAATATTCCTTTTCCTTCCTGTATCTCTTTTCCTGTCTGGTATATAAGCCAGGCATTGGGAGCACAGTTAAAATCTCCGTGCACCATAGCGTCTGCAAGTCCTTCTCCTACTACCCCGGGGAAAAGAGGCCCCCAGCCGCCTCCTCCATTGACCATGATCCGGACCTTTTCCGGCTTACGGCATTTCTTCACAAGGGCGTAGCTGTACTCATTTTCAATGCGTTCATATTCCCCTGGCTGGGCTAACAGCAGGCCTTTCAGCATTTCATCCAAAGCCGTTTCAATAGAATTGAGCAATTTCATCATTCATCACCTGCTTAATTTTTCTCACGTTTCTGTGCCATATCAACGATAACCGCCAGAAGGATGATCAGTCCCATGATTACCTTCTGCCAATAAGAGGAAATCTGCATTAAGTTCATACCATTATTGATAATAGCGATAATGGCACAACCGATCATGGCGCGGAGCACAGAGCCGATACCTCCTAAGAAGCTGGTACCTCCCAGAACCGTGGCAGCGATAGCATACATTTCATAAGCATCACAGGCTGCCGGCTGGCCGTTATTTAACTTGGAAGTTACACATACGCCTCCAAGTGCCGCCATAATTGAGCAGATGATATGCGCACGTATTTTCACCCAGTCCACATTGATTCCGCTTAAATGTGCAACCTTTTCATTACTTCCCACTGCAAACACGTGACGGCCGAAAACTGTCTTCGTGAGCAGGATATGCATGAGTACCACGATAATAATTGTAAAAATTGTGATGATAGGAATAATTCCTAAAGGCACTGATTCCGTCTTCAGCAGACGTCCTGCCCCCAGCCATGCAAAACTGTCAGGAAGTCCGTATACAGGCTGTCCGTCTGTGATAACATAAGCCAGCCCTCTTGCCATGGTCATCATTGCCAGGGTTGCGATCATTGCCACAACCTTAAACTTGGCAATCATAATTCCATTAAACAAACCGCAGATTCCACCGATCAGCACGGCACTGCCAATCTGGATCAAAAGAATGATCACCAGCGGAGCGTCAGGGAACTTCAATCCCAGGTAAGCTGCAAAAATTCCCGCAAATGCAGCCACTGAGCCTATACTGATATCAATTCCTCCAGTGATGATGACATAGGTAATACCAACGCACAGCAGCGCATTGATGGACATCTGTGCAGTAATATTGATTATATTTGTAGGAGTTAAAAATGTTTTATTTGCTATGCCAAAGAATATGATTAGTATGAACAGAACAATCACTACAGCATTCTTCTTTGACCATTGTTTCAATTTCTCCATAGCTACTTCCCCTTTAACATTCGTTATATATGGATTGCGGCTGCCCGGGGAAACTCCCCTCTGTCAGCCCCAAGGCTCACGCTTCACTCTGTATGCTTGCAAGCTGCATGATTCTGTACTCTGTTGCCTCATCTTTCGCTAATTCTCCGCATTTCACACCTTCACGCATGACCATCACACGGTCGGATACTCCCAGGATCTCCGGCAGCTCCGAGGAAACCATGACAATACAGCCGCCCTCTTCCACAAAAGCATTCATCAATCCATAGAATTCTGCTTTTGCATTTACATCAATACCTCTTGTGGGTTCGTCTAAAATCAGTATCTCTGACTGCGCCACCAGCCATTTTGCCAGTATGACCTTCTGCTGGTTACCGCCGGAAAGATTTTTGATCAATGTGTTCATACCCGGAGCTTTAATCTTCAGTTTCCCGAAGTATTCATCGCACACCTCTTTCTCCCACTTAGGATTGACAAAACCGCCCTTGCGTTTCGTCCTTTTAAGGCTTGGAAGAACAACATTATTTTTAATGGAAGCTTCCAGCATAAGTCCGGTACGGCGCCTGTCCTCTGTCACAAATCCGATTTTATGTGCAATGGCATCCTTTGGTGACCTGAAATGCACTTCTTCTCCTTTTACATATACAGACCCGGATGTCTTTCTCCTGTCTGCAAATATTGTCTCCATAAGCTCAGTACGCTTTGCTCCCACCAGTCCTGCAACTCCCAGGATTTCCCCCTGATAGGCTGAAAAAGAAATGTTACGGAATACACCGTCCACAGTGAGATTCTCTACCCTGAGCATTTCCTTTTTTCTTGTGTGTTCCTGCTGGTTATAGTAATCAGATATTTCACGGCCTACCATGTTTGCCACTATTTCCGCTTCTGTGATATCCTTAAACAGCGAACTCTTCACAAACTGCCCGTCCCTTAATATGGTCACCCTGTCCGCAATGACCGGAAGCTCCTTTAAACGGTGAGTGATATAAATGATCGCAACATTATTCTTCTTTAACAGTTCTACCTGCTTAAACAGGGCATCAATTTCACTTTCAGACAGTGATGAAGTAGGTTCATCCATGATGACAAGCTTGGAGTTTCTGGTGATAACCTTGGCAATCTCTATCATCTGCTGCTGAGCAGCAGAGAGCTCTCCTGCAATATCCGTAGATTTAATATCCACTCCCATAAACTCAAGGGCCTTCTGTGCATCCTGCTCCATCTTCTTTCTGTTGAGGATAAACCCTTTCTTCCCTGCTGACGGCTCACGCCCTACATAAATATTCTCCGCAACCGAAAGCTCATTAGCAATACTCAGCTCCTGGTGGATGACCGATATACCGCAGTCCAACGCCTCCCCAGGGTTTTTGTAATGCTTTTCCTGATTTTCAAAAATCACCTTTCCCTCTGTAGGTGTATATACTCCTGATATGATTTTGATCAGCGTGGATTTACCTGCACCGTTCTCTCCCAGCAAGGCATGGACCTCTCCCGGATAAAAATCAATTGATATATCCGTGAGAGCCTTTACCCCCGGGAAAACCTTTGAAATATTCTTCACCTGTAGGATTGGCTGATTTCCCTTTTCTTTATTATCCATATGCTATCCCGCTCACTTTTTAATAGAATGGGACCGCCGCCAGTCCCGGTATGTACTTTGCAGCGATCCCATTCTTATTTCATTGCTACGTTTCTATAGTTCTGTGTTTATTTCAGGCCTTCTTCCACAATATAGTCATAGTCGATGATGTATGGGTCAATAGGAATCTGCTCTGCGTCAACCTTGCCTTCTGTCAGATATTTGTTGATCTGCTCAACAATAGTAGCACCGATGAGAGGCGGATTCTGGGATACTTCAGATACCCACCATTTTCCGTCTCCATCTTTAGCATAGATGGCATCAATTGCTTCCGGATTTCCGTCGTATCCGATGATCAAGGTACTGGCACCTGCTGATTTAATAGAGGCAAGCGCGCCGGAAGCAGCCGGGTCACCAGCACAGAAGATTGCATCCAGGTCGGGAGCAGCAGTCAGCCAGTCCTGAACAAGAGATGCCGCCACGTTGGCATCACCCTGATAGTTACCGTTGAATTTCACTTCAATATTATCAATCTTCTCCATTTCGGACATAAATCCATTTTCTCTGTCCAGACATGCAGCGGAAGCAGGGTTTCCGATGAATCCCACAGTGCCGCCTTCTTCCCCAAGTAAATCCTGTACTGCCTGTGCGCCCAATTCTCCGCCCTTCACGTTATCTGTACCTACATGGCAGACAATACAATCAACTGTGTCACAGCCTGAGTCAAAGGTAAACACAGGAATTCCTGCTGCATCTGCTGCCTTGATGGCCGGGCCTACTCCCGCTGCATCTACAGTCGCCAGCGCAATAGCATCCACCTTCATGGCTACCAGATTCTCAATATGGTTTGACTGAATGTTGGCATCCAGCTCGCCGTCATAGCAGAGAGCTTCAATTCCCAATTCCTCACATTTCTCTTTAATGGCTTCCTCGATGAGATTATAAAAAACATGCTCTCTGGAACCTACGATAAACCCTACCTGATAAGATTCCTCAGCCCCGCCTTCGGCCTCCCCATGCACCACTGCCGGAACCGCCATCGTTGTAGCTGCCAATGCAGCACTTAGGATAATCCCCATCATTCTTTTTTTCATTTTGTTTCCTCCTTTTCTTTTTTGTTTGTTTTTATTCGTTGTTCTTGTTTGAGTGACTTAAGTTTAGAACATTTTGTTCTGAATGTCAATTATTTTTACCCCATCATTTTGTTTTTGTAAGTAATAGACAAAAAAGATGTTTTACATTTGTTTGTTATTTTTCTTTTTAATTTATGTTTTTTTATCTTTTTTATTTTTTTCACAAATATATGTGTGCGACTTTTGTAGTTTTACCCATTTCTTTTTTATTGGATTTTGATAAAATAAAGAAAAGTCAGAAAGACAACATGATGTCAAAGCAGAAAACCTTACAGCGTAGAAATGGAGAGTATATGTTAGCCCAGGAACGCAGAGATAAAATTATCGAATTGGTAAACACGGATAAAATTGTTAAAGTAAGCGAACTCAGTGAATTGTTTTCTACCACAGAAGTCACCATACGACGTGACCTGGACGAACTCCAGGCACAGAAGAAAATATGCAGGATCCACGGCGGTGCGATCCCCCTTAAATCAGCCAGCAAAAGCCTCACCCGGGAAGAGCTTTCAATCCGCTGTCCCGCAGAAAAAAAGATGATAGCCCAGTGCGCCTATCATTACATAGAAGACAACGATGCCATACTGCTGGATGCCTCCACAACAGCTCTGGAACTGGTCCACCTGATCATAGAAGGCACGAAAAAGAACCTCACCGTTGTCACAAACTCCTTCAAAGCAATCACCCTCCTCCAGACACGCCCCGATATAGACCTGTTCCACATAGGCGGCCAAGTAAGGCGTGATATGGACAGCACCTTCGGCGCCCTGGCCGAAACCCTCCTGAAAAACATCCGGGTAGACAAATGCTTCCTGGGAACAACAGGAATCGATATCCATTTCGGCTACTCCGACCCAAACTTCAATGACAGCTCCATCAAGAAAGGAATGATCTCCGCTGCCAAACAGAAATTCATCATAGCCGACCACACAAAATTCAACGACTCCTACATCGGCAAATTCGCAGACTTCTCCGGCGCTATCGACTACCTCATCACCGACCGCCTCCCCACCGGCCTTGACCGCGAATACATAGAAGCCAACGTAAACCTAATCCTAGCCCAAGACCAAAATCCCCCATCCTAAATAATCCCCCAGTGCGCCCACCGGGCGCACAAAAAAGAAGCAGCCACCGCTGCTTCTCTTATCTCACCCATCCCTACCGTCGAACCACCCAGTGCGCCCATCAGGCCGTACAAAAAGAAGCAGCCCCCGCTGCTTCTCTTATCTCATCCATCCCTACCGTCGGACCACCCAGCGTGCCCAACAGGGGGAGTTTGAGGGGGACATGCGGGCTTCGCAACTCCGAGCCTGTCCCCCTCAAGGTCCTCAAGGTTTTATTTCTTAGCAATATACTTCCTAATATCCAACGCAATCGCCACAACGATAACAATACCCTGTGCAATATACTGATAGTTCGTATTCAATCCCATAAACTGCATGGCTGATTTCAAAAGCTCGAATACTGCAACACCGATGATAACACCGGAAACCTTACCGATACCACCATTTACAGATACACCGCCGATAGTACATGCCGCAATTGCCTCCAGCTCGTAACCCATTCCCATGTTAACACTGGTACCGCCGGACTTGCCGCCCAGGAGGAAACCTGCGATAGCATACATACAAGCTGCTGTTATGTAGATGATGATTTTTGTCTTTTTAACATTAACACCGGAAACCTCAGCTGCAACTTCATTGCCGCCGATTGCATACATATATTTTCCGTGACGGGTGTAATTATATACAAACCAGAAAATTGCTGCAGCTATGATCAAATAAATAAACAGCAGAGGAATCGGTCCAACCTTACCCTGTGTTACGCTGATATAATCTGCACGGTATCCGCCGATCGGAACAGAATTAGTTACAACAAGTGCAATACCATAAACAATAAGCTGCATACCAAGAGTTCCGATAAATGCAGGTACATTCAGATAAGATACTACAATACCGTTAATAAGGCCAAAAATAGAGCAGATAGCCATAACGATCAGAAGAACCACCCATACATTCAACTGTGGAAAATTCGCCCAGATTTTACCGGGTGCATCCGGCTTCTGAAGCATTATACCTGCAAGGCAGGCACTTAAACCAACTGCACGTCCTGCGGAAAGGTCCGTACCTTTCGTAATCAGACAGCCGCTGACACCGAGTGCGATAATTACACGGGGGGCCGCATTAATTGCCAGATTCATCAGGTTTCTGAAGCTACGGAATGTAGGTACAGTAATACTTACATAAAGTACAAGAATCATCAGTAATACAATGATACCATTATTTATCAACAAATTCTTAATATCTATTTTTTTTGTTTTGTCCATTCTTTTCTCCTCCTTCACTTAGAACTGCGTAGCATAATGCATGATATTTTCCTGGGTAGCTTCTTCTCCGGACACTTCCCCGGTAATCTTGCCATTACACATAACCATGATACGGTTGGAAACACCTATCAGCTCAGGCATTTCTGAAGATATCATAATAATTCCCTTACCCTGCTTTGCGAGATTAATCATAATCTGGTATATTTCATACTTTGCACCCACATCAATACCACGTGTAGGCTCATCCATGATTAATACATCAGGATTGTTGGCAAGCCAGCGTGAAATAATTACCTTCTGCTGATTACCTCCTGACAACGCCTGGATTAAGGTTTTGCTGCTTGGAGTCTTGATACTCAGTTTTGCCACATTATCCTGAACCAGCTCTTCGATTTTTTTCTTATCCAGTTTAATACCGGCTTCCAGATATTGATCCAGTGAGGCAAGAGCAACGTTATCTGCAATGGAAAGACAACCTAAAATACCAGAACCACGGCGGTCCTCAGTGATCATACCGATACCGTTTCTAATAGCGTCTTGCGGCCGTTTGATATCAATCTTGGCACCGTTAAGTTTCACTTCACCGCTGACTGTATGACGGATACCGAAAATCGCCTCCATAAGTTCTGTACGCTGTGCACCTACAAGGCCGCCAAAACCAAGTATTTCACCTTTTTTAAGTTTGAAGGAACAGTTTTTGAAAGAGTTTGCATGGATACTGGTAAAATCATTTATCTCCAGAAGAACATCCCCTGGCTCATTGTCCAGAGGCGGATAAATGTTTGTCAGCTCACGTCCAACCATCTGCTTCACAATTTCATCGTCACTGATATCTTTCATCTTCCATGATCCTACAAAAGCACCATCTCGCATTATTGTAATGTCATCGGAAATTCTTCGAAGCTCTGCCATCTTGTGGGAAATAAATACAAAGGAAACCCCTCTGTCACGCAAATCACGGACAATAGCAAATAAAGCTTCTACTTCATTATCTGTAAGTGAGGAGGTCGGTTCATCCAGAATGATCAGTCTTGCTTCCTGGGAAACCGCTTTGGCAATTTCTACTGACTGCATCTGGGAAATAGACAACTCTCCTAATTTTCGTTTAGGGTCAAAGGGCATTTTTACATTTTCCAGCCATCTCTTTGCTTCTTCATTCATGGTCCTATGGTCAATAACTTTAAGAGGCCCTATTGACTTTGTCGGATAACGTCCCAAATACATGTTTTCCGCAATAGTACGTGCCGGTACCGGCTGCAGTTCCTGATGCACCATGGCAAGACCTTTATGTAATGCCTCATCAGGATTGCCTATATTGACTTTTTCTCCATCTACAAAGACTTCTCCCTCGTCCATGTGATAGATACCAAACAGGCATTTCATGAGGGTAGACTTACCTGCACCGTTTTCCCCCATGAGGGCGTGGACTGTTCCGGGACGTACTTTTAAGTTTACTTTGTCCAGCGCCTTGACACCCGGGAAGCTCTTGCTTACACCGCGCATCTCCAATCTATATTCTGCCATCCCACTCTCTCCTTTCCATTTCTCAAAAATTGGGTGTGCCCCTTTCGACACACCCAACATTATCATTTTTTTATTACCTGAACCTGATTATTTAATCTTTTCAAGAATTTCTGCTGCGTTGTCTGCTGTAACTTTTACATAGTCAACCATGTTTACAGGAGCAACATCTTCGCCTTTAAGATATTTAACTGCCATCTGAGCTGCTGTCTGAGCCTGGCTGAAGTGATCGTTAAATACTGTACCAGTCATATTTCCGTCAATGATGTTCTGAACAGCATCTGTAAGAGCATCAACACCTACTAAGTAGATATCTTCGTTGATTGTTCTGCCTGCTGCCTGGATTGCCTGTAATGCACCAAGAGCCATAGCATCATTGTTACAGAAAACAACTTCTACCTGATCGCCGAACTGTGTCAGAGCGTCCTGTACGATCTGCTGGCCTTTTGCCTGATCCCAGTCACCTCTCTGAAGTAACAGTTCCTCAACTTCTACGCCTGCATCTGTCAAAGCTTTAACAGAGAATTCAGTTCTGTACTGAGCATCAATGTTCTCCGGGTCACCCTGAACCATGATATAGGAAACTTTGCCGTCGCCGTTGATATCGCCTTTGTTTTCAGTTTCGAGAATTTCTTCGCCCTGGAAAGTACCGGACTGTCTTGCATCTGCGCCTACATATGTAGCTTTGATTCCGTCTGCTTCCCATCTGTCGGACTCTGTTTCATCCGGCTGACGGTTGATATAAACTACAGGGATTCCGGCTTCATTACAAATATCAGTGATCTGCGGAGCGGAAGAAGACTGAACCAGGTTAAGGATCATAACGTCAACTTCGTCTGTGATGAAGTTGTTGATCTGGTTTGTCTGCTCTGCCTGGTCATTTTTACCATCCTGTACAATGATGTTTTTCTCATTGAATCCAAGGTCTTCGGTCAGATAACGAACTAATTCTGTGCGGTACAGAGTCATGAAGTTATCAGCAAACTGATAAATACTGATACCAATCTTAGTATTCTCAAGGTCTACTCCCTCAAGATCAACTGCTGCTGCATCATCTGCAGGAGCTTCTGCCTCTGCTGCGTCATCTGCTGCAAATACAGTTGCAGTACCTGCCATTGTTGTTACGCCCATTGCCACACAAAGTAATCCGGCCAAAAATTTTCTCTTCATTAAAATTCGTCCTCCTTTTTTTGCGGCTCTTCTGTCCGCTTCATGTTTTATATTCTATCAATTCCTTTTTAGAAAGAAAATATAAAATTTTTCTGTCCACCTATAAATTTCTTAACGCTTTTGATATTTTTTCACAGTTTTTCTTTTCAAAATTATACATATTGCACATACCCTAAAGGCCGCTTCCCGGTTTATTATTATTTTTCTTTGATTTTTATAACCACCATACGCCCTTGTGTACTCTTGCCCCTTCTTATTTTCTGGGCTATAATAGGAATACCAGAGCGTGTATGAAACTTCATTCCGACTAGCTCTGTACCGCAGCACCCTTGGAGGAAAACTTATGAATAAAAAAGAAATAACCGAGATAAAAAAGCAATTCAAACCTGAAAGCTGTGCCATCACGCGCATATGCGGCTGTTATGTAGATGCTGAAAAGAATAAAAAAACGGAATTAAAAGAAGCCTTTCTTTCCCTTTCCGAAGAAGAAATGTTCAAATATTTTGATATTTTCCGCAAAACCCTCTCCGGCACCATCGGAAAAAACCTGATCAACATGGAATTTCCTCTGGAGCAGGAAAGCGAAGGGGGCACTCAGGAGTTTCTGCTGAAGCTGCGCAACAGCAAGCTCACAGACGACGCACTGGTAGAAAGTTTTTATGATAAAATAATAGAAAACTATGATTATGGGGAAAACTATTATATCATCCTGATCCACGCAGTTTACGATATCCCGGGCAAATCCTCAGACGGGCAGGAAATGTTCGATGCATCCGATGAGATATACGAACATATCCTCTGCAGTATCTGCCCCGTAAAACTGTCAAAGGCAGGGTTATGCTATAATGCCGAGACAAACAGTATCAGTGACCGTATCAGAGACTGGATCGTGGAAATGCCTGACCTTGGATTCCTCTTCCCCCTCTTCAACGACAGGAGCACAGACATCCACGGTGTCCTTTATTACTCCAAAAATGCCGAAGAGCTTCGAACTTCCTTTGTGGATGAAATATTTGGCTGCAATCCGCCCCTTTCGGCAGGCGGCCAGCGGGATTCCTTTAATGCTCTGGTAGAAGAGACCCTGGGAGACTCCTGCAAATATGACACTGTAATAAATATCCATGAGAAACTTAATGAACTTATAGAGGCCCAGAAGGACGAACCTGAACCTGTGGTTCTGACAAAGTCTGAGGTGAAGCGGCTGTTTGAAGAAAGCGGTGTGGAGGATGAGAAGCTGGAAACCTTTGACCAGCAGTACGAAGTCACCGCGGGGGAAAAATCTTCTCTGGTAGCCTCCAACATTACAAACACGAAACGCTTTGAGATCAAGACTCCCGATGTTGTGATCCATGTGGACCCGGAACGGGCAGACCTGGTGGAGACCAGAGTTATTGACGGCCGGAAATGCCTTATCATCCCTATGGAGGACAATGTGGAAGTGAACGGTATCAGAGTACATATGAATGAACAGAACAGCTTTAATGAAGAGGAGACTTTTGATGAATAGTGATAAGAAAATATTATTTTTTGATATAGACGGTACATTGCTGACTCCCCATCCCTTCACCGTTCCCGACAGTGCAAAACGTGCTCTTACCAAAGCCAGGGAACAAGGACACCTGGCCTTCATCAACTCCGGACGGACCATGGCCATGATTCCCCGGGAAATTAAAGAGCTGGGATTTGACGGATATGTGTGCGGATGCGGCAGCCAGATTTATATGGACGGACAGCTCCTTTACTCCAGTACCATTCCCAATGAACTCTGCCGGGAAACTATAAAAACAGTACGTCAATGCAAAGTTGCTGCCTTTTTTGAGTGCAGTGACAAGATTCTATATGACGGTTGTGCAACTGCCCAGTCCTCTGTTATTGAGAGGCTAAAACAAACAGTTTCCGTAGAAGATCTGTCCCTGTACGATCCGCAGAAAGAAAAGACTTATACTTTTGACAAATTCCTTGCTTTTCTCCAGCCGGAATCTGACGGGGAATCCTTTAAGGCATTCTGTGAGGAAAACTTCGTATATTTCGACCATGGAAACCATACCTACGAAGTAACACAAAAGGGCTGCAGCAAAGCTACAGGAATACGTTTCCTTCTCCATCATCTGGGACTTCCTCTTGAGAGCAGTTATGCCTTCGGAGACAGCACCAATGACCTGCCAATGCTCAAATATGCGGGAAACAGTATAGCCATGGGCAATGCCATGGATGAAATTCTACCCTACTGCACTTATCAGACAACGGATATCACTGACAATGGTATTTATAATGCCCTGTCACACTTCGGACTGATGGGCCAGGGGTGATTTTAAGCTGTATAGCCTGAACAGGGATTCTGCCAACAGCCATAAGCCACAGCAGTTTCTCTTGGTATACAGAATTAGGCCTTAAATTTTGTGAATTATTCCGCCAGACAAATTCTATGTATTTTGTTCTATTCCAGGCAGTTGTGTAGTATAATATAAAGTGGTTCTGTCCTGTGTTCCAGTACAAGCATACTGGCCAGATTATATTAAATCTGTACACTGGCAGCCCCTTTATCCGGGCTGTGACACAACTTCGGAACAAATAATTCCAATGGTGATAATACATGAATATTGTAAACAAAATAAAAAATACTGTATTCATAAACAGTTGTACCAGATGTACACCTCATTACTTTACCTTGGTCATGCAATGGTCCTATTGGCTTATAATACTGTATTTTTTCTGCTATATTATCTTTACTGTGTACTTTGGCCTATCCATATATGGCGCTATTATAACTCCCTGGATACTGGCAGCCATCGTGTCTTTACATTTTATACGGCGTTTTCCCGGCCGGCGCCATCTGTTTCTTTATACCATCCTGCTTTTAAGCTGGCTGATATTTTTTGTGATCAATTTCGGATGGGACTGCGGAGGCCAGCATTTTATCATGCCTCTTATGGTCATTGTCTTTTTTTCTATATATGATACCATCCCCCGGAAGCTGTTGTTCCTGGGAATCCTTTTTGCATTAAGGCTGTATTTATTTTTTTATTGTATGAACCATACTCCCATTATCCAGTTGTCTGCTGTATCCAATGCTGTGCTCCAGATAATGAATACTTCTTTTATTTTTATACATATGGCTGTGGTCTGTCTGATTTTCAGCACAAATATTCAAAATGCAGAAAAACAGCTTATGATCTACAACCAGGAGCTTCAGAAACAAGCTTGCACAGACCCTCTTACCACTCTCCATAACAGAAGGTACATGATGGATCTGTTGGAAAACCAAACCTCTGTAAAGCCTCATGACAGGTTTTGTGTTGCACTGGGGGATATTGATTTATTTAAAAAGATAAACGACACCCGGGGACATAATTTCGGTGACTTGGTTCTTAGGGAACTGGCTGAATTATTTAAAGATTCAGTCAAAGACAAAGGGTATGTGTGCAGATGGGGCGGTGAAGAATTTTTCTTTTTCCTTCCTGATATGAATCTTGACCAGGCAAGCGAGTTTATAAACAGTTTGAATATCGCGGTGTCCAAACTCCCCATTCACGACAACGGCGATCCTATCCATGTGACCATGACCTTCGGGGTGGAAGAATATGATTACCAATCCAGTCTCACCAATTTGATAAAAAGTGCAGATGACAAACTGTATTATGGTAAAAAACACGGAAGAAACCGTGTTATTTTCTAAACAGACAGGGCATGTCCAACTTACCGGACATGCCCTGTTTCTCACTGATCATTACTCTGCATCATCAGTATTTTCTGTTGTACTGTTATCCTCTGCATCTGCACCAGTGTTGTCTGATGTGTTGTCATCGGTGTTTTCTGCTGTATCTTCCTCTGTGTCAGCGCCATCTGTATCGCCGCCTTCGTTCTCAGCATCCGCGTTTTCTGCGTCTTCCTCAGCAGCATCTTCCGTTCCTGCCGTGGTTTCCTCCTGCGGTGTTTCCTCTGTACTTTCAGGAGCAGCCAGAGTAAAGGTGTGGGTATCAGTGATCTTCAAAGTTTTCAGTACCTTATCCTCAACCTTGATGTCAGCTTCATCCATCCATTTATCTGTAGTCTCTGTATAGAACTCATTCTCTTTCGTTGATTTAAGAGAAGCTTTCTTGGACTCAGTTGCATCCTCATCCAGTTCTTTGTCAAGTCTTACAATATAATAGCTGGTGTCTGTCTCTATCAATTCAGGAGAAACTTCTCCCTCCTTCAGTTCTCTTAAGGCTGTGATCACCTGCTCCGGATATGCGGAAGAGCTTGCATCCTCGTCTTCGCTCTCATTTGTAGTGAAAGTTCCTTCCAGGGCTGTGTAGCTTTCATCCACTTCTTTTGCTGTCTCAGACATATCGGCTGAGGGATCTTCTTTTACCTTATCAAGAATTTCCTGGGCCTGCTCTTTCTTTTTCGCAATATCTTCCTCTGTCAGTTCTTCACCGCTGGTGGATACGCTGACATAGGTAAAGGCAGACTGCTGTGCCTCTTCATCTGTGATTTCCACATTTGCCTCAGCCACTATGGCATCATGCACTCTCTCCCGGTAAGTCTCCAATTCAAGAAGTGTCTTCACCTGGTCCTCAGTCACTGCCAGAGCTTCTAAAGCTTCTTCATTATTTGCCGCCATAAAAGCTGCTGCTGCATCAGCGATCGCGGTCTGATCCTCTTCTGTGACCTCCACATTGTAATCACCGGCTTTTTCCTTAAGAATATACATAAGCTCTATCTGCTCAAGAACCTGCTTTACTGCCTGGTCACCGTAAGTTTCCCCTGACTCCTCATCAACTTCCTGGTCCCAGATCCCTGCCGCTGCACCTCCCATAAGGCTCTTATACATAGCATCTGTCTGAGCCTGCTGCTGCCGTGCTGCCAAGCTTACAACCCCCATAGGGATTTCTGTACCGTCAACCGTTGCTACTGTCTTTGTACCATCTAATTTTTTGTCTCCGCATCCCGTAAGCATTCCTGCGGCCATCACTCCGGCCAGGGCTGCTACGGCTGTCCTTTTAGCTATTTCTCTCATTTCTTCCTCCATTGTTACCCTATTTCATTTGTCCGGGCAGAAAAATGTCTGCTCAGACTATATTAGTAAATAGTATAAACTTTTTTTGTGTTTTGAGCAAGATAATTCGGGAAAATACAAAATATTTCACAGATTCCACATAAAACAATTCAACAAGCCTGAACTGTTGCAATCCCACACACTACTCTTCCACCAGTTCCAGCAGTTCTCCCGCAAATTCGGTCAACGCACTGATTATATTTCCCTGGTATTCCAACAGGAATTTCGGTTCCTGCTCTGCCTTAAACTGCAGGCCTCTGCGGTACTTTTCCATAAGTTTTGGGATTCCTGCAGGATTAAGCCTTGCCTTCTCATACAGGGTGATGCGGACTTCTTTTCCCATCTGTTTTATCTCTGTCACATATGCCTGATGAGCCAAAGCTTTCAGCCTGGCAATTGCCAGAAGGTTTAAAACAGCCTTTCCCGGCTCACCGAAACGGTCCAGAAGTTCTTCCAGCATATCATCGTAATCCTGCTGTGTCTCTATCCCTGCAATACGTTTATAGATGTCCAGCTTCTGGAATTCATTTCCGATATAGGAATCCGGAATAAATGCATCCATGTACAAATCTATGGTAGTCTCAAAGTCTTCCATGGTGTGGATTCCTCTGGCCTCCTTGACGGCTTCGCTTAACATTTTACAGTACAGATCATAACCAACCGCATTCATGTGTCCGTGCTGCTGGGCTCCCAGAAGGTTTCCTGCTCCTCTAAGCTCCAGATCCCGCATGGCGATCTTGAACCCGCTGCCTAAATCTGTATACTCCCTGATTGCAGCCAGACGTTTCTCCGCAGTTTCTTTCAGCATCATATTGGTGCGGTACATAAGAAAGGCATAGGCCGTTCTGTTTGACCGCCCGATCCGCCCGCGGAGCTGATAAAGCTGAGAAAGCCCGTACCTGTCTGAGTCGTGGATGATCATAGTGTTTACATTGGAAATATCCAGCCCTGTCTCAATGATCGTGGTGGAAACTAAAACATCAATGTCCCCGTTGATAAACCCGAACATTACATTTTCAAGCTCTCTTTCACTCATCTGTCCGTGGGCAAAATCCACTCTTGCATCCGGGACGAGTTTAGATATTTTAAGAGCAACCTCAGCAATATCGTTTACCCGGTTATACACATAATAAACCTGTCCGCCCCTGCGCATTTCACGGTTTATGGCCTCCCGCACCGTCTCCTCATCATATTCCATCACATAGGTCTGAATGGGCATACGGTCCATAGGCGGTTCCTCCAGCACACTCATATCCCGGATACCGATAAGGCTCATATGAAGGGTTCTGGGAATGGGTGTGGCTGTCAGTGTGAGCACATCCACATCCTTTTTCAACTGTTTGATTTTTTCCTTATGGGCCACGCCAAAACGCTGCTCTTCGTCAATGATCAGAAGCCCCAGATTCTTATACTGTACATCCTTAGAAAGGACACGATGGGTGCCAATTACAATATCCACCTGTCCTTTTTTCAGATCCTCAATGGTTTTCCTCTGCTGGGCAGCCGTGCGGAAACGGCACAGAAGCTCCACTCTCACCGGAAACTCCTTCATACGCTGGACAAAGGTATTATAATGCTGCTGGGCAAGAATAGTAGTAGGTACAAGGTAAACTACCTGACGGCTCTCCTGTACAGCCTTAAAAGCCGCACGCAGGGCAACCTCTGTCTTCCCGTATCCCACGTCACCGCACACAAGACGGTCCATGATCTTCTTACTCTCCATATCACGCTTGGCATCCTCAATGGCTGTAAGCTGGTCCTCTGTCTCCTCGTAAGGGAACATTTCCTCAAACTCTCTCTGCCATACTGTGTCCGGGCCGCAGACATAGCCTTCCTTTTCCTGGCGGACAGCGTACAGCTCCACCAGTTCTTTGGCAATATTCCGTACAGCACCCCGCACCCGGCTCTTTGTCTTGTTCCACTCCTGGGTGCCCAGCTTGTTAAGCTTGGGCGCTTTCTCCGTATCGCCTCCGGCATATTTCTGCAGAGCATCCAGCTGTGTTGCCAGGATATAAAGGTTACTGCTTCCCCGGTACTCAATCTTAATATAATCCTTGACGATTTTGTCTACTTCCACCTTTTCAATACCGCGGTAAATTCCAAGGCCGTGTTTTTCATGGACAACAAAATCTCCGATGGACAACTCGGAAAAATCCTGGATACGCTGCCCGTTATACGTCTTTTTCTTCTTCTTTTTCTTCTGCTCCTGACCGAAAATATCTGATTCGGTCATCACGGCAAATTTCACCAACGGATATTCAAAGCCTTTTTTTGCATGGCCGTAGACAACCATGATCTCCCCCGGCAGGATCACACGGTCATAATCCTGCCCGAAAAAAGCATTGAGACCCTCATTCTGCAGATCCTTTGCCAGCCGCTCCGCCCTTGTCCTGGAACCACACAGCAGGGCAATCTGATACCCTTGCTTCTTATACTGGGTCAAATCCTTCACCAACAGTTCGAAACTGCTGTTATATGAATTGACTGATTTTACAGTCAGATTGAATTTGTCTGTGATCTTCCAACCGGACTGCCTGGGTTCCAAAGCACACAGAGCCGTACAGTTGCGCTTATTCAGACCGCTCTGAAGGGCATCAAACCCGCAAAGCCATTGCTGGGGAAGATTCTGCTCTCCTTTTTCTTCCCTGTGCAGGCGACTCTGACGGTACTCCTCCTCGATCCCCTGCCCTTTTTCTGACAGATGGTTGGGTTCGTCAAGGAAAATCATCGTTTTATCTTTGGGGAAATACTGAAGAAAGGATACCATATCCTTTTCTCCCAGTTTCTCAGCAGCAGGATAAATGGTTATTTCATCCAGATTCTCCAGGGAACGCTGGCTCTCCGCGTCAAAGCTTCTCACGGAATCTATCTCATCTCCCCACAGCTCAATCCTCCACGGATTCTCTTCTGTGAGAGAGTAAATATCAATAATTCCTCCGCGGATGGAGAACTGACCCGGCATTTCCACCTGTCCCACACGCTCATAGCCCATCTCCACAAGGCTCTTTTTCAATGCCTCCAGATCCATGGGGCTGTCATTTTTAAATCGAAGAAGGCTCTTCCTGATACTCTCAAGGGGCATGAGGAAATCCATACAGCCGTCCACACTGGTCACCACCGTGA
Source organism: Eubacteriales bacterium (assembly GCA_030524175.1). GTDB lineage: Bacteria > Bacillota > Clostridia > Lachnospirales > Lachnospiraceae > Blautia_A. Next base: position 117,928 of record JAUNHC010000005.1, read on the forward strand.
CCTCCTCCTGTTCAAGAAGGGCTTTGATCACTCTCATCCGCTGGCGGATCAAAAGATTACCATGAATATCTGCCTGAAAGAACAGCAAGTCCTTGGCAGGATAATATAAGACAGATTTATCATAAAAGCGGTAATCCTCATAAAGCTCCTTGGCCCGCCTCTCATCCTCCGCCAGGATCAAACGGCATGGAAAAAGCCCGGAAAGCCCATACATCATATGAGCTTTCTGGGACTCGATACATCCGGTTATCTGTATAACGCCTTGATTTTTTTTACTGCTCTTCCATATTTCTTCAAACTCTGCAAGATTATGCAGAGGCTGCAAAAAAGTTTTCATAGAAACCTCTCAGTCTTAAAATAATACAGTCCCGGCCAACACTGGTCTGCACAGTCCCTTTCCCTTGCACGGCCCTGACAGGATAACTGCCGCAGAAATCTCATACTGTCCCGGTATCAGAGGACTGCGTTTTGGGATTTGCCGGCTTACGGTTGTATTCATTCATTGCTGTATCCGCACCTCTTGAAATTATAGTCTCCACAGCATCTCCGGCTCTGCTGATGGTCTCATCCACCAGCTTTCTGTCACTGTCTGTAAAACGGCTGAGCACATGATCAGCCAGATCCCATCCTTTAGGTTTTGCACCTACGCCTACTTTAATACGCAGAAATTTGTCTGTGCCCAGCTGACGGATAATATCCTTGATCCCATTATGCCCGCCTGCACTTCCCTGCTTGCGGATGCGGAGCTGGCCCGGGTCCAGGTCGATATCATCGTAAATAACTATCATCTCTGTCTCAGGGTCTATTTTAAAATAATTCGCCATGTCCCGCACTGGTCCGCCGCTTAAATTCATAAAGGAAAGAGGCTTCATGAGTATCACCTTCTCACCGCCTATGATCCCTTTTCCGTACATGGCATTAAACTTTACCCCGCCCTGAGGAACCCGGTGTTTCTCCACCAGGTAATCAATGGTATCAAAGCCCATGTTGTGCCGGGTAGCCTCGTACTGTCTTCCGGGGTTGCCTAAACCAACTATTAAATACATATGCTCTCCTCACCTAATTAAAGTACACCATCTCTTCTTCTAAGGGTTCACAAGGCTCTATGTGTTCCGCATAGAGCACGATCCCGTCGCCCTGGTATTCCATCCTTCTCTCAAAAGCAACCTTCGCAGTGACATCCACCCATTGGCCTTCCGCAAGCTTGGGGGCATAAGCACTTTTCGTCACATACCCAAGGAATGTGGTGTCGTCGGCACAGCAGGTCATAGCTGTACGTCCCGGCACAAAAAATTTGCTTCCCATTCCCTTTGGCTTAAGAGCCCGGCCTTTAAAGTGTACGGTTTTCCCCACGTAAGTTTCCGGGTTATCCATAGCATCCACAAACCAGATGCCGTAATCCTCCGGCAGAATATCTATGACGTCAGCATTTACATCAAAAGGCATCTCATCCTGGAAAATATCATCCAATTCGCCTTCCTCATCTTCAAAAATGATCTCAGCCCGCTGGTTTGCCACCTTGATCCCTCTGCGGTAGGAAGGAAGAGGATCTCCCTTTTTGCAGCGGTTAAAAACTACCATATCGGCATTCCGCACCATATCCATGAAAATAGATTTCATATTTGCCATAAATATCTGGAAGGTACTGGCATCCACACAGGTGATACGCTGCTCAATACCCCATCCTTCCGGCATCTTCATCTGTTCTAACTTGCTTACCAGCCACATGCCGTTATATTCAATGATCACACGTTCCGGCTGGTGGATAATATCCAATGAAGCAAGCCTTTCAGGAGTCAGATCTTCCTCCTTTTCTATTACTTCAATAACCGTGTTTGCCGCCTCCATGGCTTCCAGATCATATTCTGCTTCCCCTTCCTCGCAGAGAATAAGCAAAGTCTTACCGTCAATAAAAAAATAATCCTGCTGAATGGTAAAATTGAGAAATGAAGTTTTGCCGCTTTCCAAAAAGCCGCTGATCAAATATATGGGAACTCTGATTTCGTCCATAATGTCCTTCCCTTCTGTTTTATGATAAGCCGTAACTATTCAGTACCTTCATAGTTACCGCTCCGCGATGCACAGAAATGATGCAGAATGCATCATTTCGCGCTTGTATGCCTCGGTATTTTCATGCATAAATGCATGAAAACACCTCGCGGAATACTGCCTGCCGAATAGTTACAATAAGCCAAACAATGAAGCCAGTTTATCTTCCGCAAGGTCAGCTCCGATCACACATAAACGCCCTGTATACTCAGGTGAACCGGTACGGATTTCTGTTTCTCCAGGTACCATGTCAAAGTAGATCCAAGTGCCGTCCTCTGCCGGAAGCATACCCTTCGCCCGCAGAATAGTACCGTAATCCCCGGACACACTAAGCTCATCCAAAGCCTTCTCCAGTACCTCTCTGCTGTATTTCTTTACAGTCTCACGTCCCCAGCTTGTAAACACCTCGTCTGCATGATGATGGTGATGATCATGACCGCAGCCGCACTCCTCATGATCGTGGTGGTGATGATCATGTCCATGGCCGCATTCTTCATGATCGTGGTGGTGCTCATGTGCATGCACATGGCCGCATTCCGGGCATACTTCTTCCTCCAGCATTTCTTCCTCCAGAGACACCGGATGCTCCATCACTTCCAGCAGTTTCTTACCATCCAGTTTCTCAACAGGGGTTGTTATGATCACAGCCTTTTTATTAATGCCCCTCAAAAGCTCCATTGCCTCTGCAGCTTTCTTCTCATCCACAATATCTGTGCGGCTCATAATAACAGCCCCGGCATATTCTACCTGATTGTTGAAAAACTCACCAAAGTTTCTCATATACATCCTGCACTTTTTCGCATCCACTACTGTGGTATAGCTGTTCAGTACAAGATCTGCCTCCTCTGCCACATCCTGCACAGCCTTGATAACATCGGAAAGTTTGCCTACGCCTGACGGCTCAATAAGAATCCTGTCAGGATGGTATTTTTCAACTACCTCTTTAAGAGAGGCACCGAAATCCCCTACCAGAGAACAGCAGATACATCCGGAATTCATCTCCCGGATTTCAATTCCTGCCTCCTTAAGAAAACCTCCGTCGATTCCAATCTCTCCGAATTCATTTTCAATCAGGACCACCTGCTCGTCCGCAAATGCTTCCTTGAGAAGCTTTTTTATCAGGGTTGTTTTGCCGGCTCCCAGAAAGCCGGAGATAATATCAATCTTAGCCATATCTGACTGCTCCTTTCAAATGTCAAATTTATATAACGTAATTTGACCAGGAAGTGCTTATACCCCCTGGTTCAACTGCTTTTATTCATCTGAATACGGGGACATGACCCCGTCATGTCCCCGATTCCTCTAATGTAATAATGCCTCAACAGCAAAATGATCAACCATTGATCATAAAGTTCATTAATTTATCAATGTCTTCCTTCTCATAAGCAACGATTTCCAGTTCCGGAATCTCTCCGCCGGAGAAAATGTTAGCCAGAGATACATACTGGGATAATTTAGATTTCAGGTTTAATCTGTCTCCCTCACCTGTTACTAATTCTACTTTGCCTGCACAGCTGTCAATTACCTGAAAAAATTTGTCTACATCTTTAATATTGGATACTTTCATGTTAATTCTCCTTTCAACATGCAATCATTAATTCAAATCAATTCCTGTTTTCGCGCTCATTATAACCCAAGTTTCCAGAAATTGCAATTGTTTCTTATCCTAAATATTTCTTATAAATATAAGATTTTTTATACGTTTTCCCTACCGGAGAGCAAACTTCCGGCATTACGTCCTGATAAATACCCGGACAGACTGTTAAAACAGGAAAATTGCCACTCCATATGCAGGAAGAGGGTAGGCAAAAGAGAACTTGCGGTCATCGCACTCTTTTTTCTCTGCCTTATAAATTTTCGGCACAGTCATGCCTGTCTCGTCCATGATAAGCTTATACTGCTTCTTCCGCGGAACGCCCACACGGTAATCCTCCCTGGCAACAGGAGTAAAATTGCAGACCACAAGAAGGTTATTCCGTTTCGTAGGAGAGTGGCGTACAAAGCTTAATATGCTGCGGTCCCCGTCATTGCTGTTGATCCACTCAAAGCCTTCTTTTTCATTGTCCATGGCATGCAATGCAGGGTATTTCTTGTAGAGATGGATCAGGGTCCTCACATACTCCTGCAGATGCCTGTGGGCATCTTCGCCAAGAAGATACCAGTCCAGCTCACGCTCCTCGCTCCACTCTCTAAGCTGCCCGAAATCCTGCCCCATAAACAGAAGTTTTTTGCCAGGGTGGCAGAACATAAATGCATAACCAAGCTTTAGATTTTTAAATTTGTCATCCAGGTCTCCCGGCATCTTGTTCAGCATAGAGCATTTCAGATGCACTACCTCATCATGGGAAAGCACAAGAACATATTTTTCACTGTAAGCATATACCATGGAAAACACTATTTTGTGATGGTTGAATTTACGGAAAAAGGGATCCAGCTTCATATACTCCAGGAAATCGTTCATCCAGCCCATATTCCATTTCAGGGAAAATCCAAGTCCGTCCTCCTCTGCCTTGCCGGTAACCATGGGCCATGCCGTTGACTCCTCTGCAATCATCAGTGAACCATGATTTCTTCCCAGGACAACCGTATTCAGGTGTTTAAAGAATTCAATCGCCTCCAGATTCTTGTTTTCCCCGTATTTATTGGCAACCCATTCACCGTCCTTTTTACCGTAATCCAGGTAAAGCATAGATGCCACCGCATCCACGCGCAGACCGTCCACATGGCACTCTTCCACCCAGAACAATGCATTGGCAATAAGGAAATTCTTTACCTCCGGGCGTCCGTAATTGTATATCTTTGTGCCCCAGTCAGGATGTTCTCCCTGTCTGGGATCGGCATGTTCATACAGAGCAGTTCCGTCGAAATTAGCCAGCCCATGTGCATCCTTAGGGAAATGAGCCGGAACCCAGTCAAGAATTACGCCGATTTTCTGACGGTGCAGATAATCCACCAGATACTTAAAATCCTGAGGTGTGCCGTAACGGGAGGTAGGTGCATAATACCCGGTCACCTGATATCCCCAGGAGCCGTCAAAGGGATGCTCCGCTATCCCCATCAGTTCCACATGAGTATATCCCATCTCTTTCACATAATGTGCCAGCTCGTGTGCAAATTCCCGGTAATTATAGAATCCTTCCTCATTGTCTTCCTCAGATTCGTGTTTTCTCCAGGAACCGGGATGAACCTCGTAAATTGCCATGGCATCAACTTTTTCATCGAAAGTCTCCCTGTTTTTCATCCAGGTGTCATCCTTCCACTGATAATCTGTAATATCAGTGATCCTTGACGCTGTCCCCGGACGTCTCTCCGCCTCATTGGCATAGGGGTCTGCTTTATAAAGCTCTTCACCGTTTATCCCCTTGATAAAAAACTTATACAACTGGCCAATCTTAGCCCCTGGCACAAAAACTTCGTAAACACCGATCGGGCCTGCCTTTGTCATGGGATTTGCCTCTGTATCCCACTGGTTAAATTCACCGATTACAGAAACCGACTGGGCATTGGGAGCCCAAACCGCAAAGTATACACCTTTTCTCCTGCGGTATGTTGTTGGATGAGCCCCAAGTTTACGGTATATATCATAATGTGTGCCCTCGCCGAACAAATATTGATCCAAATCTGTGAATTTTAATCTCTCTCCCATCTGAAGTACCTCCCTAATTTCAATCCACAAGGATTGTCTTGGCGATTCCTCTCCCGTCTGTAGAGAAAGGGAGAATCCCCGCATATATTGATAACACTTTTATATAAATATCAGCTATCCGATCGCTATGATCTGACTTTCATTGGGAAGTAACTTGATATGCAGCATATTATCCTGCACACTTACAGCTACCCCGTCAATGAGACTCTCACATTTGGATGCCGCAATGGGCATACGGATGTTGAGCTCCGCCTCATTTTCATCATTATTTACCGCCACAATAACGCCTTCATCCCCCATGATCCTGGCAAATGCATACTGGCGGTTTGTAAGCAGCAGCTCCTGATAAGCCCCATTTGACAAAGCCGGCTGCTCTTTGTGAATACGCCCCAGCGTACGGACCCACTCCAAAAGCTTAGGATCCTCAGCAGCCTCTTCCTCCAAATTCACAGAAGGACGCAGCGGGTCATCATTTGCGCCCTCTTTTTTCCCTTTGATCCCCCACTCTGAGCCATAATAAATGGATGGGATTCCCGGAAGGGTGAACAGAAGTGTATACACCGGATAAATATGTCCGGGAACCTGAAGCTTGGATGCAATCCTGTCCACATCATGATTGTCCACAAAAGAATACAGCTTCATACCTCTGTAAATACCGCCGTTCTGATCAAACTCTCTGCGGATAGTATGGGCGATCTCAAAATAATTGTGGTCATTGTGACCGGAATACAAGCCCTTATGCAGTTCATAATTTGTTACACTGTCCAGCATTTCCGGCTTTACATACCGGCTGTAATCCCCATGGATCACCTCGCCCATAAGCCAGAAATCTTCCTTTTTGTCCCTTGTATAACGGCGCATTTCTTCCATGAAAGAAAATTCCAGACAATCTGCGCAGTCCAGACGGATACCGTCAATATCAAACTCATCGATCCAAAAGCCGATCACATCAAGAAGATATTCCCGAACCTTCGGCTCCCAGAAATTCAGGTTGACCAGCTCATAGCAATTCCTCCACGCCTCATATCCAAAACCGTCATTATAGGGCGTGTTCCATCCAAAATTAATTCCCTTATACCAACTGCAGTAGGGAGAATTCTCCCTGTTCTTCTGAATATCCTGAAAAGCGAAAAACTCACGGCCTGTATGGTTAAACACCCCGTCAACCACCACCTTGATTCCCCGCTCATGTGCTTCGTCCACAAAATGCCTGAAATCCTCATTGTCCCCCAGCCTTCTGTCCACCAGCTTATAATCCCTGGTGTCATAACCATGGGATGTGGACTCAAATAAAGGCCCGATATAAATTGCGGTGCAGCCAAGGGAATCTATATGCGGCAGCCATTTCTCCAGCTCATCAAAACGATGCGTCACCTCTGTCTGCTCATTCCTTCTTGGTGCACCTGTCATCCCAATAGGATACATGTGATAAAATACTGCCTCTTCAAACCATCTGCCCAATACGTTGTCCTCCTGAATTCCGCCTGAAAGTCCCCTATGAACGGCAACTGACTTTCAGTCATTCTATACTTTTTATTATACCAACGCCCACTCTCTCCGTCAATTAAAATTGAGGTAACAGAAGAAAGAATACTGGCCGTTATTGTTCTCTGGTAATATCCACGTTACCGGGCACGGAGTGTACAATAACTGCTGACCCCGCACAGAACCTTTATACCAAATAATAAAAGAGGATAACCTTGCTGTTGTCTTTCAGTAAGTTATCCTCTTTGCATTTAACTGTCTCTTAGGAAACCGGATATTAATTATTATGCGTATTTCCCGTTTTTTTTACTCACCGTCACTGTAGTCGTCGCTGCCTTCACCGTCATCGAAACCACTGTTGTCTTCTTCACCGTCAGTGTAGCCGTCGTCACCATTGTCATCACCGTCAGTGATATCGGTTCCGTCTGTATCCGTGACGCTTCCGTCATCAATACCGGAAGTGCCGTCACTTACGTTTCCTTCATATCCTGCAACCTCTCCTCTTCCAAGAGTGCTGTCCCAGAAGTCAACATAAGATGCGTTCTGAAGTGTCACACCCTTTGCCTCAGCCAGTTCACTTACCGTAACCAGCTTATAGCCTTGAGCAACCAGATCAGGTATGATCCTCAGCGCAGCGTTGACCGACGGCTCATGGATATCATGCATCAGAATAATGGATCCATCCGTCAAATCTCCGTTCATAACAGCATTGTAGTCAGCATCAGCATCCAGAGTATCCCAGTCTCGGGTATCCAGTGACCACATAAAGAACGGTTTATCGACAGTGTCAATAATATCCTGATTATAAGCACCATACGGTGCCCGGGCAACACTTGCAGGCTGTCCGCAGGCCTGGATCAATGCATTATCTGTATCCTCAAACTGCTTGGCCACATCGCTTAAGTCCAGATTGGTAAGCTGGGGATGATTCCAGGAATGACTTCCTATTTCACATCCAATCTCTGCCATCCGCTTCACAGCATCCGGAAAACTGCCCACATTCTGACCCTGCATGAAGAAGGTCGCGTGTGCATTATTCTCCTCCAGACAATCCAGAAGCTTCTGTGTGTACTCTCCAGGTCCGTCATCAAAGGTCAGTGCCAGCATAGGACGTTTCTTCTCCGGATTGTAAGAGCCGTCATCATTGAAATAATAGTCCTTAACACCCTTGGCAACCCAGCCGGTCTGTAAGTGTCCGTTATTGTCAAAAGAATATGTAACGCCGTCGATCTCCTGAAATCCTCCGGCATAATAAGTTCCGTCCGCATTCTGATACCAGCGGCCATTCTCATCCTCGTGCCATCCCGGTGTCATTGCCGAAACCTTACCTATGTCTCCCTTACCCTTAAGAGGCTGGCGTATAGCAGCGTTCGGATCCGCCTCGGCGGTCTGTGCCTGTACCTCCACAGGTTTCCCTGCTTCTTTTCCCCCAACACGGTTAATGATGGGAAAAATAACACCCCGGATGACAAAAACCAGAACCAGGACTAATGCCACTGCATATGTAGCCAGTCTGGTAATCCTTCTTATCATCATCTGGCGCTTTTTTCTGCGCATTCTCTCACGCAAAACTCTTTTATCCATCTTGTATCCCCACTTATTTAATATACAAAAATAGTACCTTTTCTAATATCAAATTAATCATACAACATTTATCATGGAAATACAATGATATTTCATTAAAGATTTATTAATTTTCCCATCTTTGTTATTCTTAACCAAATTCATCTACATTATTCAGCAAAATGCACTATTTATGCCATATTTCCGGAAATCAGATCACCTGTTTCAGCTCTAGATCATCCGTCACCAGAAGGATATCTGCATCCTTCCCCACACTCAAAGAACCTACCTTGTCATAAATACCTATACTCTTAGCCGGATTCCTTGTAGCAGCAAAAATCGCCGTCTCAAGCGGTATTCCAAAAGATACCGCCTTGCACATACAATCATAAAGATTAGTAGCCGACCCTGCCAGCGTTCCGTTCTTCAGGGTTGCCTTCCTGTCTTTCATGGTAACCTCTTGTCCGCCCAGCTCATAGGTACCGTTCTCCATTCCTGTGGCCATCATGGAATCACTGATAAGAACCACCCTCTCATCCCCGAAAATGCTGAAAGTTGCCCTTACAACAGAAGGATGGATATGAAGGCCGTCACAGATCAGTTCCACCATGCACTGAGAGTCGTCGGCTGCCGCACCGATAAGCCCCGGATCTCTGTGGGCCAGAGGCATCATTGCATTGTAGAGATGTGTCACATGATGCGCTCCCCGTTTCATTGCTTCTGTTGAAACAGCATAGTCTGCTCCCGTATGTCCCAGGGAAATACAGGTTTCATTATGGATTTCATCAATAAATTCCATAGCTCCGTCCACATTAGGCGCAAGGGTGACAAGCTTCACCATATTATTGCAGGCCTCGTTCAATTCACGGAAAAAGTCTACGTCAGGCCTGCGGATGTATTTCTCTAAGTGGGCGCCCTTTTTATTTACATCCAGGAACGGCCCTTCCATATTGATACCCCGGACACAGGCACCTCCCTCAACACCTCTTGCCCCTTCCAGTGTCGCGAATATTTCCATGAGCTGATCCTTTGGGAGTGTCATGGATGTGGGGCAGTATGAAGTAATACCATGACTTCTTTCATATTTTAAAATTGTTTTAAGCCCCTCTGTATCCGCATCAGAAAAATCATGTCCGAAAGCTCCGTGGCTATGGATATCCACCAGCCCCGGTATCACCTTAAGTCCTGTTGCATCCACAACAGTTTTATCTGTAACCTCATTTTCACCTGATGCAATCTTATGGTTTTCCACGTAAATATCCTTCACCTGGAAAGTTCCGTCTTCCTGAAACACCTGACCGTTTTTTATAATCATCTTTCTACCTCCCGGCATATTTTATATGTAATTATTCGTACATCCTTATTGCTCATCAATGTATGCCTCTGAATTTCATTATAGGAGTTTATACCGAAAGTTTCAAGGATTTATGCCATACTCCTGGATTTTCCATTCCTGCTATGGTTACTGTTCTCTCTGTGGTCAATAATACACTTCCCGATGCAGCAGCGGACAGTTGCCTGCTTTGTTACTGTTTTACCTCTCCCCGGTATGTATTCACGAAATCATTCTCTCATCTGCGGAATTTGGATATATTTTATACTTTTTTCGTGGTAAACTTTTATTATAAAACATACTTAAACAGGAGGGATTTATGTAATGAACATGAAAAAGTATATTGCAGAGTTTATCGGAACCTTCACCTTAACTTTATTCGGGTGCGGTTCTGCCGCATTAAGCGGAGGTATCGACGGGAAGCTGGGAATTTTAGGAATCTCTATGGCCTTCGGCCTGTCTATCGTTGCCATGGCTTATGCTATCGGCGACGTGTCCGGCTGTCACATTAACCCGGCAGTTTCCCTGGCAATGCTGATGAGCAAAAAACTAGAATTAAGAGATTTCATCGGTTACGTAATTTCACAGGTATTAGGCGGCATTGCTGCAGCCGGAGTTCTTTCCTTTATTATCAATTCCTCTTCCTCTCTTGGCAGCGTTGCTGAGACGGGTCTTGGACAGAACGGCTTTGGCTCCGCATCTTATACAGGACTTTCCATGGGCGGTGCTGTAGTTGTCGAAATCATTCTTACCTTTGTGTTTGTCATGACCATCCTTGGCGTCACCGCAAAAGCTAAAACCGGCACTGTGGCAGGACTTGTCATCGGACTATGTCTGGCATTCGTACATATCCTGGGAATACCGCTTACAGGTACAAGCGTAAATCCTGCAAGAAGCTTCGGCCCGGCGCTTCTGTTAGGAGGACAGGCCCTTTCCCAGGTCTGGGTATTTATTTTAGCACCGCTGGCAGGCGCAGCACTGGCTTCTATTGTGTGGAATGCTGTTTGTAAAACAGAAGATTAAGAAATAGGACTCATCGGCTATCCTTATGATAGTTCCTGAAAATTCCTAAAATGTAGATAACATAGATTTTCGAGATTTTATAAAATAGGTACATAATAATTAAACGCGCCTTTCAGCGCTGCGGCATTCAGGAATACAATGAAACCCTAAATGATTATCTTATAAAGTATAACAAAAAAAGATTAAAGTATCACTCAGAAATATGAACAAAAAAACATAGACAGAATCTTGAATTGGCTGCTTAGTCAATTCACCAAAACGTCCGTGCCCCCACTCTTAAATCATTTATATCCAGCAATACTTTTTACAAAATAATATTAAAATAATTGCCCTGTTTTGACATAGTTTTAGTCTTTACAGGGCACTAATGGGGGCGATTCATAACATCTCACTCACAAATTATTGTTTTTTCATATGTTTGCTGAGTATGAATCCTTGCCATCTTTGGTTTTTCAAATTCAATTAGAGTAGTACGTTCAACCTCTATTAAGTGATTATGCAAAAGTGTTCGTGCCTCGCCATCGTCTCGCTTTCTTATAGCATCTATAATAGCCAAATGAGTTGCTCTGGATCTTTCAAAATGCTCCGGGTCCCTTGCCGTAATCCTATTGATTATTGCAAATTGGGCGAGCAAAGTACTATAAAAACCCCTAAGCCTGCTGTTACCGGCATATTCAATAATTGCATAATGCAATTCCGTGTTGGCACTAAAATATTCCTCTGCCTGTGACTCTTTATTGAGATTCTGAAATTTAATTTCCAAATCGTCGAGTCTTTTATTATCCATATAGATACATGCCTTAGAAATGGCATGTAACTCAAACATTATTCTGAGTTCAAATATCTCCTTAAGATCACTGATTGAGAAATCCGTCACAAACGTGCCCCTGCCCACAAAACGGTTTACGATTCCTTCGCCTTCCATATGGTTAAGAGCCTCCCGCACAGGAGAACGACTAATTCCTAAAGTTTTGCTTATATCTGATTCCGACAGCAAAGATCCCATTGGTATATCGCCCGAAAGAATACCACTATAAATGTACTCATATGCCTTTGAAACAGCTGCCGAAGTTTGTTTTTCCATAAAAAATCTCCATCCTCCCAGACTGTCCGAAAACCCGTTGTTTCATTTGCTTTTCAGCCATTTTTGTATACAAAAAAGTGCCAAGTTGTCAGACTTCCGTCCATTAATAATTACCTGACTCAGGCTCTTCATGGCACCATTAAAACATATACAGTCAACAACTCCAAGTTTTTTCATCGCTTTCCTATTTTTCGATGAAATAGAATATGTCAAATACTCACACATCCAACGAGTCGTAACACTGTTAAAGTTTATCTAAAGTAAATCCCTTTGTCAAGATTAAATTGGAAATAATTAGCAAATATGAAAGGTGTAGCATGGATCTGGAGATGCTTCGCATTTCGTATTTTTGAACTACTGCTGACTGTAGCAAAGTCAGAAACCATCCCTACACGGCTATATCTTTTGTCAGCGTGCAAAGCGGAGGAGTGGAGAGGAGTGTTCCTCCGCTGACTGGCAACATCACGGCAGATGGTAAAATAGGCAGTACGGTTTCTCACTGAATAGAGTTCTAGACTACTCGTCCAAAACATTCTCACTTTATGGCTGTGTTCGATATGTTATGATAAACATCCGGCCTTCGTGCTGAAAAGAGGTGTAGTTCGTGAACTCCCGGTTCGATGATCACATCCTTCTGGTCAGCTAAATCAAGATTTATCTCCGCAGCAATAATCCCCTCTTCTTCCCCAAGTTCCTGCAGAACCGTTCCATTTATATCTATAATTTGCGAATGCCCGATAAATTGATATCCTCGCTCATTACCTATTCTATTTGCAGATACAACAAATACTCTGTTTTCACATGCTCGTGTACGATTAATAAACCTTGAGTAAGCTATACCTGCCGGCGGAAGATTGGTCGAATGCAAAATCAATCGTGCCCCCGAAAGAGATTCCTCTCTCATAGCCTCAGGAAACCGCATATCAAAACAGACAATCATTCCAATCTTTCCAAATCCCGTGTCAAAAACCGGAAGTGAATTCCCCCCTGATACGAACCTGTCGAGCCCGAGAAAAGAAAGGTGCACCTTCCTGTAAACATTTATCTTACCATCTGGCATACAATAAATGGAACTATTATATACTGTATCATCTGCCAGCTCAGACATTCCGAACATTATATTTATTCCCAGATCAACAGCCAATTTTGACATACGGCACACTGTCGGTCCATCCAGGCTCTCAGAAACAGAAATGACCTCTTCCCGACTATGAAAGGAATATCCCCCTACAGCCGCCTCGGGAAATACAACTATATCAGAATTATATTTTTCCCTGGCTTGAACAGTCATACTTTCCATCTTACATATATTATATTCTTTATTAAATATTTTTATATCCATCTGCGCCGCAGCAACATTAACAATATTCCTACGTTCCACATCCATCCTCCTCTTTCATTAGCCGATCATCGTGTCACCGCTATTAGGACAAATTGTCTGCCCAATAAACGCAGTAGCTTCATCGGATGCAAGGAATAAAACTGCAGGAGCTATTTCCTCCGCCTCTGAATATCGTCCTAACGGAAGAGTTGGCTCTTTAGCTGCTCTCCATTCTTTGGAGACATGTTCTGTCTGCCCTATATCAACAGGTCCCGGTGCAACCGCATTGATCAAAATATTCGTCTTCATTCCCAATGCACCAAATTCCAAAGCCAATGCTTTTGTAAGAGCAATCACTCCGCCCTTTGCTGCCGAATAGGCAGACAACTCATTTCCGCCTTTCTGACCAAGCTGAGAGGCTATATTAATAATTCTTCCGCTTTCTGCATCTTTTAAGTAATGAAATGCTTCTTTAATCGTCACAAATAATGCGAACAAATCAATGTTAAGCATATCCTTAACTTCCTCATAAGAAATATCTATAAGTTTGCCCTGTACCAGAATACCGGCATTGTTAACAAGAATATCAAATTTCCCATATTTTTCTATTAGCGCCTTATACATGTCTCTTACTTCTTTTGCATTAGAGATGTCCGCTCTGAAAGCAAATGCTTCGCCACCGGCATCCTTGATTTCTTTTACAACGTCCCTAGCTTTTTCTGCACTGGACAGGGAAGTATAATTTACACAAACTTTACACCCCTCCTTCGCGAATAGAAGTGCTATGGCTCGTCCAATACCTCTACTTGCACCCGTTATCACAGCTGTTTTTCCTTCAAGTCTTTTCATTTTATTGCCCCCTTTATGATGTGCCTGCATAGTTGCAATACTTTCACAGTATTTCATCAGCAAAATGCTACCCTCTACGTTTAGATTACCTTTTCAGTCGGTTGCCCCGTCTTTACATCTGCTGCTCCGGTAATTCTCAAATGAGCACCATCTACATACCTTGCTTTTTCAGAAATAAAATAAATATATTCCGCAACAGCCTCAGGTGGGCACACCTCTCCGTATACACTCCAAAGTGGATTTGTATCAATATATTCCTGGGCTATTTCAGGTGTATTAGCCTCATACATAGGAGTATTTACTGCCCCCGGACACATAGCATTTACACGAATATTGTATTTTGCGTAGTCCAAAGCCATTGCTCTGGTAATATTAACAACGGCTCCTTTGGCCGCACAGTATAGAGGCGTCTTCCAGTCTGCCAGCACTCCGGAAATAGAAGCGAGGTTCATGATCGAGCCTCCGCCATTTTCTATCATGTATGGAACAACTAGCTTTGACAATAAAAATATGGACTTTATATCAACATTCATCATGTAGTCCCAATCTTCTACCGAAACATTATGCAAAAGTCCTGCATTTCTCGCTCCGGCATTATTAATAACAGTATCAACTCCCCCCATGACTTCCATAACTTTATTATAAAGCATCTGAATGTCTTCCTTCTTAGAAACGTCACAGCACACAAATGTGATCTCACCTTTTCCCTCTGACGCTCTGCAATCTGATACAAGCTTAATACCTTTCTCTTCGTGTCGTCCGCAGCCTACAACATTCCATCCATGTTTGTAATAATATTTGGCTGTCGCACACCCCATGCCTGTAGTCGCGCCGGTTATCAATACTCTTTTCATCGTCTTCTCCTTTTTATGTATCAAAACGAACTTATTCTGTTGATTCCGTAATCATAATCCCTCATTTCTTGGTCCCCCTGTCTGAACATCAACAGCCCCGCTTACCGGAAGCAATACACCGCTGCAATGGGTTGACTCATCAGATGCAAGGAAGTAAACACACTTTGCACATTCCATAGGTGTTCCCACTTTATGCATAGGATTAGCATTAGCAAAAAGTACCAATCTTTCATCATCATAATCAAATAGATCCGTAATGCACTCAGCCCCTGCGCATATACCATTTACCCGAATCTTATATTCGCCATAATCCAGCGCCATAGCTCTTGTTAAATCTGCAACGCCACCCATAGCCGCACAATATGCCGCCATATTATATTCCCCTTGGAGACCTGATAAAGAAGCATTATTAACGATTGCTCCGCCGCCATTTTCCATCATATATGGGAGAAAAGTTCTTGTAGTAAGCAGTATGGATCTGAGATTGACTGAAAAAATTTCATCCCAAGCAGATTCGTCTGTAAGATGAAGCTGACCAAATAGCGCTACCTCTGCATTGTTAAATATTGCATCAACGCCGCCTGCACACTCTATAACAAATGCTTCCAATTTGTCTATTTCTTCTTCTTTTGATACATCGCCTTCCATACAGAAAAACACTTTATTATATTTAATTCCAAGTTCTAATAATCTATCTCCAATGGGCTTCCGTCCAAATCCGACTACAATCCAACCTCTTTTCAAAAATAGTTCGGCAGATGCCTGCCCGACCTTAGACGTAACATCTGTAATCAGTATTCGCTTCATGTTCATCCTCCAAAATCTGTATTGAATAATTTAGTTGACTTAAGCCGGCTGCTCAGCTAATTTTCCGCCAACTGAGTAACTTAGCACTTCCTCCGCCGTTGAATGTGCAGTGATTAATTCTTTTATTATTTTCCCTTCGAACATAATAAAAATTCTGTCCGATGAACTAAGCAGTTCCTCTGTTTCTGATGAAAACAAAATGATGCCGACACCTTTCTCCGCAAGCTTCCTTAAATTGTCATAAATTTCCTGTTTGGCTCCTACATCAACGCCCTTTGTCGGTTCATCTAAAATAATTAATTTTTTATCAGCTGCAATCCATCTTGACACTACTACCTTCTGTTGATTTCCCCCGCTAAAGGAAGTCACACTCAGATTAATATCATTCGGATGAACATTACATTCTTTCATCATCCGGTTCGCTATTTCAATTTCTTTATTCTTTTTTGCAAAAAAACCTATTTTATCCAGTGTGGCAGAAACAATATTACTCTTTGCATCAAGATTCCCTAAAAGTCCTTCCAATTTGCGGGAAATGGGGACATGACCAATACCATACGCTGCAGCCTGCAGGGGCGATGTGGGATGTATGTTCTTTCCCTCGAAAGTTATCTTGCCGTCATACTTTTTGTTGATTCCAAACAATGTTCTTGCCAAATCGCTTTTACCCGATCCCACAAGTCCGGCAAAGGCTATAATCTCACCTCTATGAAGCTGGAAGCTGATGTCACTGAATTTTCTTTCAATGCCAAGATGGCTTACCTCCAGCATAACATCATTGGGATCACCATGAGTTATCGCAGACTTTTTGAAAATATCAGCGCTCTTGCCCAACATGTAGTTAACAATCTCATCCATATTAAAATTGTGAACATCTCCACTGGCAACAACATGACCATCCCTCAGAATACTAAGAGTATCACACACATCAAATACTTCTCCCATCTTATGAGTAATAAGCACTACAGCAATGCCCTTTTTTTTCAGATTTCTTATAATATCATAAAGAATCTTTTCTTCAGATCTTGAAAGACTGGAGGAAGGTTCATCGAGAAACACAACTTTGGGTTTTGTATAAAGACACTTGGCGATTTCCACAAGCTGCTGCTTTGCGATTGGGAGATCCTTTACATAGGCATCTAATTCAACATCAATTTTATACTCTTCCAAATGCGCCTTAACAGCTTTTCTACACGCCTCCCAATCAATCATTCCCTTTTTCATCACGTAATTCTGATTAATTATATTTTCCATAACTGAAAGTGCATTAAACAAATTCAGTTCCTGAAAAACCATGGCGATTCCTTTATCCATAGCCTCTGATGGACTGCTGAATACAATCGTTTCTCCATTAAATTCAATCGACCCACCCGTAGGTTGATGAATTCCTTGTAATATTTTTACTAAGGTTGATTTTCCAGCTCCGTTAACCCCAAGCAAAGCTTGAACCTGACCGGGGTAAAAATCTACAGACACATCTTCAAGAACACTATTACTGCCAAAATTTTTGCAGATATGCTGCGCTGAAAGTATAGCTCCGAACATAATTTTTCTCCTTTTTCAAGTTCATTAAATTTTATCTGTTAATCTTGTGTTCTATCAAATTTTATTAAGATATGTTTCATATCACATCCCCACAATTTGGCCTGAGAACCTGACCTACAAGTATATTTCCATCCGGTTCAGCTGCACAAAATACAGCTGCCGGAGAAACCTCCCCAACTTTGCCAAATCTTAATAAAGGCTGATTCATCTCCAATGTCTTAAGATAGTCCTTATCCAAAGGTAAGAGTATATCTGTATAAGTTGGACCAGGTGCCACTACATTACAATTTATTCCATAAGGAGCAAGTTCTCTGGCAAGTGATTTTGTAAATCCAATACTGCCAGCTTTCGCCGCCGCATAATGACACAGACCGTCAGGAGCACCTTTTTGCCCATGATTTGAACTTAAATTAATAATCCTCCCCCATTTCTGTTTCATCATATACGGCAAAACAAAATATACCATGAGAAACTGGCTCCTCAGGTTCGTTTTCACCGCATTGTCAAATTCTTCTATTGGCAATTCCCATATCTTGAACTGTTTATTATACCCTGCATTATTGACAAGGATATCAATCCTGCCGTATGCATTAATCATTGTATCAACCATTTTTTTGCAATCATCGGTCTCACCTACATCCCCTTTGAGGATAACAGCCCGGCGACCCAAGCATTCTATCTCTTCTTTAAGAGACTGGGCATTTTCTATAGAATTTACATAGTTGATACCAATATCAGCGCCTTCCCTGGCAAAATCCAGTGCAATTTGTCTGCCAATCCCTCTGCTAGAGCCAGTAACCAGTGCAACCTTATCTTTCAAACGCATAATATTCCCCTCCCTACAATATTAGAAGCTTTATCAGAAAAGTTTATCGCCAAGTATATATTATCCAATATAGTAGCCGCAATTAGGAGATAATACTTGCCCTACATATGTACTTCCTTCTGGATCACTGGCCAGCATAACTGACGTAGGGGATATTTGAAATGGTTCTGCTACTTTTTTCATAGGAGCCACCTTCAATATCATATCCTTCGTCTCTTTTTTCAGATTATTATAAGAATCTGTATTTAATGCTCCTGGTGCAATACAATTGACAAGGATATTTTTCGGCGCAAGTTCTCTGCCAATGGAACGAGTAAAACCTATAATTGCTGACTTTGCCGATCCATAATGAGAAAACCCGCCTGCTGTTCCTGGCAAAGAAAAGGATGAAGCTATATTTATAATTCGTCCCCAGCCATTTCCTATCATGTGGTTGACCGCAAATCTTGTTACAAGAACCGTGCTTCTGAGCGTGACAGCATGCATCTCATCCCAGATTTCCGGAGTCATATCAAAAATCGAACATTCCTTAAGCATTCCTACATTATTTACCAAGATATCAATTCTGCCCAACTCCTTGATCGCGAAATCTACAAGTGCTTCAGCCTGCTCTGCAACACTGACATCAGCCTGAAAAATAACCGCCTTTCCCCCTATTGCTTCAATTTCTTTTTTCACAGTTTCAGCGGCTTCTCTATTACTTTTATAGTTTATACATACATCAGCGCCTTCCTTGGCAAAATCAAGAGCAATTTGTTTTCCCAAACCTCTGCTAGAGCCAGTTATAAGCGCTTTCTTTTTTTCCAGGCGCATTATTTTTCCTCCCAATATGTAAAATTTATTGTTCAGACCCTTGAGCCGTCAATCATAAAGCTCTTCAATCTTTTTTAAGACCTGGTCAATAACCCACATCTACCGCAAATAACGGAATTCCTATCGGTTTATCTTTCTTACATACATCATGATCAAATAGTGCATACACAGGCCATCACTGCCTTCTCTATAGATATTGGCAGTGAATAGCCTGTATAAATGCTAAACCAAACCCCAGCTGAAACTAAAAATTTATTCTTCTACAAACGGTGTCTGCAGGACATATGCATCTGTATCATCCCACCCCCATGTGGGCATTGTGTCAATAGGAGTTAATCCCCATGCCTCATCAACATTACTGGAGTTGATTGGTGTTGCAGGGAAGAGTAATTCTTCCGGCACTTCATATCCATGAAGAATATCTACAGCCGCCCAGAAAGCAAGGGTACACATTGTATGCGGATTGTTGTTAGAAATTTGGTCGAGATATCCTTCCTGAACGTGCTGGCATCCAATAGCCTCACCGTCAACGGAAGCATAGTACATATGTCCTTCTTCACCTGCAGGAACAAGTCTTCCAAGGTCTGTAAGGGCCTGGACAATTCCTTGGGACAGGCAGTCACTGTGTGAGAAGATTGCATTTGCTTCCGGATGAGCTGTAAGCATATCGATTGTTACGTCATAAGCCTTAGATGCATCCCACTTAGCCTCTGTTGCAGCGATCAGCTCAACATTATCATAGGTTTCAAGATCAGCCTCAAATGACTGCGGACCACGAAGAAGAGGAATGTTCGTCGACATATCACCCATTACCTCGATAACCTTAAGAGTCTCGCCAGTCTCGTCAGCAACGCTCTTAAAATATTCTGCTGCAAGGTGTCCACAGCTTTCCTGATCTGTATTAACCATGCAGTCTACATGACAGTCAGCATCTTCTGCCATTGCCATGTCATAAGTAATTACCGGAATATCAGCCTCATTAAGCTTTTTAACAGAAGATGCCAGTGCTGTTCCATCAAGAGGTTTAAGAAATACCAAATCAGGCTGCTGAACAATACAGTCCTCGATCAACTGTGCCTGAGCAGCGATATCCCCATCGGCATTTACTACTGTAAGATCCGCTCCTGCATCCTCGCAAAGCTGTGCAAGATAATGGTTTAGTATTATCTGCATATCTGTCTTTTCACTGTTAAGGATCAATGAAATTTTAAAACCTTTGAGAAGCTCCGATTTCTTTATTGGATCTTGTTCCTGTGCGCTGACTACTGTGCTCATTGACAGGCTAAGTACCAAAACTAAAGTTGCTGCTAAAGATACTAATTTCTTCATAGTTTCTTCTCTCCTTTCTGTTTCACAACTCTTACGCATTTACAAAAGCACCAGGACCTGCAGACGTTTGTTTCATCCCATGTTCTGAGCTCAGTTACCACAACCCATTTTCTCAATCCCCAAAATTACCTACTGATCATTTTCCTCAGAAATTCTGAGGAAATTACAGGATTTCTGCGGCTTGGAACTAATCCCGGCAATGTCAGGGTTCTCACCTCCTTTTGCAATAAAATTTCCAGATTTTTTTCTTGTTGGGATCAAGTTTGCTAAGCTGCTTCGCATTGATTTATAACAAACCTCTTTGGTTTTGTTATTTCAGTGGTTTATCCGGTTCACGAAACTTTATTGATTGTACTATCACACAGAAATCTGTCGAAAACACTTATTGCGAATATAAAGTCTCATCAATCAAAATTCTTTATTCCTCATGTTTGATATCGCATCAATGGCCACAACTGCAATTACAATGATACCTTTTGCCATCTGCTGAACATATGTAGATACGCCAAGCAGATTCAGTCCATTAGAAATCATTGCAATCGTAATAGCGCCTACAAATGTACCAAGTACAGATCCAACACCACCCGTAAGACTAGTACCGCCAAGAACTGCTGCGGAAATAGCATCCATCTCCGTATTTGTCACCATTGTAGGTGACGCGCTCATGAGCTTTGATGTCATAAGAATCGAAGCAACACCGCAGTACACGCCAGAAATAACATAAGTAATAACAATTATTTTTGCATTGTTGATACCTGACATCCATGCCGCCCTTGGATTTCCTCCCACTGCATATAACTTACGTCCATATTTTGTATATCTAAGAAGGAATGCGGTGATAAGGGTGATCACGACCATAATGATAACAGGTCCAGGTATTACTCCAAATAAGTATTTACAAAAGATTGAATGTGTCTCAGGAAGGTTAAAAAGTGTAACCCCATTTGTGTACCACTTGCCAAAGCCCTGGGTCACGTTGTTCATTGCCATAGTTACAACAAATGGAACCATTTTGAATACACCTACCGATATACCATTCAGAAGACCAACCAATGCTCCTATCATTAGCGCTGCTATAAGACAGAACCCCCAAGGAATACCTGCAAGCATCATAGAAGCAATAAGCATAGAGGTCATAATTACGTTACCGCATACAGAAAGATCTATGCCGCCGGCAATTAGGATAAGCGTCATTCCCATGCTGATGATACCATTGAACGATGCAGCAATAAAAATATTCTTTATATTCTGGATGGAAAGAAATAATCCTTTTGAACCGGCGGTAAAAATTACAGTGATTAATAGTGTCAGAATGATCAGTCCTGTCATCTTCCCAAGTTTTCGTAATTTAAGCCCCTTTTTTCCAGTATTAACTGCTACAGAACCAGTCTGTTTTATGTTCATTTGATCCTCCTCTTTATTCGACGTAATTTGTTAAATATTTATATACAGTAAATTATTCAGACTCTTTTATCTTTGCATAGCGCGGGACATATCTGCCGTATCCCCGCTCTCCCAAAATCTTGTTGTCCTTCATAATGCGAGTTCCGCGTAAATAAGTCTCAACCGGCCATCCTTTAAATTTCCAACCTATGTAAGGACAAATATCGCTGATATAGTAAAGATCTTCCTGTTTTACCTCTCTTACAAGATCCATATCAACAACGATCATATCTGCATCCGCTCCAACTTCAATGGTTCCTTTCTGAGGATAGAGACCAAAAATCTTTGCAGCATTGGTGCTTGTAACAGCAACAGCCTGATTGATAGAAAGTCTTCCTTCATTTACACCATTAAAAATAATGGGAAGCATAGTCTGTGTCTCTGAAGTACCTACGATCGCACTCCAAATATCTTTCTTATCCTTGCTGCTTACATCGCCTGAGTCAGAACCTACAGTGGAAATGGTGCCGTCTGCAAGTGCCTTCCATAATGCCTCATTATCTTCCTTACGACGAATCGGCGGATTTCTCTTATCTCTTACATTGTCACAATTATCAATATTCAGCACCAGATATTCCGGGCATGTCTCACCATAGCATGTAACACCTTCGGCTCTTGCCTTTATTATCTCTCCGGGGGCTTCTCTCGTTGTCAAATGTACAAGATACAGAGGACAGCCTGTAGGCTTGGCAAAGGAAACAACCTTTCGGATCGACTCAACCTCAACCCAGTTAGGTCTGGTATCAGTCCAATAAGGCTCAATCCCTTTTTCCATGAATTCATTCCTCAAAATATTGTATACATCATAGTTTTCAGCATGAATGCAGGCAAGTGCAGGAGCTGTCAACTTACCAATTTCCCTGAAACCGGCAAAGATAATACCGTCATCAATACCGGTAAGGTTTCCAACTGCCTCAGTTCCCTTATAAGGAAGGTAGAACTTATAGCTGCAGATTCCTTTCTTTGTTGACATTTCTTCAATTTCACTGACTTCATTCATGTCAAAAATACCTTCATGGAATGCAGCATCAACAAAAGCATGCTTCTCAAACATAGGAAGTCTTGTCTCAAGTTGTTCTATAAGATCAATCGGCTCATTGAGATAATGAATAATGGTTGTGATCCCTCCCGCTGCTGCTGTTTTTGTTGTGCACTCACAATCTTCTTCCCAATCCCAGTTTGGCCACTGTATATGGGCATGCGGATCAATTCCGCCCGGCATAATATATTTCCCGCCCACATCAACAATTTCTTTTGCCTCCATGTTGTCATCTGTCCCGATATACACAATTTTTCCACCTTTGACACCTATCGCTGCCTCATAGGTTCTGTCTGTAGTTACAATTTTCCCGTTTTTTAACAACAAATCAAACATAAGTTCTCCTTTCCTATTCCTTATTTTATTGATACTGTATTATCAGAAGAGATTCCCGTTCTCATCAAATGTCATCTCTTCCGGATACCTGATTATTTTGACATTGGGATTGGTCTCTGCCTCAGTGATCATTGACTCAGAAATCCAAATCTGCCCTAAAGACAATGTATCCTTTATTCGTACCATTCTTATATTTTCTTTTTCGAAACCCGGTGCAGTTTTGATCGCAGCCTGTATTGCAAGTTTCTGATCTTCCATAACCATAGGGATACGAACAGCTGACGTAAGAGTAGCTGTCAAAGCGTTAGGATATGTAGCCTCCATATCGAACTTCTCGTAAAGCCGCCGTGTAGTCACATCCGCAACACCTATCCCATTGCCATTGCCATGAGTCTCATCTGTCAGATCAAGCACAACTGTTTTCTCAGGTCTATTAGGACCATGAGCATAAGGACTTGCAAAACAGCCGGATACATGAGGATCCATCCCAAGTCCGCTAATATTTTTTCCTATTTTATCTACCACCAGTACGTCAATATCGCTGAAATATATCTTGGGCATCATAGACTTTGCTTTTGTAAGAAAGCTGGTTTCCGCTTTCTCAAAATCTTCAGGTTTTACAGCTTTGACGAGGCTGGTCTTATCAAACGCATTTTCTAAAATCGCAACGCCAAATAACACCTTTGAGTTATTTAGTATTCCATGCCCATACTTAAGGATATTATCAGCAATCTTTGCATACCCTTCCTGATGACATACTTCCGCACCAGCTTGCTTGGCCAGACCTATTGCCATCATTTTCATAAGCCCGCTTTCACAATGTCCTGTAAAAGATGTGTGTGCTTTCACCCTATTTACTACTATGATCCCATCAGCCTTTGCTGCATAAGCATCTATCTGTATCGGTCTGTTATCCTCTGTCGTTCCAATGCGTTCTACAGTCATGGAAGATTTTATTTCGCAGTCCATAGTTTCCTGCGTTATACCCAAACCTTTTAAGACCTGAACCTGCCCCTCTGCTGTCGCACCCCCATGGCTCCCCATAGCCGGAATAATAAAGGGTACTGCCTCACGTGATTTTACAGCATTTACAATAGTTCTAAGAATTGTGTCAATATTGCATATTCCTCTGCTTCCTGCCGTAATAGCAACGGACATACCAGGTTTAATACTATCAAGCACCTTTTCGTCTTCAAGCGTATCAGCAACCGCCTTCTCAACATCATCTATATAAGCTTCGTCAAAAAATTGTTCAACAAGAGCCATCTTAGGTATCGGTACGCATTTACACAGATCATTAACTACTCCCATAGGTCAACTCCTTTAGACATTATTCATCAATGATTACAATGTTCAGCTTATCTGCAATCTCTCTGGCTTTTTCAATACTAGGTTCCACACGCTTTAGGATAAGCCTTGCCCCACCGCTGTTAACTGATTCAACCATGGAATTAGCTTCTGTAGCATACACACTGATTCTCTGGATGCCAGGTTCATGAATCTTAATAATTTCCACATCCACACCTTTCGCTCTGGCCACATCCATACTATTCTTATATGCTTCCACATCACTGGTTCCATACCCATCTATAGCTGCCATAAGAATGCCTGGAACATTTATAGCTCTTCTGGCGAACATCTCATCATATATTTCTATTTTGACTTTTTTAACTTCGCCCTTTGCAAGAAAATGAGCTATGCGCGCACAATTCGTCGGCGAACCTACTCCAAGGCTGCTTCCTCCCACAACTGCATCACCAAAAGGCTGCGTAATAGGACTAGCCTTGGCAGCCAGCTGGCGGCTCTCTTGTATAGCTCTGGCGATAAGCTCCTGCTGCCGCTGCACTTCTTCCTCCTTGACTTCCTGCGGAATATACCAATCTACCTTTTCGTTATGCTTAAAGAATGGTTCCATATAATCAATAGTGATAGGAACTATATTTTTTGCGGAAGCTATATGGCATTGCGCCGCCATAGCAATCATTACATCTGCCGGCACTGTTGAAGGCAGCGAGGTGTACATGGAAAGCTGGCTGGCAAGTCTTCCTATAAGAATTGCTCCGCCAATATGTGTTGCACAAAGTCCAGGTACCATTACTCTGGGCGTACATGGTACACTTATTGTAGGGGAAATTGCCAAAGATATAGCTCTTTCCATCTCCGCCGGTGTGCCTCCGTAAAGCTCTACAAAGGCTGCCGCCGTTGCTGCTGCTCCAGCACCAAAGCCCTCCATATTACAACCGGTAGTCCTCTTTCCAATTCTAAACATGCCGCCAGTCTTAAGAATTACAGCCATTACTCTGTGGTGCAGTTCAAAATCTTCAAACTCTTCTTTCATTGCCATAACAAAACCTGTATATGGACATGAGTCACCAGTTCCTGCACAAGGTCTTAAGCCAATTGAATGATTACCTACCTGAGCAGCAAGAGTATAGGTGATCGCCTTGTTGACAAATGTATCCTCCACAATTTTGTGAGCATCCTCTTTTGCCAGGTCATTTCCAACACCGCCTAACAAAAAGCTACTTCCAGTAGTGGCCCCAATCCTCGCAGCTTCAAAATTATGCTGAAAAGCCTCCTCCATACAATTTGTAACTTCTTCTTTTGAAAGTTTAAGGCTTTCACATGCTTCTTCTATAATTACGTTACCGACACTCAATCCTGCTTCTGTGGCCACGTTAATGCACTCGCCTATAGTCATATGCCCATAGGTAAAACCTTTGTAACTTGCAATTTCCGAGATGGTCATTATACTGCCCTTCCTCTCTGCTTACTTTTCTTCAGTACATCCAAGAGCGTCGAACACTTTCTGGTAACCATAGATATCAAATGAAGATTCTCCTGCACGAAGCCTTCTCATAATATCTTTCTCTTTCTCTACTCTGGCTTCTGCTTTCCTTATTGTTTCCTCTGCTTCATCAAGAGGTACGCAAACAACTCCGTCTGCATCTCCTACAATAATATCGCCAGGATTGACAATTATCCCGCCTATTGATATAGGATGATTTAATGTTCCTAAGGTTGCCTTCGCAGTTCCACTTATACAAATCCCAGATGAAAATACCGGAAGACCATGCTCAATGATTTCGCTGCTATCTCTTACTGCTCCAGAGAAAACCATTCCTCCGATTTTCTTTGCAATACACTCTACACAAAGCACTTCTCCGAATGGACCAGAGTTAACGGCATTTCCCATGTTTGCCACAATAACATCTCCCGGCCGTGCCATACTAATCGCTTTGATAAGCATAATATTGTCTCCGGTATGACACTGAACAGTTAATGCTCGTCCTGCCACTCTCATCTTTCTGTCAAGGGGTTTAATTTTAGGGTCAAGTGCTCCTCTTCTTCCCATAGCCTCATGGAGCGTTGCTGAAGCCTGACCCTTGTATTTTTCAATCAGTTCATCTTTACACATGGGTCTTGTCTTAATTATATTGATCATGTTTTTATTCACCTCATTGTCAAATTGTATATAAAGGTGCCTCTCCATTCATTATTCGAAGGGTATTGCTTATACAAAGTTCATAACCCCGATAGTAATTATCATATGTAGCAGCTCCCACATGTGGTGTAACGATTAGATTGGGAATATCCACACCAAACAACGGCTCTGATGGCTCAAATATATCAAAGGCAGCGCCCCAAATTTTTTTCGCCTTGAGTGCTTCCATTAATGCATCGCAGTCAACAAGTGCGCCTCTGGCCGTATTAATAATGATTGCATTCGGCTTCATTTTTGCAATCTGTTCTTTTCCAATCATATTATGGGTACTGTCAAGCAGGGGCACATGAAGAGAAATAATGTCAGCCTCCTCAAGCAGCTCGTCTAGGGATACATACTTACATCCCAGCAGTTCCTCATCCTCTGGTTTCATACGGAACACATCATAATACACAATATTCGCGCCAAATGCTTTCACCCTTTCCATAACCTTTCTTCCAATAGTCCCGCTGCCAATAATGCCAACTGTCTTTCCAGTAATTTCATAACTGTCATGGCGCCAGGTCATAGTATGCCACTCTTTTTTCTTCGTGAAATAATCCAAGTCTACAATATGCCTGTATAAAGCAAGCATATCAAGGACTGCTAACTCAGCTACTGATGTAGAGTTAAACCCCTTACAAATAGAAATTGGGATACCCTTTTCCTTGGCACGGGCAACATCAACCATATCAACTCCAACACCCGTTCTTTGAATAAGTTTCAGATTCGGAGCTGCGTCAATAACTTCAGCAGATGTATGAAATGTAGTTACGTAAAATACATCTGCGTCTTTAATGTCACCTTTTTTCCCAATAGCAGGATTCCGGAAACGAAGATCTATGTCGTCCGGGCACATATCAATCAGCATCTTTTCCATATGTTCATTAAGAGTATCAAGATATAACGCTAAAATTTTTTTCACTTGAATTTCCCCTTTTCAATTTAGTTATTTCTATATTCTTTCGTCTGCAGATGGTGATATCCTGTCTTTTTTCTTGCTTCTCTGAGTGTAATTCCATTTTTCACATAATTACGTATTATATCTTCTTTTTTCTCTATATTCTGGGCTATTTCAAGGACCTCTTCTACCCTGTTATACGGAACTGCAAGACACCCTGTTTCATCTCCGAAAATCAAATCTCCGGGCATAACCTTGACACCTGCGATTGTCACCGGACCATTTATCTCCGCGACTTCCACTCTGTCCTTTCCGGTTACCATCCAATAATCATTAGAGAATATGGGATATTTAAGAGTTCTTACCGCTACTACATCACGGCATATGCCATAGATAACGGTTCCGGCTATGCCTTTCATTTTCGCTGTCATAGCCATAATGTCTCCCCACACAGTACAATAGTCACGACCACCGTTATCCAGTACACATACCATCCCCGGTTCTACATCGTCTAAAAAATCTCCCACAGTGCCCTTGACTTCTCCGCATGGCATATACCTGACCGTAAACGCCTGACCACACATCACAACACCATTTACTATAGGTTTAAGATGATAAAACGAATTATTAAATCCAAGCTTATCCATCGCATCAGAAACACTGGTTGAATCTAATTTTTTATATGCTTCGATAATTGATTCATCTAATTTCTTAATTTCCAATTATGCTATACTCCTTTCCTGCCTTTACTGTTTTAGCATGTTTTCATAATTATATTTTTTATCAACTTCCGCAGATGACATTCCAGATTTGATATCATTGCACATGGCAACTTCTTTTGCATATATAGCTTCTGCTTTCTCTACTACTTCTTCAAGTCTTTCCTGTGGAATAAACACAACGCCTGTAATATCACCCACTACCACATCTCCAGGTCTTACCTGCACTCCGCTGAAAGAAACCATAACATTTGTCGCCTCTTCCATAATTCTCCCACGAGCTGTGATACATATAGTGCTTTTCGCATATACAGGAAAATCTAGTTCCTGACATTCATCCAAATCTCTGGCGCATCCATCGATAACAACTCCTGATATACCTTTGTATTTTGCGCCGGTACTGAGAATCCCGCCCCAGCAGTTCACATCTTCACGTCCGCCATTGTCTACAACAATAACGTCGCCTTCTTTAGCAGCTTCAATAGCGTTTATGCCCAAATGTGATTTTGATTTGGTTAGTCCGGCTGCACATAATTTAACTGTAACGGCTTCTCCAATTATCTTTTTACAGTTCTCATACATCTTGTGTACACCAATGGAAGCTCCGTGAATCTCCAGTGCATCCATAGCGTCCGAGAGATTTGTAGTCCCAAGTTTGTCTATTCTCTCTCTCATCGCATTTGTAAGATTTCCCATAATTAGTACCCCCTAAATTAAAATGTGTTGTTGCATTTTTCCTGTCGACAGCTTGTATATTGTAATTATATAACAGAAATTCACAAATGTAAATAAGAAAATAGTATTATTTTTGTTTCAAGGAATTGTTTGAAGAAATACGTCATACACTTGTGATGAAAGATTTATATTCGCAAAGGAAAGAAACCATTGAAGAATCTTCGGAATTACAAAGGAGAATCGCGGTTTCGGATATACACAGATATTTTGAAAATCCTGAACGGAAAAGAAAGCCTGGCTTACATTTGCAGTATGAATTTTAAAAAGCTGGCAAAGATTAAAGCAAAGTGGCGATTCCTGGGGGAAGAAGACCCGCTGAAATTTTCTATTTTATACGCAATTAAATTAATAAAAGAAAAATGGCCCTGGGGTACAAATCCCAGAGCCACTTTGTCTACAGTCTAAGCACCCATTTCGGGGGGCCGTATTTTTTATTTTATTATTTTGCATTATCAGTATCATCTGCCGTTGACTGGTTTTTCGTACCGTCACTCTTATTGTCGCCGCTCTCAGCACCCTTATCCTGGGTATCTTCAGCTTCTCCGGTACTGCTGCCGGTCCCGGCATCCTCTTCCTCGTCTACGATCCCTTCGTCAATGCCCTTGCTTTCATCGCCGCCGTCGCCGCTTTCTCCCACAAGTTCGCCATTGGATACCTTTTCTTCTACTTTAGCATTTTCTACGACAAAGGTTTCGACTCTCATAAGACCTACAGCCTCATTTACGGCTGCCTGTCCATGCTGTGCCACAAGGTCTTCCAGGTCCTTGGCATTATAATTGCTGACCATCTGTTCCTGGATTTCAAGGCATTCTTTATCATCCAGGCTCATACCTTCCGCATCCATAATTCCCTGTACAATCAAATTCTGCCGCACTTTAGCTTCTGCATACTGCTTACACTGTTCCTCGAAATCATCCATGGATATCCCCTGAGACTCAACAAAATCCTCAAGCTCCATATTTCCCTGCTGTGCATAAAGAGTCATCAGCTTTTTGAACTCTGTAACAGCATTGTCCACATCTTCCTGAGGGTATTCCATTACCTCGGAATTATTGAGAATCGTACTCCACGCTGTACTTCTCAGATTACTCTCAGCGTTAGCCCTGGCAGTCTCTTCCAAATCCTTTTTGACACCTGCACGGTATTCATCTACAGTTGTATATTCTGTATTCTTGGCAACCCAAGCATCTGTAAGCTCCTGTACCCGGCGGAAGTTCTGCAGTGTGATCTTAAAGACTGCCGGCTGTCCTGCTAAATCTTCCTGAGGATATTCTTCAGGAAATGTCACATCCACATCCTTGGTCTCACCCTTCTTCATTCCGATGATTCCCTCTTCGAAGCCCGGAATAAAACCGCCGTCTCCCACAGTTATATCATAGTTATTGGCTGTACCGCCGTCAAAGGCTTCCCCGTCTTTTGTCCCCACAAAGTTGACTGTAACAAGGTCGCCCTCCTGAACAGTACCGTTCTTATCTGTCACTTCCTCAGCCTTATTCTTCATTTCCGTCTGAATCTGTGCATCAATCTCGTCATCTGTCACTTCTTCTACAGTATTGTCAAGGACAAGGCCTTTATATTCTCCAATAGTGACATATTTATCCACATTATCAACAGAAACCAGACGCGTCCCAAAGCTCTTAGGTTCCTCTGCCTTCTGCTCATCCTCTGTGTTATTCTCCTCCTGCTGTGTTTCAGTGCCGGACTGATTCTCCTCCTGCTTCTTACCGTCGTCACCGCAGGCTGTCATAGTAAGTGCTGCACACATGGCTAAAATAGCCAGACATGTCTTTTTCTTCATAAAATACTCCCTTCGTTTTCCGTTTTTGGAAAAAAACAAGCTTTCTCCTTAAACGTTCCTATGTGTTTTATACCACATTTCCGCTCAAAAAGAAAGCCTGTGTGTCTATTTCATTATTTTTTAAGATTTATAAATATAACAGTTTGGGCAACTCTGCCCTGTTAATTATTAGATTACATTGGAGGTACCGGTTCCGGTCTCGAGGAATCCCACACTGCGGATACATCAAATAAATCACTAAGCATTTCAGGATTATAATACATACGGTATCCATCCAGGTTTCTTCTTCCCTGTCGGAAATACTGGTCAGTGATCTGTACCCAATACTGATTGGAATCCACGTTACAGTAATAGTCATAACCCCGGCTCTTATAATATGCAAACTTAGGATTATCCATGGTATATCCCTCCCAGTTGCCGATATCTGCGCCGAATGCAAAAATGATCATATCTGTGCTGCCCAATATGGGGGCAACATTTGCTTCCCATCTCTCATTATCTGTCTGAAGCTGTTCCGCACTTGAATCAGTGGCATTTCTATGCCCCCAGGTATGGCTTGCGAACTCCCATCCGTCTGCCTTCATGGCATCAGCAACCGCAGTCGCCTGCTGTACTTCCTGTTCAAAGTTAAAATCAGGGTGGCTGTCAAGGAACTGCTTCTGGTCATCCTGCAGGTTCTCCCCGGTCTTATAGGCAATATCTGTCCTGTAGCCAAAAACGCCGTTATATCCCGTCATAGCAAGAATCCCTTTCCGCCCATGATAAGAAAAATCAGGGTGTTCCTTGATAAAGGTATTGAGCAGCGGCACCATATCATAATCACCTATAGAAACACTGCCGTCATCCTCAATATACTCACACTTTACTTCTCCGTTCTGATCCAGGACAAGTTTATTTGCGAAACCATCACCGTCCATATAATGATAATAACTCACATCATCCTGAGACAGTACAAAAGGAATCTTACCAGGCGGAAGCATTATCTTTCCCCGGCTCATGGAACCATCCTCGTTCACTATCGCCATATCATGAGGACTTACAAGAACATATCCCTTGTCATACATGGACTGGGTAATCTTGTTAAACTCATCTATTGTTGTCATCACCTGATTATATCCGGCCTCATGGGCATCTCCGTCAAAAGCTTTGCTGGTATCCTTTATCAAAGTATGATAGAACACATGAGTTATCTGCTCAAGAGGATATTCCACACAGGTAGCCTTTGTATTTTCATACTCTGCCACAGCTGCTTTCATGTCCTCGTTGGATTCATAATCCGGCTGGCTCTTCAAAAGCTCGATGGCACCGTCGTAATCATACTGGACTGCTTTAAACGAAGCCTGTTCCAAAGGTGTTTTATCCCCCTGCTGCATGTCCTCTCCCGGTGTGTCAGCCTCCGGTTCCGGTTCTGGTTCCTCTGTAGGTTCCGGCTCCGGCACAGCCGTTGGTGTCACCGCCTCTGCCTTTGGCTTTTCATCCTCCTTGAACGGTACATCATCCTGAAACGGCAGAAGACCACAGCCGCTTAGCAGAAAAGCCGCACACAAAGCAGACAATAGAATGCTGATTGTTTTTTTCTTCATTATTTATTCCCCTTTCTTTTGTCCCCCTTGTTATCTCAGCCCATCGGCGGCACCGGCACCGGTCTCGCCGGATCAAATACCTCCTTGACATCAAACAAATCCTCCAATAATTCCGGGTTGTAATACATACGGTACCCATCCAGATTTCTTCTGCCCTGACGCAAATATCTGTCCCGCAGTTGTACAGAATATTTTCTGGAATCAACATTACAGAAATAATTATATCCCTGTCCCTTCAAAAATTCGTATTTATCACCGGAATAATCCTCCTGCCCGGCCATGTCTGTACCAAAAGCAAAAATAATGATATCCGTCCCCCCTATGATCGGATCAACATTATCCTTGAACCTCTGGGTATCACCCTGAAGCCGTTCAAGTGAAATATCAGCAATATTCTGATGTCCCCATGTATGGCTTGCAAAAAGCCATCCCTGCTCCTTCATAGCCTGGGCTACCTTCCTGGCACCTTCACGCTCTTCTTCCAGACTGAAATCGGGATGAGCATCAAGCCATGCAACCTTGTTAGCGTCCAGGTCATCCGGGCGTGTCTCATAGCTGATATCTGTCCGGTAACCAAGAATACCGTTATATCCCGTTAATGCAATAATGCCCTTGGCCCCACGGTATGAAAAATCCGGATGTTCCTCCACAAATCTGTCAATAAGAGGTACCATATCATAGTCTCCCACAGAAATGCTTCCATCATCCTCCACATATTCATTACGCACCTTGCCGCTCTCATCGACCACAAGCTTGGTGGGGTAGCCGTCCCCATCCATATAGTGATAATAGCTCACATCATCCTGAGAAAGCACAAAAGGGATTTTCCCAGGGGGCAGCATTATTTCTCCCGGAGTAAGGGTGCCGTCCTCGTTGGCTTTTGCCATATCATAAAGACTGACCATCACATAACCTTTGTCATACATGATCTGAGTTATCTTATTGAACTCATCTATTGTTGTCATTACCTGATTGTAGTCACCCTCTTTATAGTCGCCGTCAAAGGCCTTACCTGTATCAACGATCATGGAATGATAAAATACATGTGTAATCTCCTCCAGCGGCCATGACACACAAGAAGCCTTCGCCTCCTCAAATTCCTTGACTGCCTGTTTCATATCCTTACTTTTGCTATAGGCAGGATCACTTTTCAAAAGCTCTATGGCTTTATCATAATCATATTGAGCAGCGTGAAATCTGGCGTCCGCAATTATGGCACTGTGCTCTTCCCTATCCTTGTCAGACATAGCACCATCGGTTTGTAAAGCTTTACCCTTATCCTTGCCGCCAGCCTCACCCTGATTCTCTCCCCCGCCTGAACCAGCTCCAGGATCATCCTTTCCTCCGTCTGCTGTTCCTGCCCCTGAAACAACGGCGGTTTTATCATTTGTCCCCTGGACAGGCGTCCCGGCAGACAATCCCTGTTTTATTTTTCCGCCGTAAAAAACTGCGGTTAATATAACAGCCGCGGCCGCAACG
The DNA here is from genome assembly GCA_030524175.1 of Eubacteriales bacterium. Lineage (GTDB taxonomy): Bacteria > Bacillota > Clostridia > Lachnospirales > Lachnospiraceae > Blautia_A. The sequence goes on from JAUNHC010000005.1 coordinate 151,972, forward strand.
GTCAGCACACCTGCTGCTATCCTCTTCCGTTTCCTCTTTCTGCGCCGGTTCTTAATCCGTTCCATTCGGATACGCCGCCTTGTCTCATAAGCTGCATCATCGCTGCCTGCATCATCACTGTCATCAGCCTCTTCCAGGAAATTTCCCGTATGAGGTTCTTTCTCACTTACCGGATTGGATTCATCCTCGCTAACCGAATTAAAATCTTCCTCACTTAAAGGAAGCTCCAACTCACGGGAAATCATGTCATCCGGTTTCCTGTTCTCTGTTTTCATCTCCTTCATTATACGCTTCCATTCTCCTTCACTATGGTGATATGTATCACGGATAGTATAACCACCCGACAAAAATCTATCCTTGTCGAAAATTGTCGTATTTTAATTATAACTGCTTATAGTCCAAATTTCCACCATTTTCTGTCAGTGATTTCCCTTTCTGCCTGCCGAAGCATTGCAGTACCGGGATTCCCATTCAGCCAGCCATGTTTCTGCCTAAAAATCTCCTAGTTCTGATCACCTCTTTTCCGCACAAAAAAGAGAGCCTTTCGATACAACAAGTATAAACAAAAAGCTCTCTTATTCTGTAATATTAAACTTTTTTCGCGGCAGCTAACGCTGCACTCCGGTCTGGGCTGAAATAACGGAAATATTGCTGGAAATAATTTGTTTTAATAATTGCGTTTTATAGGAAATGATGGTAGAATATACTTCGCGTAATGGATTTTATTGCAGAATAAATATTCCACATTTAGGAGGATGCATATGAGTACAGTAACGATAGTCCTTCTGGTCATCCTGGTTATCCTGATCGGCTTACTGATTGGCTTATATTTTTTCGGAAAAAAAGCTCAGAAGAAACAGGATGCACAGCAGGCACAGATTGAAGCCACAAAACAGACCGTTTCCATGCTGGTCATTGACAAGAAGCGGCTGCCGCTGAAACAGTCCGGGCTTCCTCAGATGGTCATTGACCAGACCCCGAAGCTTATGCGCCGTTCCAAGCTTCCTATTGTCAAGGCTAAGGTAGGCCCTAAGATTTCCGTATTGATAGCAGATGAAAAGATTTACGATCTGATCCCTGTGAAAAAAGAAATTAAGGCAGAGGTCAGCGGATTATACATAGTAGGCGTCCGCGGTATCAGAGGTCCGCTGGAAGCTCCGGCTAAGAAGAAAAAAGGCTTTTTCAAACGGATGTTTAATAAATAAATGACGATACGTGTTCCCCAAGGGCACACAAATAAACCGCTGCTGGATTTAATCCGGCAGCGGTTTATTTATTTTTGATGTTCACTCTGTGACCTACTGTGCAAACCCGGGATATTCCCGTCAGACAGCAGTTTTTATTTACTTTATAACGTAAACTCCTTTGAATCCTTCGGCTGTGCCTGAATCGCCAGGAAGCAGTCAGCCACATGCTGCTGGTTCATATCCAGTGCATAATCAACTTTCATATTAATGCTCTCTTCGCTCTCTTTAAGTTCCAGGTTCGTCGCAGCGATCCCCATCTGGAGCGTTCCGTAAGGTGTTGTATAATACGTCATATTCTTCTTGCCCTGTTCAAAAACCATGTGGACATTGATCAGGCCTTTTTTTCTCACTTCCATACCCTTGGGGGACATCTTTATGTAATTCACTGTAGCCTGGGGGAAGTCCTCCATCATTTCCTCATAGCGCAGATAATGGCTGCCGTTACGGAAGTAATATTCCCCCGGGACCACGATCTCTACCGGTTCCTGCTGTCCGTCCTCGTCCAGCACCTGAAGCCCGCGCACATGAATCAACACTTCTTTTTCCATATGTTTCTCCTAAAATCTTTCTATATCGATCTTCTGTGTCATTTCCACATCATATGGCAGTATTGAGTTGGCAAAGTCCTTAAACTTCTCCGCAAGATCACTGACATAAAAACGATATGGAAATTCCTCTTGTTCCTTACCGGCACTTAACAGGTTCTCTTCCTTTAATAGCCGTCCCAACTCCAGTGCCGTCTCATAAGCCGGATTCACCAGGCGTACATCATCACCCATCACCTGGCGTATGACAGAACGCAGCAGGGGGTAGTGCGTACAGCCCAGGATCAATGTGTCAATCTCTTTTTCCTGTAATTCTCTGAGATATCTGGATGCCACCTCAATCGTTACCGGATCATGGAGCCAGCCTTCCTCCACCAACGGCACAAACAGAGGACATGCTTTCCCGATAACTGTAATCTCCTGGTCCAGCCTCCTGAGGTAATCCTCATGAATGCCGGTTCCCACAGTTCCCACAGTTCCGATCACGCCCACACGTTTATTTTTTGTCTCCTGTGCCGCCACTCTGGCGCCCGGCTCGATCACTCCCAGTATGGGAATATCAAGCTCGTTCCTTATTTCTTCCAGAGCAAAAGCACTGGCGGTATTACAGGCAACCACAATGGCCTTCACCTGCTGCCCCTGAAGAAAACGGATGATCTGGCGGGAGTACCTGATAATAGTCTCTTTTGATTTACTTCCATAGGGAACTCTCGCCGTATCACCAAAATATACAATCTTTTCCGAAGGAAGGTTTCGCATGATTTCCCTTGCAACAGTCAGTCCTCCCACGCCGGAATCAAATACACCCACCGGCGCATTTCTGTCTATTTTCATTTGTCTTTCTCCATCTCTCTTGGTTGTTCATTTCATTCTATCACCAATCAAGGGCTTTCGCAAGCCAGAAGGAGATCTTCACTTTTCTCCCCGTATTACTTCCATCCATATGCTCCTGGCTGCCGCCGGCTTGCTGCTCTGCATTCCGGCCGCTGTCAGACTGCCCGGATTCTTCCATGGGCTGCGCAAAACAGAACTTGGGATACATAACTCCCCACCATGCAAGGGAATTGCTCTTTTCTATTTGTTCAGGCATCCCTGATGCCAGCAAAGCCGCTGCCAGGCCGGCTATGAGGGACACTGTTATTTTGTGTTTTCTATCTTTTAACCAATTCATTTTATTCCTCCTGATAACTTCCTGTTACTTTATATCAGGAGTATTGACACCGGCTTGTATTTTATACCAGAAATACCTGTATTTCCTTATTTATAATACGTATTTCCGGAAGCTGGGGCAGACTCTCTGTCTCATACTTCTGGTGATACAGCTGCCGCAGTGTGACACCGCGCTTCTGTTCTCCCCCGTTCCTGTTCTCCAAAAGTCCCTGAACATACTCTCCCACAGACGTCCCCTGGCCGCCCTGCCACCTCAATACCTCCCTGGCATCTTCAGCCCGGAAAACATAAACATTTTCCCCTACAAAAGGCTCATCCTCCAGATATGCAAGAAGTTTCTGCCATCTCCCATCCTCTATTATCTCATTACTGAGAACAAGGATCTGCAGATGTCCCATATCAAGGTACTTTTCCTGGGACCGGTTATATACGGACTCTATCTCCTGAAAATCCGCCCCTTCTATGGTCAGAACCTGGGCGCCGCCGTCCTCCTCAGATTTTCCCTGCCCTGTGGATTTCGGCAGATCAGGTGTGCCATAAGTGAGGGCAAAACCATTCTCATAGGCATCTGCCCCCAATGCCAGAGGATACATTCTTTTTTCCGGCTCAACACCAGCACAGCCGCCGAGAAACAGGCACATACATAACATTGCTGAAACGGCTGCCGCCGCCTTCTTTTTCCATCGTGCCTTTCCCCGGAACATCAGAAATAATTGTATCACCAGTAATCCCGGCACAAACACATACCATAAAAAAGCTCCGTAATAATCTTCTATGCCCATTCCTCCAAATTCCCATACAGACAGCAGATATATCACTGCCGCCATCCAATACCTTCCATTGCCCAAATGTGCTTTCCGAATCACCTGATGACCGTAGTGCAGAAGACTCCCGATGGCAAACATAAGACTATAAAGAAGAAATCCCATCCACAGCACATCAAACCGTGCCAGAACATTTCCCGGAAGATTGGCCCCCGCCAAAAGCGGGAGTACAGGATACGGCTCAGCCAAAAGCCGTTTCCACCCGAAGACTGCGGGAAGAAGCAGCTGCATACCCAGAAGTATCCCTCCCAGGGTAAGAATCCCAAGAGCAGTGGGTTTCCCTGCACTTCCCTGTTTCTCCACATGTTCCAAGGCAAAGGGCAAAAGGCCTATGCCGGAAAAAGCACACAAAATCCCATAAGTATTCTGAAGGAAATTTTCTCCTGTCAACTGTGACCCTGCCGCCATCTCCTGCAGGTAAGAAACCTTCCCCTGTCCCACACAGAGAATCATCATCAGTAAAATCCCACCCAGAAGAAGCGCCCCCGAAACCTCGGCCATCCTGCCCCTACGCTGCATTCCCCTGTGGGTGCCCATGCTGCACACAAGAATGGCAAAGAAAGAAATCCACCTTCCCGGAACTCCGGTCACAAGGCTGGCAGGCACGATCGTCTCAAGAAGAGCCAGGAGATAAGCCCCGGTCAGAAGCACGTAAGCAATGAAAAACACACCTATAATTCTGGACAATATCCCGCCTGCAGCTTTCTTCAGATCAGTATAGTAAGGTGCAAGGCGGATAAGAAAAATCACATAAAATGATAAGATTGCCAGGGCAGCCGCCGTACCTGCGATGCCGCTCACCCCCAAAACCCGCCCCTTGCCAAACAAGCAAAGCAAAAAAGGTGCAAGGAAGGTAAGAATAATCTGGCGGTAAAGCTGTCTGTGGGATATTCTATTGTTCTCTGCAAACTTCATTATTCATCCCTCCTTTTCAGGCGTAAGCTTTCCTCTTTTCTGGCATATACCGGCCTCTGTCTTCTTCTGCGCAAAGGTATCCTGAAAATACCGTTCCCCACATCATGCTCCGGTTCCTTCTTTACAAAGGGAACGAGATAAGGCAGTCCAAAGCTCAGCAGTCCCGCAAGATGGGAAACCGTGAGATAGACCCCAAGCACGATTCCATAAATGCCAAGATATCCTCCCAACAGCAGATAAAAATATTTCAGCAGCCGGAATGCAGAGGCAAATTCTTCATTTGGAATTGCCAGCGAGCCCAAGGCCGTTAACGCCACGATCATAACCACAATAGGGCTTACAAGGTTTGCCTCTACCGCTGCCTGCCCGATGATCAGACCGCCAACAATTCCGATGGCATTACCCAGGGAACCCGGAATCCGGACACCCGCTTCCCTGATAAGCTCAAAAGCTAATTCCAAGAATAATAGCTCCACCACACTGGAAAAAGGTACACCCTCCCTTGCCTCTGCAAAAGAAAGAATCAGGTTCGTTGGAAGAATCTGGGTATGAAAACGGATAACTGCCAGATAAATGCCCGGCAGAAGGGTTGCCGTCAGCATGGCAAGATATCTGAGCGCTCGAAGAAAGGATGCCATCTCAAAACGGTTATACCAGTCCTCACTGCTCTCCATAAAACTGTTAAAAGCTCCCGGAAGAATCAGCGCCACCGGTGAATTGTCACACAAAATAACAATCTTCCCGTTAAGCAGCTCCTGGGCCGCCCTGTCCGGCCGCTCTGTTGTCTGGAACTGGGGAAAGGGAGACAGCCAGCTGTCCTCTGTGAGCTGTTCCAGCATTCCGCTGTCCATGATCCCGTCAATCTCAAAGGTTTCCATCCGCTCCTTTATATCCTCCAGAAGCTCCTCGTGAACCAGATCGTCAATATACAGCATCTGCACCATGGTGTTGGAACGGGTGCCAATCTGATGCTCCACCACCTTAAGCCTTGTATCACGTATGCGCTTCCGCACCAAAGCAGAGTTAGTCTTTACACCATCAGAAAATCCCTCCTTGGATCCCCGGAGAACTTTTTCCGTCTCTGCCTCCGTGACACCCATGTTAGGATAACCCTTACTGGAAATTTTCATGGCCTGATCGTAACCGTCCAGGAAGAAAATAGCATTTCCTGCCAGCATGGCAGCAAAAGCTTCCTCCATAGTAGGAAGTTTCTTCACGTCAGCAATTCCAAGACTGTTATTCTGAACAAACTCCTGGATTTTATCAGGTGAAACCTCCCAGAAATGATTCACCAGCTTTCCTATTGCAGAATCATCCAGCATCATATTGGAGACAGCCACTTCAATATATACCATCAGACAGTCTACCTTCCGCTCATCCCCAAGCTTCATGGGCCGGATCAGAATATCAGCACAATTCTCACAGCGTTCTCTGATATATTTTTCATTCTCCCGCAGATTTGCGGAAATTCTCGTCTTCTCCATATCCTTCTTTCCCTTCGTATTTTTAGCGGCAGTATCCGCCTGATATATAAAACAAAGTGGAGTACTAGTATCAAAAAAAGAGAGATGCACTGTCACATCTCTCTTAGAATAACCAAATTCTGCTGTTTTATTTACGGTTTCCAAGCTTTTCCCTGGCTTCGTTCTCCGCACGTATGGACTGGATTATGGCAGTCCGCTGATTCTCAATATGCCTGAAGGATATCTCCTGAGCCCGTTCTACATCACGGTCCTTAATGGCCCTGGTAAGCTCATCATGCTCTTTCACAAGAACCTTTCTTGTCTCTTCCTCTTTGAGATATTCCACACGGTATCTGTAAATCTGTTCCCTGAGATTATTAAGCACCTGAAGAAGCCTTCGGTTATCCGAAGACTTGTATATGATCTCATGAAAAGTAACGTCTGCTTCCGCCAGACGCACCAAATCTCCTTCTGCCATTGTCCGTTCAAATTCCTTGGCAGCCACCCACAAGCGTCCCATGTCCTCCTCTGTCATACATGAGCACGCTTTCTGAATAGCAATGTTCTCCAGTGCGATGCGCACTTCCAGAACATCATTTAAATCCTTTTCTGTGATATTCGCCACCTGCGCTCCCCTGCGGGGAATCATCACCACCAGACCCTCAAGCTCCAGCTTGCGCATAGCTTCACGGATAGGGGTCCTGCTTACTCCGAGCCGCTCAGCCAGGGCTATCTCCATAAGTCTCTCCCCAGGCTTCAGCTCACCTTTTAAAATTGCCTGACGCAAAGTATTAAAGACTACGTCCCTCAGCGGCAGATATTCATCCATATGCACGGAAAAATCACTTGTCATTCGTATCTCCTCCATTCGGTTCCATCCGCAGAACGCGGATCCGGCCAACATCTGTCACACACCTTTGGTTAACTTTTATCTGTTGTAAACTTCTGTGGCGAACACCGTCTTCGCCAGCTTACTGCTGCGCAGCATAGCTGCCGCAGCCTCCATCTTACCCCCGTCATCGAATATACCGAATACTGTAGGGCCGCTTCCGCTCATCAGCGCCTTAAGCGCGCCCCCCTCTTCCATCAAATCCTTAATCTCCTGGATCACAGGATATCTTCTGATAATTCCAGGTTCAAACACATTTCCCATCCTGGAGGCCATTCCGTACAGGTCTCCATTGCGGATATCCTCGATCATTCCGTCAATATCCGGATGATTGCCAACATCTGACAGATCCAGATTCTCATAAGCCAGTCTTGTGGATACGTTCACGCCCGGTTTTCCCACAAGTACGTAGCATTTGGGCACCTGAGGGATTCTGGTAAGCTTCTCTCCGATCCCCTCCGCCAGTGCAGTACCCCGCATAATACAGTAGGGCACATCTGCCCCTACCTTGACAGCTCTTTCCATCAGCTCCTGTTCACTAAGTCCCAGATTAAACAGCCGGTTCACGCCCACGAATGCCGCCGCTGCATCTGAACTCCCGCCTGCCATTCCGGCAGCCACAGGAATAAACTTGTCAAGCTTTATGGAAATCCCCTCATTTACCCCAAACTCATCCATAAGTATCTTAGCTGCCTTATATACCAGGTTCCGCTCATCAGATGGAATATAAGGAAGATTGACACAAAGAGATATCCCTGGTCTCTCAGTCTTGTGTATATCCAGAACATCATACATCTGGATCGTCTGCATGATCATCCGGACTTCGTGATATCCGTCATCTCTCTTACGGAGAATATCAAGACCTAAATTGATTTTCGCCAATGCTCGTAAACGCATAAGTCCCTCCGGTCGTCTTTTGTACTTTGTATACAGTATTCCTATATTTTCATTTTATATGATTTCCTGATAGATTTCAACCGTAAAATACCTTCCATTTTCAGGTTCATTTTCTGATTCCTGATATACACTTTCACTGACCTCTCTGTAACCAGTAACTAAATACCGTCAGCCGCCCACTTTTTTCACCAGAAGCAAGGGCTGGCTGGGATGCACCTCCTCGTCCGCCAGCTCGTTGAGAGACCGGATCTCATCCACAGTCGTGTAAAACCTTTTGGCAATATCCCACAAGGTATCTCTGGGCTTTACGATATAGACTGTAATTCCGGGCATGCTCTGTATCTTTTTCATATCAAGGGGTCTTTCCTCCACCCTGTCAATTATCAATTCCTCCTCACGGCGCATCACCAATGCATTCAGGCTTACCGTCGCCTTTACCTCTATCTCACTGCTGTCAACCATGGTTGTGGACAACTGCTCCAGATCAGCCTGAAGATAATAAACACTGTCCTCTGTGATATCCCTTGCCTCAACCACATGGGTAAAGGGTATCATGGCCTCCATGGAGTAGAACGGCATGTCGTCATTTCCCACAATATATAATACCTTCATAAGGACGATTCCATCCACCTGTATGCCATTCTCCACAATCTTCGTCTTATCGATCTTCACCTTACCCTGGCTGTGACAAAGCTGCAGGATTTTCCCCTGTGTCTCCTTCACCTCCACCCTGTCCGAAAGCCTGCACTTGGAAAAGTTACGGATCAAAAGACTTTCCAAAGCCTCGGTATGAACCTGAGGGATACACTCTTTAAGAGGAGTGTACACATCCAGGATCAAATCATGCTCCTCCTCACGGTAAAGCTTCATATCCAGCTCCAGGACCACATCCACATTCAGGAGACGCTCCTCCCCGTCCGCATCCGGCTTCACATCAATCCCCTGATGCATGACAGATACTTCTATATTCGGGATAAGCTCCTCTGTACAGCCCCCGCATTCCACCTCACCGCTGAAAGGAAGGGAGTACTCCAGCCACTGAAGAGGATTCCCCTCATCATCCCCCACATAAAGGGAAAAGACAAACAATTCCCCCTTAGCCTTCACTACATTATCCTCAGGCCGCAGATCCAGCCCCCTCACCTCTACGGTATGCCATAAAAGCTCCTGGATATTAGGCTTATTGGATGCAAGGGTAATTTCGTCCTTGATGCGCAGTGTGTCTTTTTTATGTACACAAAGGCTCATCAGGCGTACCCTTTTCTTTCTCACAGATATATTGTCATCCTGCAGTGACACGGGAAGCTGTATACCTGCCAGCTCATCCACTACTGCAAAAAAGGTCACAATGGCTTTTATATTCAGTTTCCTGGAATGGATCAGATGTAAGCTTAAATCTTCTATCTCCCATTTCAGACACATTTTGTCGCCGCTGACAATGCCCTCAAGATTCAACGTTTCCTCCAGAGGGAGCTTGGCAGACAGGCTGTACACCTTTCCCTCCTCCTCGCCCACATAAAGTAAGTCCACGTTCAGGCTTCCCTTAATAAATGCATGGCCGTCATTGAGCCGCACCTCCTCCATGGATACATCACCCTTATTCTGGATCATCCGTCCGATATCAGGCTTCACATCCGGAACATTATAATCAGCATCAAAAGTCACCTGGCTGGTAGCCTTACTCTTTACACGAAGCATCTGTACACTTTCTTTTCTTAATTCCACGATTCATTCTCCTTTTCTGCAAATTCATGAGCGCTGTTCCGGAAAATTCTCCGCCAGCTGATTGTTAACCGGTTACTGGAACTGTACCGGTTCCTCCCGGTACTGCATCTTTATTACAATATACGGATAGGACGGCTCCCCTCCCTGACTGCTGTCCGAAGGGCCTAAAAGCTTCGTTGTAAAAAAAACAGCGGATTCAGACAGCGCCAGTTCCTCCACCTGAATACTATATCCACCGCTCATCTGCTGCCCATATCCCTTGATCAAATATAAATAATCCCCGCTTTGATAAGTCATCTGAAATTCTTTGGCCTTCTTTTCCTCTATAAGCGTCACCACCTCTTTCGGAATATCCTCCTGCTTCACAACCGTATAATCCAATGCCGTTTTTTGAGTTTCCTCCATATGGACAAACTGGCATCCGCTAAGCAACGTCATCACCACAGCCGCCAGACAAAACAGGGAGACTGTCTTTTTCATAATGCCACTCCTATCAACGTTACCGTTCACTCTGCCGGCACCGCGTTCTGCAATTCCGGACATCTGAACAGTAACCTGTCAGTTACTTAGTAATTATTCTATGTAAGAGGAAAAAGATTTATTGCAACTATTTAAAAAATTACGTATAATATCCTTATGTGAACATTGGTCATTTTTGACCTGGAAAGGAAATGGATATGATTCGTTTTATATTTACCTGTATCGGAGTGGTCGGATTTCTGATACTCTCTATCCCGGTCCTTATCGTAGAATGGATCGTAGGAAAATTCTCCCCGCTGAAAAAAGATTTCAGCTCCCTGCGGATCGTACAGGCGGAATTCCGCTTTCTTCTGCGCATCACCGGAGTGGACGTAACTGTTATCGGAGAAGAAAACGTCCCTAAGGACAAACCTGTTCTCTACATCGGGAACCACAGAAGCTATTATGACATCCTGCTGACCTACTGCCACTGCCCCCTGCGCACCGGCTACATTGCAAAAAAAGAAATGCTGCGCTACCCTCTTTTATCAAATTGGATGAAATATCTGCACTGCCTCTTTCTTGACCGTGACGACATCAAGCAGGGTCTGAAAACCATCCTGGAAGCAATAGAAAAAGTGAAATCCGGCATTTCTATCTGTATCTTCCCCGAAGGAACCCGCAATGATAATGACAGCGAGCTGGACATGCTCCCCTTCCATGAAGGAAGCTTTAAAATTGCAACCAAAGCCAAATGCCCTATCATTCCTGTTGCCATGTGCAACACAGCTGAAATTTTCGAAGCGCATTTTCCCAAAATCAAACCCTGTCACGTAATTGTGGAATACGGAAAGCCCATCTATCCCGACGACCTGGACAAGGAAGACAAGAAGCATCTGGGCGCCTACACTCAGAACATCATACGGGAAATGATCAAAAAAAATGAGGAACTTATCTGAAACCAAAAGGATCCAATGCATACCGGCCAGGTATACGATCAGGAGGCCCCGGCAATTTGCCTGGGGCCTCCACTTTATTGGCTTCTTCTCATTTTGGTCATCCTGTTCTGCCACCGGCATTTCACTAACCAGCAGCTTTACGCTGACAGGTATTGCTTATTGATATTGCCACTGGCTTACTCAATGATATCGCTTACTGACATTACCCATTGGTATTGTCCTCTGACTTTACTCATTGATATTGCCCACTGGCTTTACTCACTGGTATTTTTAATGTGGCTGGTTATCATAAGGATTTCCCCACAATGATCTCAGCATAATTCCAGGTAACGCCTTCTGTTTCATTTACCAGACGTAATGTACTTGGCAATCCTGAAGTCCCCTCACTCACCCGGATTACAGCGCTCCCATGGACACCCTCCTGAGTTCCTGCTGCCGGCAATGTAACTGAGAACCTGGAATCCGGTACTGATTGACCGTCCTGATAGATTGCCATAGCCGCTGTCAACGGATATGTCCCTCCCTCAGAGCCTGTAACTGCACCATTATAATAAACCATATAAAGACCGCTCTTATTGATAAGTATATCAGCAGAACCCTGGGAATGAGCAATACTGGAACCCTGCCTCTCAATATCTGCCCCAAAAACTACCGGAGCCCCTGCTGCCAGTGCCTGCGGTACCGCATTAGATGTGACAACATCATCCGGCTGATAAGCCTGACCTGCAGGGCCTGTAACACCAGTTGCACCCCTGGGGCCTGTGGCCCCCGTTACTCCTTCCAATCCTCTGGGACCTGTGGCTCCCGTAGCGCCTGTCACGCCTCTCGGACCCACAGCTCCTGTAACACCTGTCGCGCCTCTCGGGCCAGCTTCTCCCGTGGCACCTGTCGCTCCCCTCAGGCCAGTTGCTCCTGTAGCACCTGTCGCTCCCCTCGGGCCAGCTTCTCCCGTAGCACCCGTTGCTCCCCTGGGACCGGTTGCTCCTGCCAATCCTCGCGGCCCTATGGGCCCCATGGCACCGGTAAGTCCCTGAGGGCCAGTGGGACCGGCAGCACCGGGAACTCCCTGGGGACCTTGGAGTCCGGTAGCACCTGTTACGCCGGGAACTCCCTGAGGACCTCTTGGACCTACCGGTCCCGGACATCCTCTAGGCCCCGTTGCCCCGGTACATCCCCTTGGTCCTTCCGGTCCGGGAATTCCGCAGCCGCAGCCACAGCTGCACTCATCCACTTCAGAATTCTCATTGTTACAATTTCTTCTAAAAAAAGCCATGTACACTGTCTCCTTATGACAAACTCTGCTCTATCTAGAATATGTGTAAATTTTACAGATGTTACTTTCTTTTTTGTTCTCTTATCGAAAATAAACTTTATTCCGTAAATACTCCCTGCCGTTAGGTTTCCACTTCCCCGCTGACTCATGATAACTTCTGGCTCTTGCGATATTGCCCATTTTATAATAACAAACACTGAGCTGAAGGCAAGGCAGATATCCATAACAGTCCTCCAAAATAAAACCGCCTGCCTTATCCTTCTTAGGAACCCGAAGCGCAGCCTCATACCAGAATGCAGCCTGCTCCCACAGCTGTCTGTCCAGAAAATGCTTGCCCAGATCACAGCACAGCTCTCCGCTTGGGATACGGTAACATAACCCGCGCAGCAAAAAATCCAGAGCCTCCTTTTCCTGCCCAAGCTTATAGCAGCAATAAGCAGCCATCCTGCAGGCCTCCACCTGGTTTTCCACAAAGGCATCGCGGAAATCTAAAAATTCACGGAATTTATCCACAGCTTCCACATACATCATGTGATAATACAGCTCCCGTGCAAAATAATATATCTCTCTGGGGCCAAATTTTACTCCTCTGTGCCTCATAGACTGGTAAATCCGCAGATTCCTGTCACTGTCCCCCGCCTTCACCTTATGATGCTCAACCGATATATCCAAATGTTCTATTTTCCCAAAAACAGTGACGGCTTCATGTACGCACCCCTCAAACCGGAATCCCCGGCTTCTTTTCAACAGCCTTTCCCTGTAATAAGAAAAAGTTGGCTGTCCCTCATCATCCATCCCGGTAACATACTTCAGCATAACAGCATCTACGCTTCCGTCCGCCTTTTTCTTCCAATCAAGAAGCTTCTCTTCCTCCCTGTCCCTCAATATGTCATCTGCATCCAGCCACATACAATAATCCATCGCTGCCCTGGAAAAAGAAAAATTCCGGGCAGCTGCAAAATCATCCTGCCACGGAAAATCATAAACTTTATCTGTATATTCCTCTGCAATTTCCTTTGTCCTGTCCTGTGATCCAGTATCCACGATCACAATCTCATCAGCCACATCCCGCACCGAATCCAGGCACCTGCCCAGCACAGCCTCTTCATCCTTCACTATCATACACAGACTAATCGTAACCATCCTGTCCTCCCACATAATTCTACATAAAGCTGCTCACGATCCACACCGCAGCCCCCACTCCGGCAGTTGTGGCTAAAATTGCTCCAGGAAGAGTATACCTGGTTTTTTCTACCTTAACGGAACCATAATATACGCTCATACAATAAAAAACACTTTCAGTAGAGCTCATAACGATTGCCGCCATTAATCCTGTGACAGAATCTGTGCCAAATTCCTTAAAAATATCCAGCAATAATCCGGTGGCAGCGCTTGAAGAAAACATCCTGACCACAGTCAAAGGAACAAGATCCGGCGGCAGGCCAATATGCCCTGTGACCTTACCCAGCAAGTCTCCGATAAAATCCAAAAACCCCGATGCCCTCAGAATCCCCACACCCGTCATAAGACCGATCAGCGTAGGCACGATTCCTGCCACTGTTTTTAATCCATCCTTTGCCCCGTCCAAAAAATCTCTGTAAATATCCCTACGTGAAAGCAACCCATACCCAACAACATAAAACAATAAAAAAGGTATCATAAGATTTGACAGGTAAGAAAGTATTTTCATGAAACCTCCTGCCTTTTCCCTTATGATACCATATGGCTGACCATATTTAATTATTCCTGCAAACAACTGTCAAATATAACTTAATTAACTCAGATACGTACGCAGGGCACACGATACCCTCTGACTTATAACACTTTTGCCTTCATAATAAAATCCTCACCGTTCACAGTCATACATGACAACATGCCGCATATGCATACCCAAAACCTTACGTTTACAAACTGTCTATGATCTCACTGACCTGCAGCGCACAATCTCCCAGCGGGATCCATGCTTTCGACAGTTTTATGAGACACGACTCATCCGGAGTCTGGCCCGGATTGTCCAGAAACTCCTGAGCCAGTTTATATATCTCTTTCTCATTGGGTGTAATGCTTCTATTCTTCCTTGTCCCGGCCAGCTTTCTGGCATCCATTGCCTTGGATTTGATCAAACCATCCAGAATTTCTTCCATTTCATTTGTATATTTTCTCTCCCAGGCAGCCAAAAACAAACACTTACAAATCTCCCTGGTAAAAAAAGGTTCCGACTGCACCTTTTCAAACATCTCAATAAATCGCTTCTTATGCATTGCTGATGAAAAGCATCTGTGCTTTGCCATTTCATCCACACAATAATCTCTCCAATCCATTGGTATCCACCCTCCTGCCAGCAGTATTTATGATTATTATAACAAAATCAGTGGGGGGATGCCATAACTAACATAGATTCTTTAACAAATTTCTACACTTTTCCGCCGGATCGTGTCCTTTTATTCATAAACCAGCAGAAAGCAACCGCCGCTAAAGTACTGATACCGGTAGCTATAATCGCCGGCCCTACAATAGCGGCCGGCTGAGCACTTCCATATTGAGTCCTGTAGGCTATCATATTCACAGGAATGAGCTGCAGCGAGGAAACATTGATGATCAGAAAGGTACACATAGCCGGGCTGGCAATATGGGGTGCCCTTTTTCCATTGGTTCCAAGCTTTTTACAGTCCTCTTTGTTGATACGGTCAAGTTCCTTAAATGCCATAAGGCCGGACGAGGTACTTGCCCAGTTAAGCCCCAGAAGGTTTGACAAGAAATTCAGGGAAATATATCTGCACGCCTTGGAATCCGGGTCAAGCTGAGGAAAAAGGAAACGGAGTACAGGACGCAGCCCCCGTGACAACTGCTCTACCAGCCCGGTCATCTCTGCAATTTTCATCATCCCAGTCCACATAGCCGTAATGCCGGCCATTGAGATACACAAAGTCACTGCCTCCTTAGATGATGAAATAGCAGCCTCTGTCACAGCCTGCAGATTCCCGGTTATTGTACCATATAAAATCCCCAGCAAAATCATTCCGCCCCATAAATATGTCATATCGGTCCGCCTGATAATATTTGTTCTATTTTATGGTGATTTACAAGACAATATGCAGCATATATCCTGCTGCCTAAACCCGTTTAATATAATCATGCCGTACATACCCTTTATACTTATTGGCGATCAGCACATGATACCAAAGCACCTTATCCTTTGCACGCTTCTCACCTATAACATCAACAAGATTTCCCGCATTCAAATAAGGATACCCTTTAATAGGAGCGTAAGCAATGCCGGCCCCTCGTCTCACATTTACACCGTTAGCCGTACACTCTCCAACCCAAACCTTATAGACCGGCTTTTTCACAGGAACCTTCAGTTTCTGTCCCACAAAAATTAAATTTACATCATCAATATGATTAATTTCCGCCAGCTTTTTCACTGTTGTGTCAAATTTCTCAGCAATTGCCGAAAGAGTATCTCCGGCCTTTACAGTGTAAATCTTATATTTTTCTTTATCATGATCCGGCCTGTCTCCAGAGTAATCCTTATAGAACACATCAAGATCTACATAACCCTGAATCCCGGGCACCTGCCCCTTGGAGCTGTATTGCCAGCCAACACCTACAGGCGGCCTGAGTGATTCAATCAAAATTCCTCTGTCGTTGTAAGAATAGGCTGCAAGCCAATATTCATAAGGAAGACTGGCTGTATCCAGAACATGATAATACCAGTCTGTATTACAGTAAATCCCAAACAAATATCCTCCATCAACAATAACCTTACGGAAAGCTTTGACAATTTTTGTTATCATATCCGTGGGCAAAGTCCGCTGCCTACTCCATTCCAAATCATAAAAGACAGGAAATTCCAATTCGCGGCCCTTCAATACTTCCAGGACCTTCCTTGCCTCCTCCCTGGCCTCATCCTCAGAAAGCGCATAGCTGAACTTATAGACTCCTACCTTCACCTTATTATCACGGAATCCTCTGTAATTACTTTCAAAAGTAGGGTCTAATATATTGCCTCTCTCCGTAATCCGCAGAATGGCAAACTTTATACCGCTTCCGGCAGTCTCCGAATAATTAATTGCACCTGTATATGCACTTACATCAATTCCTTTAATTTCCATAAATATCCTCAATATAAATTTTAATATCATTTTAAAATATGCTGTTGGGGGATTTTGGTTCGATCATATTCAGAGATATGTGTCAGTATAATCCAACGTATACGCAGAATAGAATTTTTTTCAATCAATAGCATCCTCACTGCAGACCTTTTACAAGCCTGCCTATTAATAATACAGTAAACATAAATCAAATTTTCCAATGGATATTTATACCCTCTGCTGATGCCTGGATATAATTGATCATCTTATCAACAGCAAACCTCTTGCCGTCAAAATCTGCCGAATCCCAATCACTGATGTCAGCCACAATCTTTTCAAGCTGTTCCGGTGTAGCCACCTCCCCGGCTAAAAGCATGATTTCATCAAGCTTTTCCTGTCTTATCCGGTCCAGTTCCTCAACTTTCCGGTTAATATACGTTGTCAATGCACCGCCTGCTCCCATCAAGGAATCAACGAGCCTTGATATTTCCCCTTCCATTTCATCCAGTTCTTCAGTTAGTTTCGTAATTCTCGGATTCTGGTTGGCTTTAGTATATCCAAGAGGAGTCTGAGAATCCCGCAGCTTTTGTACCATCTGTTTATAAACAAATACCTCCACATCCGCAGTATAAATCTTACCGCAGCCCGGACAGTTTCTGTTATTCAACCTCTTGGTACATCTAAGATATTGTCTACCCGAGCGGCTTTTCACACTCATTAAAGCATAACCGCAATGACCACATTTAATTTTCCCCGCAAGCCACGTATTCACAGCCCGCCGATTCGCTTTAATGGTCATATTCCCAAACAGCTTGATCCTGCACTGAAGCCAGATATCCGCCGGAACCAACCCCTCATGAGGTGCAACCACCAGCATCTGCCCTTTCAGACTTTGAAGCTTATCCTCTTTCACATTTCTTCCCTGATACAAATAGCACCCATGAACTCCGTCAAATTCCTCCTCCCCACTGGCTATTACTGTCCCCTGACTCTTAAAAAACCTATACACATCCCTGTCCGCCCTGACGTACACCGGATTTCTCAAAAGCTGAGCCAACATAGGCCGAATCAGCTCCTTACCATGAAACAACACCCCTTCAGATGCAAAATACCTGGTAATATCCCCATAAGAAGTATCCGGCTTTACATACATATCAAAAATTTTCCGCACAACACAAGACTCCTCCGGCACCTCTGCCAGCCTCTTCGTATGGATTCCCTGCATCATGATCTCCTCAGCCCGAAACCCATAAGGAGGCTTCCCTCCCATCCGAAATCCCTTCTGACTTCTGGAATAATATGCATCACTAACCCTCTTTTGAATCGTCTCCCTCTCCAGCTGTGCAAAAACAATACATATATTAAGCATCGCCCTCCCCATAGGTGTAGAAGTATCAAACTTTTCTGTAGAAGAAACAAATTCCACATGATACTCCTGAAACAATTCCATCATATTCGAAAAATCCAAAATCGACCTGCTGATTCTGTCCAGCTTATATACAATAACTTTGGCAACCTCCCCTTTACGAATATCCTGCAACAGTTGCTGAAGCTGCGGCCGCACCGTATTCTTCCCACTGTACCCCCGGTCCGTATACTCCTTAAAAGCACCGCCCTTAAGCTCATACCTGCAAAACTCAATCTGACTCTCAATAGAAATACTATCGGCTCTATCCACCGACTGTCTGGCATAAATAGCATTAATACGTTTCATAAAATTCCTCCTTTGTGTGAATATTACTGACCTATATCTATTTTGTCAGCACAACTACGATAACAAATATTTAAGTATGTGTAAATTATTTTATCGGAGAAAAACAAATTTTGTTAAAAACTGTGCGAAATCACATTGCGAAATTGTGTAAAATTAAAGTATATATAAGTATGATAAAAATAAACTATGCAGAATATAAAATAAATAAAAATTTTCATTTGCAATGCTAAAATTAAAATATCAAAATAAAAACGTCAGAAAAAATAAAAGTACAACCCCTCCACCACCCAAAGGGGAACTATAACATGACGAAACTAAAAAACACAAAGAAGGGCATGGCAAAAAAAGCGCTGAGCATCTCACTCGTCGCAGCAATGCTGGCTACTTCTAATGTTCCGGTTTGGGCTGCGGAGGATTTGTTCTCTGATGGCGCAGCTGTAGAGGCTGAGGTTGTAGAGAATGCTGAAGTATTCGCACCAGAAGAAGAAACTGAAGATATCGCACCATTATCATCTGTTGTTGGACAGGGTGACTTAACTGTAAGTTTATCCGTTGACAAAAGTACTGTGACATGGGGAGATAAAGCAACAATCTCCGGTTCTATTGTGAAAAAAGAAGACGGAACTCAACTGAGCAACTGGAAATTTAGATGGTTAGACTCAAACGGCATTGCTGTAGTAAATGATGATGCTACAACAGTAGATGATATGAGTATAACTCCTGACAAAACTCTCGCTGGCAAAACATTAACTCTTTATGTTTATGATAATGCTGCAAATGCTGCAGATTATGATATTAATACCGGTATTACTGTAACCGTGGCTCAGAGAGATTTAAAAGATTTTACTTTAACTGCATCACCTATATATAATGGCTTTTCACAGTCTGTTGCGAACAGTGCGGTAAGTGCTGTTACTGATAGTAAAAATGTAGCCGTTGCTGCAGCAGATTATACCGTAACATCTACAAGTGCTGTAAATAAAGATGAAACTATTACTGTTACAGTTAGTGCAAATAGTGATTCTGCTTATAAGGGTAGTATCAGCAAAACAGTTAATGTTAGTGCAAAACCGTATGCAACAGGTGATATTATCGCAAGTGCAACTGAAGGCCAAAGTTACCAGTATACTGGTGCGAAAATAGCTATCCCATCAGATAAGGTTGCATTAACAGAATCAAAATCATCCAACAGTGGAGCTGATGGAAAGTTAAGTGGGGCCAATCTGTCTTCTGCTATAACTAAAGCAGAAACAAGTGCTCTGACCGTAGGAAGCCAGACTGTTGATTTAACTATTGATACATCAAAGCTGAAAAACTTTGTAGCAGCTGCAACACCTCTTCCAACATCGTTAACAACGAGTCAAAAGGTTACCATCACAAAACGTGATTTGTCTACTGCAGGAACTCAAGTTACAGTGAATAATGGAAAAATTCAAACAGGTACTACTGTTGCTGCATTAGCTGGATCACTCACTTTAAAAGGTATAGACGGCACTACACTTAATCTTGCAGCAAGCGATTATACAATAACTGCTAAAAATCCTTCAGGCGCAGATGTGACAGCTTTAGATCAAACCGGTACATATACTGTTACCATTACTGCAACAGCCGCCGGAAACTGTATAGGAAGCCAGACATTTAATGTAACAACAGTGGGCAATGTGCTTTCAGGAGCATCCGTTTCTAATGTTGCAACCTATAAACCAGTTTACACTGGAAGCGCGATTACCCCGTCCAAAGATGATTTAGGAACATTGACAGTTAGTGGGTCTGCCGGTTCTGAGGTTTTGCAGGCAAGTGAATGGGAGATTGTGAGTTATACAAATAACATTGACGCCGCAACCTATAACGGTGCCATTAGTGCAGGTTCTATTAAAACACAGGCATATGTAAACATAAGAATTTTAAGCGGTAAGTATACAGGAGAAACGTATGCATTGCCATTTGTAATTTCTCCATTAAGTGTACAGCCAGCTTATATTACAGTACCGGAATCAATTTCCTACAACAAGAATTATACTAAGGCAGAGCAGTACAATATCCCTGTCACAGTAGTGGCAAAGGATGCATCTGGAAAAGTTGTAAAAACTCTTTCTGATAGCGATTACTCTGTAGATTATTCTTTTGTAGATGGTGCAGGTTCTGCCACTGGTAATGCAGTAAACGAACTTCATGATAAAATCCATGCATCTGTTACTGTTACCAATAAAAACTATATTCTTGGCTCCACTGATGGAGTAAAGATTACAGTAAATGCTGCTAAAGATACAGAAATATTAGCTAAAGCCCTGGCAGATTCCATGCTTAATGTAAATCCTTCTACCTATACATATACAGGCGGAAAGATTACACCTAATTATGCAGTTATTGATGGTCCGCTGGTTCTTTATAAGGATATTGAGTATAAAGAAGTAAGTGTAACAGATTCTGTAAATGTTGGTACCGGTACAATTAAAGTGCAAGGTATTGATCCTTATTATTCAGGAAATGCTACCGCAACTTTTGCTATAACAGCAGCAAAAACAAGCGATGTAAAAGTTGAAATATCAGATGAAGACTATACTGGTAGACAGGTTCGTCCTCGTAGCTTTAAAGCAACTTTAAACGGAAATGATGTTACCAGCCAGTTTGAAATCGTATCTTATGGTGCAAATGTAGAAGCAGGAAAAGGTACCGTGGTTCTGAAAACTGTAGAGGGAAATAAAAACTTTACAGGTGATAATATCACTGCAGAATTCAATATTATCAAAGAACAGGTAAAGGCTGATCTTGATATTTATGACAGCAAGGGTATTAAAGTAACAGCGAATTATAGTGCAACTCTCAACAGCTCCGGACAGGTTACGGCTAATGGTTCCTCGAAATTTACATTCGACGGAAATGCAAAGACTTTTGCCAAAGCGTTATTGTCTAATCTTACAAAAACAAATAACGATAAAACGACTGCAACTTTAGATGATTTTGAGATCAAATATGCAGATAATATTACTGGCAAGAAGGTTACCGCTGGTTTTGACAATATTGCTTATGTATACGCTGTAGCAAAAGATGGTGTAGGATTTGCAGGAGCCAACCAGATTACTACCGCAGATGGTACAGTAATTAAGGGTGTTGTAGCAGCTATCCCATTCTCTATCGAATCTGTAGAATTTGTAAAACAAAATATATCTGTTAAGAATGGAACATATGCGGGTGGACTTCCCGTAAAACCTGAAATTCTTATTCAAATTGGCGGAAGTACATTAGTCGAAGGTACCGACTATAAGGTATCTCTTAGCGGAGGAACTACTTATACCGATGTAACAAATGGAAAAGTCTTCGATGTTGTAATTGAAGGTATTAATGGTTATACTGGATCACTTGTTTCTTCTACAACTACAGGTAACTCTTCACTTAAATGGGGAATTGATAAAAAGAATATCAATGCTTGCGACGTAAAAGCAGTTAATGGAGTTGTAACTGTTATGAATGGTTACATTCCTGTTCCTCAAACTGAGTATACTGTAAAAGAGAATGATGACAAGACTTATACTGTAACAGCCAACACAACCTCTAAGAACTATACTGGTTCCAAAACTGTAGCCGCAGAAGGACAAAAGCCAGAAGACAAACCGGCTGCACCAGTAATTACTGATGTCAAGGTTGCCGGAAACAAGGCTACTGTTGTCCTTTCTGGTGAATCTGAAGGCGCCACAGGTTATGACTATGTTATTAGCAAGGATCGTAACTGTATCACTAGCAAAGACTATGATAAAGTAAATAAGAATATCCTGACAACACAGACAGCATTTACTTATACACAGCAGGGAACTTATTACGCATACTGCCATGCTTGGAAACGTGTAGATGGTAAGAAAGTATTCAGCGATTGGTCTAATGCTTATCCATTCGTTGTATCATCCATTACACCAGACCAGCCAGTAGTTACAAATGTAACAGTTAGTGGTTCAACTGTAAAGGTTACTTATACAAAATCTGCTAATGCCACAGGATATGATATCATTCTTGGATCTGCTGTTAAGAAAGTAAATGGTGAAAACCGCCCTGTAAATTACGGCAAACTTGTAAAGAAAGTGACTAAAGGAAATACTGTTACTGCAACATTTACAAAGGTACCGAAGGGAACTTACTACGCAGGACTTCATGCTTACAACAGAACGAGTGAGAATGGAACTAAGGTTTTCAGTACATGGTCCAATACAAAAAAATTGACTGTTAAATAACTCAGTTTGGGTGATTAAAAAGATTCCTACAGTAAAAGAAGTTCGGTGTTATGCCGGACTTCTTTTCTGCTTTTACTATTACCAGTCAAGACCACCGGCTTAGCCGGTGGCTTGCACTGCCCCTATAAGGGGCTATT